>CAISGR010000067.1 GCA_903884945.1 uncultured bacterium
CGACGCCTTCAGCCCCGCCGAATGCCGCAATTACCTACTCAACTCAGGATATGGATCGAGCTGATGTCATCCGACTCTATGGCGCGGCGCTGGCCACGGTGCTGTCGAACGGCGGCCAGGCGATCGAGGGCGTCTTCGGGATCGATCCGGGCCCCGCACCCAACACGCGGGAGTCGCTGTTCTTCGAGCGCTTCGGCCAGGGCGACAAGCGTGGCCTGCCACGCGGGCGCATCGCGCGGGCCTTCGCGCGCAACCCTTTCAACAGTCCGCAGCTTACCGCGGTGCCGCTGACCGAGCATGTCGACAAGCGCGCCTTCGGCCCGCGCTGGCCGGCCTTTTCGGCCTTGTGGTCGAGCCCTTTGCTCTTCGAGCTGGCGGCCGCGCGCTTCTTCACCTTCGGGCGCCTCACCACCGTGCACATGCCCCAGCCGCCCAGCGTGATGCACTGGACCTACCCGGTGCCGGTGCGCATGGCCGGCGCCCGCAACGTCTACACGCTGCACGATCTGGTGCCGCTGAAGCTGCCGCACACGACGCTCGACGACAAGGTCTATTACCGCAATCTGATCTCGGCGATCCTGCGCGGTGCCGACCATATCGCGACGGTATCCGAAGCGAGTCGCAACGATATCCTGGCGATGTTCGGTACCGACCCGGATCGCGTCACCAACACCTACCAGTCGAGCCCGCTGCCGCCCGCCCTATCCGCATCCACCGAGGCAGACGATCATGCGATGATCCAGAGCGTGTTCGGCCTGCCGCCCAAGGGCTTCTTCCTGTTTTTCGGCGCGGCCGATCCGAAGAAGAATCTCGCGCGGATCGTCGATGCCTATCTTGCCTCGCGGACCGACAAGCCGCTGGTCGTGGTGTCGTCGCGCGACTGGGGCATGGCCGGGGCCAGCGGCGCGCTCGGCCCGGGCGGCACGGTTTATGGTCGCAAGCCCGAGCAGCAGATCATCCAGCTGCAATATCTGTCGCGCGACATGCTGTTTTGCCTGATCCGCGCGGCCCGCGCGGTGCTGTTTCCGTCCCTGTACGAGGGTTTCGGCCTGCCCGCGCTGGAAGCGATCCAGCTCGGCACGCCGGTCATCGGCTCGACCACGAGTTCCGTCCCCGAGGTCGTCGGTGACGGCGGGCTCCTGGTCGATCCCTATGACACCAGTGCGATTGCCGCGGCGATCCGCACGATCGACGGGGACGACGCGCTGGCGGCGCGGCTGTCCGCCGCCGGCCTCCTTCACGCCGCAAAATTCTCGGACCAGGCCTTCGCCACGCGATTGGCCGGCCTTTATGCAAAACTGAACATTTCCATCTGATCGCCCAGGCTCGCGCTAGGACCGGCGAACACCATAAACCGGAGGGACTGATGTGACGCGCCCCCTCGCAACCCGGATCGATTTGCAGCATGTCGCGTATCATTGCCTACGACCTTTGCCGGTTGTTCATCGGGCCCAATTTCGCCACGCCGCGCGGGATCGACCGGGTCGATCTCGCCATGGCGAATCATCTTTTCATGGATCCGCACAGCCCGCATATCGCCATCCTACCGACGCCGCTGGGCGTGCGCGCCTACCCCGCCTCCGTCGCGCGATCGTTGCTGACGCATCTCGAACATATCTGGAATGAGAGCATGGCATCGGAAGATGATGCCCGGCTGCAAAGCCTGATCGCCGATATGCGGTCGCGCGACCATGCGCGGGACTTTCGTCTACCTCATGCGGTCGGGCTGACGCGTCGCGAAGGCGTAAGGCGCACCCTCGCGCTGGTGCGCCGCACCGGGCTGCGCACCGGACGCGCTGCGACCAGGGCCGTCCCGCCCGGCGCCATTTACGTGAATTTCGGCCAATTGGCGCTGGCAGTGCCGATGTTCTTCACTTGGCTGCAGCGGCGGCCCGACATCAGCTGCGCCCTGATGATCCACGACACGATCCCACTGCAGCATCCCGAACTGGTCAAGCCGGCCTCCGTCGCTCATCACGCCCGCATGGTCAGAACGGCGGCGGCCCATGCCGACTGCCTGATCTTCAGCACCGCCTTTGCGCGCGCCAGCGTGAACGAGGCGTTGGCACAGTTGCACGCGAGCCCGATTCCGAGCCTAGTGCGATCGCTTCCCGTCCCGGCCGCGTTCGCCAGGACGCGCGGCGGTCTGCCGGAACTCGCCGGCAAGCATTATTTCGTCGTGGTCTCGACGATCGAGCTGCGCAAGAATTTCACGCTGTTGCTGCGGGTCTGGGAAAAGCTCATCGCAAGGATGGGGGATGCGGCGCCGCATCTCGTGATGGTCGGCGCTCCTGGGCTGGATGCCGAGCGCATCCTCGCGCCACTGACCGCGTCGCCGCGCTTGCGCGATCGGGTGCATCACGTCTCGGGACTGTCGAGCCCGGCGCTCGCGCGCCTGGTATTCGGCTGCGCGGCCCTGCTCAGCCCGTCCTTCGCCGAAGGCTTCGGGCTTCCGTTGCTGGAAGGCATTGCCATGGGTGTGCCGACGATCGCGTCGGATATCCCGTCGCATCGCGAAATCGCGCATCGCTCGACGACGTTGCTGGCGGCCGATGACGAGAGCGGCTGGGAGCGCGCGATCATGACGACCCCGCGCGCCATCCCGGGCAGGCACCCGCATATTCCCGCCGATATGACGGAATCAGCTTATTGCGCGGAACTGATTGCCTTTTTCGGCTCGGTAACGTCAAGATCGCACGGCGCGCCGACCGGCGACATCGACCGTGCGCGATGACCTCGGCAAGTGATGCTTCGCGACATTGGGAGACACCGGCGTGATCAAAGGGGTTCGACGTGAAAATCAAGCGTAGCCTGTTGGGCAGGATCGGGCTGGCAAGAGCCGCCGGCCAGGAACGCGATCGCGGCAACTGGGCGACGGCCGCGACCCTCTATGCCGACTTTCTCGCCGTGGCGGGGCGCAATCCGGCAACCTTTCGGTATATCGTTCAGCTTGGCAATTGCCTGAAGGAAGCGGGTCGCTTCGGCGAAGCGCTCGCCGCCTATGACGACGCGTTGAAGATCAACCGGCGCAATTCCGATCTGCATCTCCAGCGGGGCCATCTCTACAAGCTCATGGGCAACACGCCGGCTTCGGCCTGGGCCTATCAACAGGCTTATAATCTCGACCCGCGCAACCAGCACGCGCGGGACGAAATCGAGATGAGCGGCGCGCGCGCGATCGCGGGCCTCGAACTGCCCGACGGGGAGGTTGCATTGCACACCATCTGGTTCGACGTCACCGACTTCGTCGCCTACGTCCACGACAATGTCAGCCTGAGCGGAATCCAGCGCGTCTGCGGCAATCTGATGCTCAGCGTCGAGGAGATGAAGCTGAAGGGCTACCGGATCGTGCCGGTGCTGCCCGATTACGATACTGGCCGCTTCTATTCGGTGCGCTACGACAGCTTTGTCCGGCTGGTCAGGCTGTTCCAGGAAAAGAATGTCGCTCGCGACGAGATATTAAGCTGCGTCGCGGCGGTGATCGCGACCAAATCGCCGGTCACCCCCGGCGCAGGCGACATCTTCGTCATCGCCGGCGCCTTCTGGATCATCGACCGGTACGACAAGGTGGCCGAGCTGCGTCGCCAGGGCATGAGATTCGGCCTGTTCATCCATGATCTGATCCAAATCCGTAACAAGGAATATGTCAGGGAAGACGCAGTCGACCGGTTCAACCTTCGGCTATCGGACGCGCTGGAGCTGTGCGACTTCGTGCTGACCAATTCGCGTTTCGTCCGCGACGACGTGCAAACCTATCTGCGTGAGACCAAGCATCTCGATCTGCCGGTCAAGGAGGTCCTGCTGCCGACCGAACTCACCTTCGCGCCGGCACGCCATGCAACGATGAATTTCGACGATCCAAAGCTGAAGTATGTGCTGACGCACGATTATGTCCTGTTCGTCTCGACGATCGAGGTTCGCAAGAACCACGCGATGCTGATCCGCGTCTGGGAACGGCTGCGCGCGGAGCTGGGCGAGAAGATGCCGTACCTCGTCTTCGTCGGCAAATGGGGCTGGCAGATCGATGAACTGCGCGCCCATATCGAGGAGCAGGGCTATGAGGGCGACTGGCTGTTCATCTTCAACGGCATCTCGGATGTGATGATGGAGGCGCTGTACCAGCGCGCGCTTTTCACCGTCTATCCCAGCTTCGTCGAGGGTTTCGGGCTGCCGATCGGCGAGAGCCTCGCTTATGGCAAACCCTGCATCGCCTCGGGCACGACCTCGATGCCCGAGGTCGGCGGCGATTTCGTTCGCTATTTCGATCCCTTTGACGAGGAATCGGCGCTGCAGGCGATCCGCCAGCCGATCATGGACCGCGACGATCTGCGGCAATGGCAGGATCGCATCGCCACCGCGTTCAGGCCGAAGCGATGGGGCGACTTCTGCAGCGAATTCTATCATTCGGTCATCGAATGTGCCGATGCCGCGCCCAGCGGGGCGGCCGCATATCTGCCGCTGCTACCGTCGCGGCGCCGGATCAACGGCGGTGACAACGACATCCTGGTCGCGGCGGCCGAAAAACGCCCGATCATCACCTCGCGTGCCGCCCGCGCCCGTAACTGGCATGCCAATGAAAGCTGGGGAACATGGAGTTCGGATCGGCGCTGCGAGATCGCCTTTCGCTCCGATCTGGCCGAGGGCGAGCGGATCGATCTGTTCCTGTGCCTGCACCGTGCCAATTCCGGGGAGCGCGACCCGGCGGTGATTGCCGATTGCGGCGCCGGCACTGCGACGATCACGTTGAGCCAGCACCCGACCTTCTACCGCTTTGCCGGAATCGTGCAGGCCGACGGGGTCGTTCGCGTCCAGCTTCTCGCGCGAGGCCGATTTCCGAATGTCGACGTGCGGGGGCTGTATGTGGGCTGGAACGGCCTGGCCTATTGCCGTGCGGGCAGCGACGAGGACCTGGCGGCGACCGTCGCGCAATTGCTGCCGGCCGCGCAGCCGGTGGAAAGTTGAACGCGGCGCGGCCAATTCGTCCGACCATATTCGACGAAGTTGCTGTTTTTGTTGATTGCCACCTTGAGCCGGCTCCCTCGGCCAAATATCGGGGCCAGGCGCAAAGGCGTCGCGGCGGCTCCGCCATCGTCCAGTTGAGGAAGACATGACATGACAGTTTCACGCGACGAGGTGGTCTCGGCCTACAGGATGTTGCTGGGGCGCGAACCGGAAAACGAAGCCGTGGTCGAAGGGCATCGTGCCGCGCGCGATTGGCCGGCGTTGCGTGACGCGTTCGTCAATTCGGAGGAATATCGCGCGACCACGGGTCGCGTTCGGTCGCACCTGGACAGCCTGTATGACGGCGTGACCGCCGGGGACGAAATCCTGTTGCGGCGCCATCTCGATCCCGGCGAGGCCGAATCTGGTTTCGTGCGCAACTTTCTCGGCACGCGCATGAAGGCGGAATTCACACTGCCCACCGTGGCGCTGTCGGGCCGCGTCTATAGCGACATTCCGACCGTCGTCGGCGACTATCATGCCGAATCGATTGAGTTTGTCGGACTGTTGAAAGCGATCGAGGCGGGATCTGGTTCGTTCGTCGCGGTCGAACTCGGCGCCGGTTGGGGCTCATGGTCGGTCACGGCCGGGCACGTCGCCCGGCGCCTTGGTCGCGCGCCGATCCGGCTCTACGCGGTTGAGGCGGGCGCTGCGCGGATGGACAATATCCGTCAGCATTATCGCAACAACGGCTTCGACCCCGACGCCCACCAGATCGTGAATGCCGCAATGGGTCCGGTCGATGGATTCGCGCTTTTCCCGCGCGTGACCGCCGATGACCTGTGGGGCGAACAAGCGATCTTCCTTTCGGCCGCGGACAGTGAGGTACCGGAACGGCCCGGCTACGATATGGTGCCCTCGATCACGCTGGGAACGCTGCTACGGTCCGAAACGCTTGTCGACCTCATCCATTTCGACATCCAGGGTGCGGAACAGGACACCATCGCCGATGCCATCGACGTGCTGAACGAGAAGGTG
Source organism: uncultured bacterium (assembly GCA_903884945.1). GTDB lineage: Bacteria > Pseudomonadota > Alphaproteobacteria > Sphingomonadales > Sphingomonadaceae > Sphingomonas. The sequence goes on from CAISGR010000067.1 coordinate 5,980, forward strand.
CGGTACATGATCATCGGCACGCACGGGCGCGTCATCGAAGGTTCGATCATGGCCATACTGAGCGAGCATGGCTGGTGGCTCGAAAATGACCAACCCGCCCGCATCAAGCCATCGGCGCACGGGCGCGAGGAAATCGTCGTTGACGGGACGCAAGTCTGGCGCAACCCGCGGCTGTCATAGCGCGGAATCGCCCGGCAAATATCGGCCGTGCCGCTGAGTCGCCCGTGCCCGTGCGTTACCGTGTCGCCGGGACGAGCGTGAAGGTCTCCCATTCGCGCTGCTCCAAACGGTCGCACACCATGGTGGCGCGACCGGGCTCGGCGCACAGGAGCAGGCCATCGCGCTCGAGCAGCAGCGTGTCGCCGTCGCGGTCGACGTGGAGCCCGCCCAGCGCTTGTCGCCATCGGTCGTCCCCGTCGTGCAAGGTGATCGCCTGTGACAGGTCGCCGTCCGGATTGAGCTGGATCAGCGTGCCGTGGCGATCGGTACCCAAAATGGTGCCATGGCAGGTTTGCAGCCAGACCGGCTCGGGAAAGGACAGCCAGTCGTCGATCGCGGCATCCCATGCCGGGCGCAACCGGTCGGCCGCGCCGCAAAGCGCCTGCACCGCTGCGAGATCCGCCGGATCACCGCTCAGGGGTATCGAGGTCCGCATTATATCGAGCGCGGCCTGCCGCATTTCCGTGTCGTAGGTAACGCCGAGCCCGAAGGCGCGACCGTTCGCGGCAATCTGCGCGGCTTCCCGATCGTGCGTGCGGCACCACTCGACCTTTTCGAGCAAATCGCCGAGATCGGCGCGGACCGGCACATAATGCACCCATGGCGCGATCCGATGGCTGAACCATTGGACCCATGGGCTCTCCACCTTCAGGATGCAGCAGCCGAGACGAAGGCGCTGAATGAAGTTCCAGGAACTGGTATTGCCGTCGATTTCGACGAGATACTTGTAGTGCATCATGTCGTGCGTCGGCATGAAGTTCGCCGCCAGCCGCTGCGCCGCCAGCCGTGCCGCGACCGCGCCCTTGTCGCCGTCGGGGCATTGCACGATCGCAACGATCCCGGCGTCGGCGCCGTCATCCAATTGCCGAAGGATGCGGCAAAGCCGGTAGCGCGGCAGCAGATCCAGCGTCTCCGCCGTAAAGCCGATCGCATGAACGTCCGTGCGCGAGGTCGCGCCCGTGGTCGAGCCGCGCCAGATGACCTGGGCTTTCCTGCCTTCCCATGCCGGAAGGGTCGCATCTCCGGGCAGGAAATCCTCATATCCCCGCGCGAGAAAATAATAGAGGTCCGGAACCATGCAGATCTTGTCCCAGTCGCGCTGGGATTCGAAGCTCACGCTCTTGAAATGCCGCGGGCAGTCTTCGCCCTGAAAGACATATCTGAGCGTGATGTCTCCCACCGCGCCGTCATATGACGTCAGATAGGGCCTGATGTAGCGATCCTGGACATGACGAATATATCTGCTCAGGCGACTCTGGGTTAGCGAGATCGTCGTATCGTTCATGAACTGGGTCGCAGGCGAACCGGCCAGATCGAACAATGTGACGATCGACAACCAGTTACCGTCACCCAGCAACTTCAAGGAAGCTGCGTCGACCCTGAAGGCGCTCATTATCGTCTCGCTCTTTGCATAACCGTCGCGCCGGGGCTCCGCGTCGCGCCCGATCCACCGCTCTTTCCGATCACATGCTGTGTTCTTTCACGCCCGCCCAGAGCAGCCAGCCGATCGCATAGGCGAGAAACAGTCCGGCAAAGACCGATACGATCATCTGCCACCGCTGGGGAAACTCCGATTTTACCGGCATGTTGGGGTTCACTACACGAATCAGATAGAGTTGCTGCCGTCGCGCCTCGGCCTGCGCCGCCTGCGAGCGGACGGCGGTTTCGGCATAGACCTTGGCGATCTCGTCGCGTTGAATCACGAGTTGCTCATATTCCGAAAGGCGGTTGGCCACCGACTGATTCGGTCCGGCGATCTTGTCGGACTGGCCGGCCAGCTGCTCCTCCATCGATCGCACCTGACGTTCCATCGCGCGATATTGCGGGCTGTCATGGCTGATCACGCCGCCCATCGCCCGCAATCGCGCCCGGGCCTCGATCAGATTGCCGGTCAAGCCGGTCACCAGCGTCAATTGCGCCTTGCCGGTGCTCTCGGGATCGACATCCTGATGCGCGCGCCGATAGGCGGTGAGCTTGGTCTGGATCTCCGCCAGCTGCTGGCGGGTCTGCGCCATTTCCCGGAGCGACGACGCGACATTGTCTCGATAGGTGCGTTCGTTGATCGCGTTGATCTGTCGCTCGCCCATCTCGAGCAGCTGAAGCGCGATATGATAGGAATCCTGCGGCCGGAAACTGTGCACGGTCAGGTGCAGGATGCCGCTCGAATCGTCCGCCTCGACATCGACGTGACGCCTGTAATAGGCCAGCAGCCGCTCGGGCTCGGGATCGGCGAACCACAGGCGGCTGAACCAGTCAGCCTCGGGACGCCGGAACACGCCGACCAGATCGTCCTTCGCCGCCAGTTCCCCCACCGTGGCATGCGAAAGCAGATATTGCTGGACGAGCACCGCGTCCGCCCCGGTCGCACCGGAACCGATGTTGAAACCGAGTAACTGCCCCATGTTCGAACTCGCCGCCATGCTGTCCGCGCGCCGGACGATGAAATCGGCATTCGACTCATACTGGTTGGCCGCGAACAGTTCGTAATAGGCGGCTGCGATCAGCGTAGGCAGCAGGACGATAAGGATGAAGGCCCGGTTCGCGCGCGCGAGTCCGAGCAAACGGGCGAACGTACCGCCATGGCTGCGCCTTTCGCCGACCAGGGCCTTGGGGCGAACAATTCCGTGCAAGTGCAGGTTCTCCGGCTCGGCTAGATTGCGATCGCAACATCAGGGGACATGAATCTCGCGACGGACGCGGCGAATCTCGATCAACCCCCAGAAGGTGAGGAACGCTGTAACCGCAATTACATAGAGCGGGTAGAGCCAATGATCCGAGGCATGCTGAAACTGTCCGTAGCGCGCCATCTCGAACATGCTCATCATCGGGTTCCACGCCATGAAGTTGCGGACCGAGGACGGCAGGATCGACATCGAGAACATCGCCCCGCTGAGCGGGCCGCTGAAATAGGTGGCTGGATGGACCAGTCGTTCGACGAGCGGATAACGATAGGCATAGGTCGCGACGAGCAGGCTCACCGCAAAGGAAAACCAGCCCAACAGGAAGACCGCCCCGATCAGATAGATCGGGCGCGCCGGAAATTCGGACAGGCCCAACACAATTCCCAGCGCCTGCAGCAGGAGAAGCGCCGAAATCGCGGCAAGGAAATCGAGGATCGCCTGACCCAGCATGATGTCGAGCGGCGTGATCATCCGGTGATAGAGCAGCGTCTCGGATCCGTGCAGGACGGCGTCGGCGCGTGTCGTGGCGGAACGAAACACCATGAACAGGCAATAGCCCGTCAGAATGAAGGTGAACGGCGCAATGCCGTGTGATTTCTCGCCATGCGTCGCCAATTGGTGGAGCAGCGTGATGACCGACGCCAGCAGCAACGGCTCGCCGATCACCCAGAGATAGCCGATATTGTGCCGGCCGAAGCGCTTTTGCAGGTCGCGCAGGAGCAGCGCCTTGACCACCGCGCCCTGGACGGCCAGTCCATCGAGCAGGGTATCGAGCCGTGATCGGAGCGGCGTCGCCATGTCGTCAGCCATGCTCATTGCCTCTGAACGATAAAGCAGCAGGCGGCCAGACCCGCTTCATCCCTGACGAGTTCATCGGAATCGGCGAACGCCAGCGGCGCCACCGAATAACCCAGGCCGATCAGCCGGAAGGCCCATTGCCTGATCTCGTTGCGGGTGAGTTCACCGGTTCGCGCATCGTCGGGATCATAGGTCATGCCGATGGCCGCCAGGCCGCCGATCTTCAGCCGCTCGAGCCAGGCGTGCAGCGTCGCCCAGCGCTCAGGCGCGTCGATGCCGGTGCGAAGGCCTGCGGGCCATACAATCACGTCCGCGAATTCACCACTGTCGCGCGCCGGCGCCTCGCTCCGGGCATGCAGCGCCAGGGGGTTCGAGCGCAGCGCATCGTGCAGGGCGACGCTCATCTCCCCCGCCACCCATCCATCGAGTCCGGGAAGGTCCACGCTGTAAGCCACGATCGCCGCCACGCAAACGGCCTCGCGCCATCGCGACACGCGCGCGGCAACCGTTCCGCCCCCGTCCAGCTGCCGCCAGGTGCAATCCTGCGAGACGGGACGTGTCCGCTCGACCGCGCCGTGATGGATCAAGCCCGTCGCAGGCCCCGCTTCGGGCGCGGCCGCTTCCGCTGCCAGCGCGGACCGCGGCGCCTCGATCTCGACCTGTTCGCCGCCTTCCGGCTCGTCGAGTGCCACCTCGACCTGGTCGACGGCCAGATTGGTCGGCTCGGAGAAAAAGCCGTACAGCGCATAGGCGACGCCGCCGATCGCGTGAAAGGGAACGGCAACCTCCAGGTCCTGCTTCCGCTCGCCGCCGAGCTCCAGCCGGCTGCCAGCGGCAAGACTGGGCGCACCGCCGAAATCGGGTCTGAAGGCATGGACGCGCACGGTCAGTTGGCCCTCGCTGGCTTGCGCACCCAGCAATCGCAGCCGGTAGATCGCACGCCCGGGACGGACCGGTTCATAGCGTGTGTGAAAGCAATATTGCGGATCGGGCGACGGACGTTCGCCGCCAAAGCCGCTTATCTGGCTGGCATAGTCGACAAAATAGGAGAAAGGGTTGACCGCGCGCATGGCATCAACGCCTGAGAACCAGCATGATATCGACATGGGGGTCGCAGGCGAGGACCTCGGCGACCGTGACCTCGATCAGGCCATGCGCCAAATCGATGTATGACAGGCTGAAGCCGGGGGATAGCAAGGTTTGCAGGAACCCGGCAGGATCGGCATAGCGCGCGGCGGCGAACTCCAGCACGACCACTTTCAGGACATCATTGTCGAGCAACCCGCTAGCACCGGCCCAGACGAGCTGCTCGGCGCCCTCGACGTCGATCTTGGCGAATTCGATGGTGGACCAATCGGGCCGTCCATCGAGCCGTGCGAGCGGGACGGGTATAGCTCCTTCAGGCAGATGCTCGCTGATCGGCACGATGTGGCCGTTCTTGGGATCCCGCTGCGACACGAGGAGCGCCACCTCGCCGTCATTTTCCGCGCCCAGCGCCACCTGATGGATGCGTACGCGATCCGAGAAGCCGTTGACCGACACGCTGCGCTGCAACAGGTCGACCATGTGCGGATTGGGCTCGAAGGCGTGAACCTGACCGCCTGGCCCCACGAGATCGGCGAGCAGGAGCGAGAAATAGCCCAGGTTAGCGCCGATATCGGCGACGACCATGTCCTTGCGAACCAGCGAGACCAGAGCCTCCGTCACCCACATCTCCCAATAGCCGTCGAGCATCAGGTGGGGAGCGATGCCGATATCGCGGCAGTCGACATACATCTTGTATCGACCGAGGATGCGGCAAAGCGCGACATAGTCGCCGAGATAGGCGCTGTGGCACAGCTGGCGGATTGCCGCCTCGGTAGCGACACGGGTTTCGCGCATCAGGTTGAGCGGCGAAAGCAGATACGCGGCCTTCGGGCGCGTGACTGCAGCGCCCGCCGAGGCCGCCGATTTGAGGAATTTTCCCAGCATGGCCGGCTGGTAACCTCTGGCCAAGGGCAAAGCAAACACCTATCCCGGGAGCATGATAAATTTTCACAACGTTTCCAAAACTTATCATGCGCGCGGCCTGACGCGGCGGGTCTTTTCGGGCCTCTCCTTCACGATCCAGCGCGGCGAAAGCCTCGCGATCTGCGGCGCCAACGGGGCCGGCAAGTCCACCCTGATGCGTCTGATCGGCGGGGTGGAGCACCCCAGCAGCGGCCGGATCGACCGATCGATGAAGACGTCGTGGCCGATCGGTTTCGGCAGCTGCTTCCAGGGATCGATGACCGGCGCCGACAATGCCCGCTTCATTGCGCGCATCTACCGCCACGACGAGCGCGAGATCCTTGATTATGTCGAGGATTTCGCGCGCCTCGGAAACTATATGGACCAGCCCGTCAGCACCTATTCGTCGGGCATGGTCTCGCGCCTCGCCTTCGGCGTCTCGCTGGCGATCGACTTCGATTGTTACCTGGTGGACGAGGTCGCCGCGGCCGGTGACATCCGCTTCCGCAAGCGGTGCGAGGAAGAATTGCTCGCACGGCGCAACAGCGGCGCGCTGATCATGACGTCGCACGACCCCTATATGCTCGAGCAATATTGCACGCGAGGGGCGGTATTGTACCGCGGCGTTCTCGCCTTCTACGATTCCGTCGCCGAAGCGTGCGAGGTCCATCACGCACTGCAGATGCGCCACTGATTCGCCCGACCCGCGGCTGTCCACGCCCGTCGCCCTACCGTCGGACATGGCCATGCCGGATCGGCGAAAGTTATGGCCGGCCAGATCGAGGGTGGATCGGGCACGGCAGCGCGTCGATCAGCGCATATCCGCTCACACTCACGCGCGCGGATGATCTTCCCGCAGATCAGGCCGCCGCGCCAGGAAGTGACTCAAACCGAGAAGGGCTTGGCAGGGGCACGACGGACAGCGTCGATCCCGTTCGAATCGTTTGCGAATTCACGCCCGTCCTCTTCGCGCGCGAAGATGTCGTGGAATTTCGAAAGGTCCGACCGCACCATCCAGATGAACCCGACAAAGACCAGCAGCCACATCCCGCCGATCGCTTCGTCCAGCACGCGGTGATGCACGATCTCGGCGCCCGTCAGGCCGGGGCCGAACCAGATCCCGAACAGGCTCCAGGCAGCAATACCCACGCGCAGTTCGGTTGCGCCCATGCCACCGTAGGAGAGCTGATGCGTCCCGAGGACCATGACCTTGAGATAGGTGTAGGAACTCATCAACAGGTACATCGACAGCGCGAGCAGTGCCGAAAACATGGTGAAATAGGGTGAGACACCCAGGCCGATGAAGATGAAGGTCTGCGATATGAGATCGCAGGAATGATCCATGAAATAGCCGAATCGGGGCCGCTCGATCCGGCGATAGCGGGCAAGCGTGCCATCCAGCGAATCGCCGAGCCAGTTGAGGAACAGCCCGAAGATCGCCAGCATGACGAACAACGGCGAGATATTGGCGCCGAGCAGGCCGATCAGGACCAGCACCGCGCCAGCGACGCCGAGCGCCGTCATGTGATCCGGCATGACCCGCGTCGGCGTGCGTTCGGCCAGCCACCGCAATGCCCGCCGCTCGGGTTCCGCCAGAAGGCCCATATTTACCCGCTTATGCGCGACCTGCGCGTCGCGCTTGAGCGGCGACACCGCGGCGCGCGCGGAGACCTCGCCAGGCCGCACCGAAGCCTTGTCCCTCGAACCGGCGATTGGCGGCTTCACCGGTAGCCGCCCGGGCGATCACCGGTGTTGTCCACGCTTGCGTTTCCGTCCGTGCCCGCAGCGCTAGAAGGTGCTTCAGACTGGTCGACCGCCCCCAAGGTTACTGCAACAAAAACGCAACAAAATACTGAGCGCAAACGCTCAGCGCGGCGAACCATCGAATTTCTCCTGAGTATTGAAATTCCATAGTTTTTTTTCGCGGACGTCACAAGCGCAAAAGAACAGCCAAAATGGCGATAATTGCGCATTTTGTTTGGGTTGGAGGCGGTCCGATCTAGTCTTCGCCGTCCTCCAGTTTTCAGCGCTTGCACGAGCGACGAGCGCGCTAGGATACCGTCAGCCGAGCATGCACCGCGTCGCGTGTCGATCCTCGTGATCGACGCGCCGCAGCGACGGGTCGGACGGCCGCGCACTCCGGTTGCACGCCGCCGCTGATAGCGCGTCTCGAGCGTTGCCGCGACGCCCGTGCTGGCCAAGGACTGCGTCCGCGGCGCGATCGTCGGCGGCGTCACCGGCCACTATGTCGGCCGCGGCCATGCGCTTGCCGGTGCTGCTGTCGCTGCCTCGTCGCGCGTCACCATTATGCTCAAAAGGCCCGGGTATAGCGGTCGTCACCGCATCATTGATGCCGGTGAGACTGTCTGACTTATCGCACCGTCGCCACGGGATCTGACCGCCCGGACATTTTTCGGCGATCCAAATGATCATCGTGCACGCGCGCTGATCGCGACGGGGCCCTATGAAGAGGCGGATCGCCGGGGCGCCGACAGACCGCACATCCTGGCACGGCGCCGATGCGCCAGTGACGCGTGAAGCAATCGCCCGCCCGTCGCCGTTGGCCAGCAACGGCGTTCGCGCTTCAACCCGGCGACCGCGTCGTCAAAGCGGCTTGCGGATGATCCACTTGACGCCGTCGACCTCCATCGGACGCTGGACCGTTGCAGAAAACTCACCGGCGGCGCGGACAACGCCCGGCCAGGACTCGTGATAGTCGTCCCCCACCAGATAGCCGCCCGGCGACAAAAGGTCGTAATAATCACGGAAGTCCCGCAGCGCTTCCTCATATTCGTGGGCGGCATCGACGTGGATCAGGTTGGGCGACAGCCCTTTTGCCTTCAGGATCATCGCCGCGGTGACCGAGGTCTGCGCGACCGGGATGACATAGTCGCTGACACCGGCATGCACGACATTGGACATGAAGAGCTGAAACAGGTTCGGCATCGCGTTGACGCGCTCGAACAACGTCGCATCCCAATGCTCGGGCGAACCTAGGAACGTATCGATCGCGATCACACATCCATCGATGCCCGCATCGCGCAGCGCGGTCGCCATGTTGATGGTCGACTGCCCCTTCCAGACGCCGACATCCGCCACGAGCTTCTCGCCGGGCAAGGAAGCGAGCCGCGCCAGGGACGGATGATCGCCGTTCCAACCCGACAGGGACGATTCGGGAAGTGGAACAAAACCGTCCCAGACATCATGCCCGTACAGCTTCAACATCGCCTTCTTCTGTAGCTCGGGCACGCGCGACTCCTTCATGATTGAAATGCCAATCGGCAAATGACCTGCCTCAAGGCACTAACGAGGCCCTAGCACCGAATATGGCCGCATGGTGTTTGACGCGAGGGACTGTGAGCGCGCCGCGCAAAATGTCCGCCGGATTTCGCTCGGTTCGCAGCGTAGCGAAACCGTAGCGAAAAACGCGGCCCGCGAACGATCGTAGCCGGAGCGCGGTTTCGTGATGCCCGCGACGCTCGACACGCTTCAAAACCTCGAGAAGCTCGTGGGGCGTTACCGAAGCAATTGGGCGCTTCGCGATGCCGGCCAAAAGTTCGAGAAACCAGCGCGCCTTTTTGAGGGTCGCAGGCGACTTCCCTTCCCGTTCCATTTTCTGGATATATTCCTCGGCTACCAGTCCAAAGGTCGTTTGGGCCGCCAGCTCAGCCTTCAGGCGACGCCGGCGCTTCTCCTCAACCGGGTCGATGTCGTCGTCCAGCTCGGCCTTGGCCTCATCGCGCTTCCTGCGGGCCTGGGGCCAGGAGACGTCGGGAAAGCTTCCCAGCGACAATGTCCGCTCGATGCCGCAGCATCGGTCGCGGAAGCGCCAGAGCAGGGCCCCGGAGGGCCACGCCTCCTGCATCGTTCGTGGCCCCATGATTCGTGGCCCCTTTTGAGTGGGCCACGGCGCAACATAATGAGATTTCATGGGACGGCCAAAAGGCAGTTTACCGCAGATTTCTGCGGTTTTCTAGGGGTGTTCCCAGTTTGTACTGGTGCGCTTACAGGACTCACACTTGGCCGCGAAAGGCGCAGAAAAGCGTGAGTTTCAGGGCTGCTCTAAATCCGTGGCCCACTCGTGGCCCACCCCAAAAATCGGTCGTGACTCGGACTCACACCCGAGACGGAGAGGCATTTCCTGAGCCGATAGGCCACCCGTCGATTCGCTTTATTTTTGCCTCGATGACCGTCGCGACGGGTGCATTTCGGGGGTTTGACTGAACGGATTTGCAAGCTTGAAGCCGCGTCGAGACCGGCATCGGACGCGGTGCCTGCATACCGATGCAAACCAATCGACCATTTGCAGCGCCCCCGTCGTCATCCCGAACTCTGGATCAGGAAAGAGGCAGCGACCATTTGCGCTGGATCGAGCGGCATGACGCCGGCACCGCGCAGGCGGCGCTTCAGCCACATCATGACCCCACGGATATTGATTGCGATCAGCGTGATCGCCATTGCGAGATGCGACAGGACATCGTGACAGCCGCAAGGCCATCCCGCTTTCCAATGGCGAGATTCAGCTCAGCGACGCTCCCGACGATCATTTACGCGCACCGCCAGACGAACGTCGCAATCCAGCTCTCGGCGATGAAGGCCGTGCCAGCGAAACGGGTCCCGCACGGGAGGGGGCCGGCATCAACACAGAGCTCAGCCAGCAGTTCGATGCCCTTCCCATCGAACGTGATCGCAATCTCATGGAATTCGGGAAAGGCTCCGCTCAGCTGATGCTGGGCCTTGAACGCAGCTTCCTTGGCACAGAAGACGAGCCGGTCGAACCAGGCGGGAAAATCCCTTAGTGCGGCCCGTTCCGATGGTCGCAGCACATGGCCGGCGACACCGATGGGCAACGGCTCGCGCGGTTCGATGTCGCAACCGATCGACAGCAGATCGCGTTCGCGCGCCATCACCGCGAGCGCGCGGTCGGCGCCGTGGCTGAGGCTCCCGACGAAGCCGGGCGGGAACAGCGGCGCTCGGCTTGGAAGGCTGGGAATGGGTTGCGGCGCCTGCCCGAATTCGGACAGCAAGGCACGCGCGAGTTCGCGAACTGCGGCATATTCGCGCTTTCGCGGCTCGGCGGCGGCAGCGATCCACGCCTGCTCGATTGGCATCAGCTTGGCCGGATCGGCCTCGGCCACTGGCATCATCCGCCAGCGCGCGCCGGCAGGCAGATCAATCTCCACGGCAGGCAGGCCGCGAGCCCGACGCCTCAAGGGCCGATCCCATCAAGCGGTCGCGCGTTCCGCAGATCGCGGAGCAAGTGTTGCCGCACAGGTCAGCAGGTGTTCGATCATGCCATCGGCGTTGGCGGGGTTCATGAATTCGCTGTGTCCCACGTCCATCGCGACCACATCGACGTCATCGAACAGCTGATCCCAGCCGAGATAGGGGTAGATAGCCGGATCAAAGCGCCTTTCGTTGGAGAGGAAGAGGCTGACGCGCCCAGCCACCGGGCCGTCGGGCACGTCCCGGAACCGTAGCACACGGACGTGACGCGTGATCTCCCGCCGCAGCGATACTTCGAGCCCGGTACGACCCAGCAGCCGGATCAAGCTCAGCAGGTGGCTCGCGAGACGATGTCGATCGCCGTTCGCCAGCCAGGCGCCCAGCTTTCGGACGCTCTCCTCCGCACGCGGGCGACGGGGCCGCGGCTTTTGCCCCAGCGCCCTGCCCCGCTCCCGAGCGGCGAGCGGATCCCCAGGTACGCTGTCGAGCACCCCGATGAAATCCACCGCCACTTCTCGCGCCATGAGGCGACGCGCCGTCTCGACGGCGATCTTGCCGCCGAAGGAATTGCCCAGCAGCCAGACGCCCGGCGCCGGCTTCGGGCCGATCCGTTCGACGACCGCAGAGACGATCCGGTCCAGCAGGCGCTCGCGATCGAAATCGCCATTGAACCAGTCGCCGCCCCACCGATAATCGGCGATCATCGGCGTGAAACCCCGGCTGGCACGGCGAGCGAAATCGGCGACCACGACGTCGCCGCCGAAGATTCCGGGGCATAGTACAAGGATCGGACCGCCGTTCGCGGGTTCCGGAGCGGTGTCCATCAGCCGTGCCGTCAGCATCGCCGGCGTCGTCCGGAAATCGAGCACTTCCCAGTCAACGAGCCGATCCAGCCGCCGCTCGAGTTCGACAACGAGATTCAGTCCCTTGAGCGAATCGCCGCCGACGGCCTCGAAGGTGGCGTCCGCATCGAAGCTGCCGGGCCCGAGGATCAGCTCCCAGCTTTCGCGCACCACCTGCTCGATGCCGGAAGCGGGCAAGCGTGCGTGGCCCGGGCACTCCGCGGCAACCCTGGCGCGAGCGCGCTGCTCATCCTCGCGGCCAAGCTCGACCAGATCCAGCTTGCCGCTGGGCAGGCGCGGGAGCGCGTCGCAGGCGATCAGTTCGCTCGGCCGCATGTGCGCTGGCAACCGCTCCGCGCACCAGCGCGCGATCGCGGCAGGGTCGGCGGACGCGCCGGCTTCCGCCACATAATATGCGACGATGGCGGGATTGGGCCCGGGACGAACGATCGCGGCGGTCTCGGCCACGCCGCGGCAGGCAGCCAGCGCGGCCTCGATCTCGGCGAGATGGACCGTGTTGCCGCGAATCTTGGTCTGCCGGTCCTTCCGGCCCACGAACTCGAGCAGTCCATCGGGCAGCAGTCGCCCCATGTCACCGGTATGGAACTCCCGCCCGCCCGGCAGGATCGCCGATTGCCTGAACCGCTCGGCCGTCATCGCGGGATCGCGCCAATAGCCGAGCGACAGCGATCTGCTCGACACGACGATCTCGCCGAGTTCGCCCGGCGCGACCTCGACACCTTCCTCGTCGATCAGCCGCACCGGCGCATCGGCGCGCGGATAGCCGACGGGCACGAGCAACCGCTCGATGGCCATGTCATGATCCGGATACCAGGAGGCGTAGCTATAGGTTTCGGTCGTGGCGAGATCGATGCAGAGCCGGCACTCGGCGGGGAAACATCGCCGGAACAGCTCCACGTCCGATTGCTGCACCCGATCCGAGATCAGGTGGACGAGGCGCAATCCGCGCAGCAGCCGATCGGCGGCGGTGCCGACCGGCTCGCTGAACATCGCCCGAAACAGGCCGGGAATGATGTGAAGCGCGGCGACTTTGCCATCGGCCAAGATGCTCGCGGCTCTGGTCAGGCCTTGCGAACGGACGTCGACGACGACGAGCCGCGCGCCAGCGGCAAGGCTGCCGTAGAGGTCGCGAGTAGCCCCGCTGACGCTCGGGGAATAGATCAGCGCAACGCCCTCGCCGCGCTGCAGCCCCGCGCGCCAGCAATGCCGCAGCACCTCGTAGAGCACGGCCCGCTGGCTCTGGAACACGCCCTTGGGGCGGCCAGTGCTGCCGGAAGTGTAGAAGATGGCCGCCAGGTCATCGGGGGACGCGGTGACTTGGAAGCTTGCGCCCGCGCACATGTCGAGCGTCGGCATCAGCACCCGGGGCATATCGGGCACGCTGTCGCGCATTGCGGCGGCGGTAGTCTCGTCGACGATCACCGCGCTCATCCCCGCGCGCGATGCGATCTCCGCATTGCGCGCCGCCGGGAAGCTGGCGTCGAGCGGCACATAGCAGATGCCGCGCGCGAGCAGGCCGAGGATCGCCGCGACATAGTCGGTCGATGGCGCGAGCAGAATGCCGATGGGGCGGCCGGGTGCCACAAACGGCTCGACGAGCTCGCCGACGCGCCCGGCGAGCCTCGTGAGCTCGGCATAGGTCAGCGCGGCGACCGCATCCTGTACGGCGATCGCCGTGCCACGATCGCGGGCGTGACCGGCGACGATTTCCGCGAGCGTCGTCGCAATCTCCGCAGGCTTGCCGGCCGGCGTGGGCGCGGAGGAGCCCATATCGGCTTCCGATGATCCGGCGATCATCGGGCAATCTTTCGATGCCTCGGCATCGGAGCGCCGGCCTGTTCGAAGCGGCGATGCGCGACGCGTCGGAGCTCTGATCGAAACAAAGGCAATTCCAAGTTCTCGGGCCCAAGGCTGTGAATCGCCGGCCGGCGTTCATCCTCTTCTATTGCTGCAAATGATTGGAATGCCTAGACGCGGCGGATTGCGAAAAAGGATGGCGCGCATCGTGGTGAAACGAGTTGCCTCGGTCAGGGTGGCGGTCGGGGTCGGGAAGCTAATGCCGGACAACCAAGCCGCCAGGCCGTCGCGCCGCCCGCTACTCGCGCCATGACGCTTGACGCAATCATCCGCGTCGGCGCGGACGATATGCCCGCTCTGGTCGATCCGGCCCGGGCGCAGCTTTCCTATCGCGACCTGCGCGCGCATGTCACGGAAATCGCTTCCGCCCTGGCGCAGGCCGGCGTCGGCCGCGCCGATCGCGTGGCGATAGTACTTCCCAATGGCCCGGAGGCGGCAACCGCCTTTCTCGCGGTTGCGATGGCGGCGGCGGCCGCGCCGCTCAATCCTGGCTACACCGCTGCCGAGTTCGACTTCTACCTGTCCGACCTGAAGGCTCGCGCACTGTTGGTCGAGACGGGCTCGACCTCGCCCGCGATCGCCGTGGCGCGCGTCTTGTCGATCCCTGTCTTCGAGATCGAACCGCTCGCGCCCGTCGGGCGGTTTGCATTGCGCGGCAAGGCGGGCGGAAGTGTCGCGACGACGGCACCGCAGCCATCCGATCTCGCACTGCTGCTGCATACCTCGGGAACGACCGGGCAGCCGAAACTGGTCCCGATCACGCATCGCCAGCTCCATGCCTCGACGCGCAACATCGCCGCGACGCTGGAACTCGGCCCGCACGATCGCGGGCTGGAGATGATGCCGCTGTTTCACGTTCACGGCCTCGTCGCCGGTCTGCTCGCGCCGCTGTTCGCAGGGAGCAGCATCCATTGCACCCGCGGGTTCGATACGGCCGCCTTCCCCGCCTGGCTCGAAACGGTCGGCGCGACCTGGCTGACCGCAGTGCCGACGATGCTCCAGGCGATCTTGCGCTGGGCGGAGACCGAGCCGGACCGTGCCGCGCGGAGCGGCCTGCGTTTCATCCGTTCCTGCTCGGCCGCCCTGCCCCCGCACGTCGGCGAACGGCTGGAATCGCTGTTCGGCGTTCCTGTCGTCGAAGCCTATGCGATGACGGAAGCTGCGCATCAGATGACCAGCAACCCGCTTTCCGAAGCGCGTCGCTTCGGTAGTGTCGGACGCGCCGCCGGCCCGGAGGTTGCGATCCTCGACGCGATGGGTAGATTCCTCGGCCCGGGAGAAGAGGGAGAGGTTGGCGTGCGTGGCGAGAATGTCATGCAGGGCTATCTGGACGATCCCGAAGCGAACCGCGCGGCCTTTGCCGGTGATTGGTTCAGGACAGGCGATGTCGGTCGGCTCGACGAGGACGGCTTCCTCCGGCTGACCGGACGGGCGAAGGAGATGATCAACCGCGGCGGCGAAAAGGTCGCTCCCGTGGAAATCGAGAACGTCCTGCTGACCCACGAGGCCGTCGCGGAAGCGGTCGCTTTCGCGATCCCGCACGCCACGCTCGGCGAAGATGCGGCCGCCGCCGTGGCGCTGCGTCCGGGCGCGGTCGCCGAGCCGGCGTCCTTACTCTCCTTCCTGCTCGAGCGCCTCTCCGATCATCGCATGCCGCGCAAGATCCTGTTGCTCGATCGGATCCCAAAAGGGCCGACGGGCAAGCTCCGACGTATCGAGATGGCCGCGCAACTGGGCCTCGACCGCCCGCCAGCGCGGCCGCCGCACGCATCGCCGGCAACCCCGTCGGAACATCTGCTCTTCACCTTTTGGACCGAGCTTCTCGCGGTGCCGGATCTCGGCATCGATGATAATTTCTTCGATCTGGGCGGAAACTCGATCGCCGCCGTCCAGATCGTGACGGGTGTCCGCGCCGAAACGGGGGTGGATCTGCCGATCTCGCGCTTCCTCATCGATCCAACCATCCGCAGCCTGGCGCTGACCCTGACCGAGCTTCAGGCGCAATCGCTGTCGCCCGAGGCACTCGATCGGATCCTGGCGGAGCTGGAGGGCTCGCCAGACTTGGCGCGATGACTTCCGAACAAACGCAGGACGACGCGCTCCGTCGTCGCATCGCCGCTTTGTCGACGGAAATGCGCGCGGCATTCGAGCGGCGATTGGCTCAGGCTTCGCCGGAGCGCGCCGATCACCGGCCCATTTCGTCGGCGGACGCATTCCTGCCGTTCGCGTTGACCGACGTGCAGCAGGCCTATTGGGCCGGACGCACCGGAGACTTCGACCTCGGCACCGTGTCGACGCACAACTATGTCGAAGTCCAGGGACGCGATATTGATCTCCACCGGCTGGTGTGCGCCTGGCGGCAACTGATCGATCGCCATCCGGTGCTCCGGACCGTGATCTCACGGGATGGCACCCAGCGCATTCTTCCCGAAGTGCCGCCTTATTCGATCGCGCGGGACGATCTGCGTTCGCTCCCAGCTGAGGCGGCGGATGCGATCCTGGCATCTACCCGAGAACGCATGTCGCATCAGGTGCTGCCGCTCGAGCGATGGCCCTTGTTCGAAATTCATGCCAGCCTGATCGATCAGGAGCTGACGCGTCTCCATCTCAGCTTCGACTCGATGACGGTCGATCTCGACAGCCGCACGCGATTGCTGCGCGAATGGGGCGAATTGTACCAGCATCCGGACGCAGCCCTGCCCCAGCTTCCATGCACCTTTCGCGATGCGATCGTGAATGCGCGACCCGATGGATCGGCCCGGGCGCGGGCGCGCGACTATTGGCTGGCCCGGCTCGAAAGCCTGCCGCCCGCGCCAGATCTGCCGCAACGGGAGGTTCAACCGGAGCGCATCCGATTTACCCGCCGTACCGGCTTGCTCGATGCCGCGGCCTGGGAGAGGCTGGCGCGGATCGCGCGCGACGGCGGCCTTTCGGCCAACGCGCTGTTGCTGACAGCCTATGCGGAAGTGCTTGCGCTCTGGCAGGACGGCGGGGCGTTCACGCTCAATCTCACCCTGTTCAACCGGCCGGCTGAGGCGGCCCGCGTCGTCGGCAACTTCACGGGCTTGTCCTTGCTCGAAGTTGCGGCGCGCGGCGCGCAGAGCTTCGGCGAGCGGGCACGGCAAATCCAGGAACAGCTTTGGCGTGATATCGATCATCGCCAGTTCGGCGGCGTCGCCGTGATCCGCGAATTGCTTCGCGCCAAGCTCGATCCGGCAGGCGCGGTCATGCCGGTCGTGTTCACCAGCGCGGTGACGGCCGATGGCACGGCGGAGGATGAGCTGGACTGGCTCGGCGAGGAAATTTTCTCCGTCAGCCAGACGCCTCAGGTCTGGATCGACCTGATGGTCCGGAACGCGGCAAATGGGTTGCGGTACGACTGGAATTCGGTCGATGCGGTCTTTCCCGAAGGCATGATGGACGACATGTTCGCCGCCTTCGCACAGCTGATCGAAGCACTCGCGAACGGTGCCCTGACCCTGTCCGACCCTTGGCGCCGCGTCGCGGAGCTTCTGCTGCCGGCGGAGGCCGTGCGCGTCGCCGCCGAAGCGAACGACACGCGGGCGCCGCTTTCCGCCCGTCTGTTGCATGAACTTTGGCGCGATCGCGTCGCGCAGGCGCCCGACCACCCCGCGTTGATCGACGCGAGCGGGACGATGACCTATCGACAGCTCGCGCGACGCGCCGCCGGGGTTGCGCGCCGGATCGCCGAGGCGGGTCCCGGGCCGCTCGTCGCGATCGTTATCCCCAAGGGTTGGGAGCAGGTCGCTGCGGTCATCGGGGTTCTCGAAGCCGGTGCGGCGTATCTGCCGATCGATCCCGGCTGGCCGGCGGCACGGATCGCCCAGATACTCGAACGATCGAAAGCAACGCTGGCGCTGATATCGGGCACCGGCCCGGTGCCGGCATGGGCCGGCGACGTCCGCGTGATCGAGATCGGAGACGATACGGATACGGACTTTCGGCTCACGGCCGTGCCGAAGGGATCACCCGACGATCTCGCCTATGTGATCTTTACCTCGGGTTCGTCGGGGCAACCAAAGGGCGTCGCGATCGATCATCGGGGCGCGGCCAACACCATCCTGGACATTAATCACCGCCTTGGCATCGGGCCGGACGACCGGGTGCTGGCGCTGTCCGCGCTGAGCTTCGATCTCTCGGTCTACGACATCTTCGGCACGCTCGCCGCCGGCGCGACGATCGTGATGCCGGATGCAGAACAGGCCTCCGACCCCGCAGCCCTGGCGCAGCTCGTCAGGATACACGGCGTGACGCTGTGGAACAGCGTGCCGGCGTTGATGGAGCTGCTCGTCGATCATGCGTGCGACGTGCCGGACCTGTGCTTCGATTCACTTCGTCACGTTCTGTTGAGCGGCGACCGGATTTCGCCGGCATTGCCACCGCAAGTCCGACGGATCGCGCCCGCGGCTCGGATCATCAGCCTCGGCGGGGCAACCGAGGCGTCGATCTGGTCCATATTTCATCCGATCGATCCCGGCGCCATCGGCTCGAGTATTCCCTACGGGCGCGGCTGCCTGCACGACCTTCTCGCAGGCGAATGACCGTTCGACGACCCAGCGGCGCGGCAGCAGGACAAAGCCGCGCTTGGCCTCTGGCAGCTTGACGACTTCAAGGGCGATGCCATGCTTGGCTGCGGCATCGGCGGCGCGCTCACCAGTATAGCCCTGATCGACCCAGGCGATCTCGACCTGGTCGTCGGTGACGGCCTGCACGGTGCGCGCAAGCCGTTCCACTTCACCGCGATCCTCGGCGCTGGCAGGCGTCACATGCAGCGCGAGCAGGTGGCCCAGCGTGTCGACCGCCATGTGGATCTTCGAACCCTTCTTGCGTTTGCCACCGTCATAGCCGGCGCGCTCGCCGCTCTCAGGCGTGGAACGCAACGTCCGGCTGTCGATGATCGCGGCGGTCGGCTCGGCCTTACGACCCGCCGCCAATCGCAACACCGCGCGCAGGTCGTCCACCAGCGCCTCGAAACAGCCCGCCGCCAGCCAACGCTGCGTTTGTTGGTACACCGCCGCCCAAGGCGGCAAGTCGTTGGGCATCCACCGCCACGGCGCCCCCGTTTTCACGATGTAGCGCAGGCCGTTAAACACCTCCCGAAGGGCGTGCTCCCGTTGCCCCGCATCCTCCCGCTGCAACAGCAGGTACGGCGCCACCAGCGACCATTCCTCATCACTTACATCAGACGGATACGGCTTGCGGCAAATGCTCATCCGTAAACGAATGAATCATACCGAATCTCAAGTCCATAACAGCCTCTACTTCGCGAAGGACTCGATATGAGGTTCGCCTTCATCGCGAAGCACCGGGGTATCTGGCCGGTATCGTGGATATGCGAGGCGCTCGGGGTCTCGCGCAGTGGCTTCCACGCCTGGCTGGTGCGTGCGCCGAGCGCGCGTTCGCGCAGCGACGAAGATGTCGGCGCGCGGGTCCGTGCAAGCTTCATCTCCAGCTATCGCACCTATGGCGCGCGCCGTGTCTGGCACGATCTTCTCGCCGAAGGCCTGTCATGCGGCCTGCACCGCGTCGAACGGCTGATGCGGGCGCAGGGTCTCAAGGCTCGCCCCAGGCGTCGCGGTTTGCCCAAGGACGAGGGCCAGCGATCGGTGATCGCTGGCAACGTGCTCGATCGTCAGTTTACCGCCGCTGCGCCGAACCAGAAGTGGGTGGCAGACTTCACCTATATCTGGACAGCCGAAGGCTGGCTCTACGTCGCAGCCGTCATCGACCTGTTCTCACGCCGCGTCGTTGGCTGGTCGATGAGCGACACGATGACAGCGCAGTTCGTTACCGGCGCGCTGGTGATGGCGATCTGGCGACGCGGCAAGCCCGATGCCCTCCTGCATCACTCGGACCAGGGCAGCCCAATATACCAGCGAGCAGTTCCAGCGGCTGATGACCGACAACGGCGTCACTTGCTCGATGAGCCGGTCGGGCAACGTCTGGGACAATGCCGCGATGGAGAGCTTCTTCTCCTCGCTCAAGACCGAACTGATCGCGCGGAAAACGTACCGCACGCGCAATCAGGCACGGGCGGACGTGTTCGATTACATCGAGCGCTTTCACAACCCGACACGCAGGCACTCGACCTTGGGGTATCTCAGCCCCATGGACTTCGAGAAGCAGGCTAATGTAGCCTAACTTGGTGTCCGCGGAACCGGGTGCAGCTCAGAAAGCCCATGACCAGCGGTAAATCTTCAAGGTGATGGCCAAGCCGCGTCGCCTAGGCGCTTTCTAAGCTGCGAGCATCGGCTATAAGCTTCCGACATGGCGAGGATCGACGAAGACGACTTACACGGCGGCCGGACTGTCATTCATTATGGCGGTGACGGAACGCAGCCACCTCCACGCAGCGACAATCGCCATCGGGTCAACGACGCCGTTCTCTTTTACGTGGTGCAGGTCTGCGGTTCGTTCGTGAACGTGTCGGAGAGTGCGCAGCGCGTTCTACTTCGCGCTAACCGCACGAGCTTCGTGACCTTCGAATGCGAAAAGCATCAGCTTCGGCCGGCCACTCAGTTCAAGGCCGTCATCGAGCAATATACCCGCCACAAATGCCCGGTTTATATGGCGGACCTATATCTGACAGCGAAAACGCTTCAGACCATCGAGCCTTGGCCCTTCATCTACATCGCTCCAAAGATAGCTCGGCAGGCATTCCAGGCCCTCTATGTCGAAAAGGACGAGGGGAAATATCATGCGCTCCAAGGCCGATAGCACGAGCGCTACGTTAAATGGATACAGCGCGGGTCAAGCCGATTTTCCTGCCCAAAGCGCCCCACACAGAACCCAAATGAGCTCCCTGCCGAAAGGCCCTTCCGCCGCATGTGTCGGGAGTCCCTCGTGGAAGGACTGGTGCCGCTTACAGGACTCGAACCTGTGACCCCCGCATTACGAATGCGATGCTCTACCAACTGAGCTAAAGCGGCGTTTCCGGTCCGGCCCGGGGACGGGCGTTCGCGAAGGGGCGGCGCTTATCAGGTCGATCCGGGCCTGACAAGCCGGGAGCCGCGCGCACCAGCCCTTTACGCAACGTTTACCACGCGCGGTGCACAACCCCTGCCGTAACGGGCTGTTCCAGGCCCTTGAGGGTGGCTTTGCATGGATAACGTCCGCGGATTCGAAGAGGATCGGATCGACCACGATACCGAGACCGGCGCGAGCGGGGTCGACGAACCGCGGCTGGACATCGGCACCGACGAGCGGCGCATGCATGTGCGCGCCTATAACCACTGGGTCTCGCTGCTGCGCGGGCGCGCCTATCCGTCGATCGAGGACCTCGATCCGGCCAATATCGCCGATTTCGGCCCGCACAGCGTGCTGCTCGACTTCTCCAAGGGAATCGAGGATCCGTCGATCGCATGGCTCGGCCGCGCGCTGCGCGAGGAATGCCAGCTCGACCATTCGACCACGCATATCTCGCAGGTGCCGAGTCGCTCGCTGCTGTCGCGGCTGACCGACCATTATCTCCAGATCATCGCGAATCGGGCGCCGATCGGCTTCGAGGCCGAGTTCGTGGGCACGCGCGGGCACAACACCATGTATCGCGGCATCCTGATGCCGTTCTCGTCGGACGAGGATTCGATCGACTTCATCTATGGCGTGATCAACTGGAAGGAGCTGGTCGACGCGGCGACCCAGGCGAAGCTGGATGCCGAGGTGGAGGAATCGGTGCGCAACGCCCCGAAGGCGACCGCGACGGCCCCGGCCTGGGCCGACGGCCCGAGCGCGGGGATCGACGAGGGCGGCGAGGATGCCGGCGACGCGCCGCCCTTCGCGGGCGTGGGATCGCCCCCGGCGCTGGGCAGCCTGAGCGACCAGCTGATGCTGGCGCAGCAGACCGCCGCCGCGGTGCGCGCGGCCGACACGCGCACCCGCACGACGCTGTACCGCGCCCTCGCCCGGGCGCATGATTTCGCCGCCGCGGCCGATGCCGATCCGGCCGGCTATGAGGCGCTGCTCGACCATGCCGGGATCGCCGTGCAGCTGCGCGCGCCGATGACGCCGGTCGTGAAGCTCGTGTTCGGCGCCGACTACGACAAGACGCGGCTGACCGAATATGCCGCCGTGCTCTCCCATGCGCGCCGGATCGGCGTGGCGACGGGCGGGCTGACCGCGTTCCTCGAAGGCTTCGAGGGCGGCATCAAGGGCGTGGTGAAGGCCGAGCGCGAGGCGAAGCGGCCGGCGCCGGCACCGAAGGCGATCGACCCGGCCGGCGTGCTCGATGCCCGGCCGAGCCTGGGCCGCGTGACGATCGCGACCGGGCATGCCGCGGGCGACTATGTCGTGCTGCTGGCGCGGGCCGGCGAGGCGGGGACGCTCGAGATCGTCGCGGCGGTGGAGGGCGACAGCGCGCTGACCCAGCGGGCGATGCGGCAGGCGGCCGCCTGAGCGCGACATACCGCAAGGACCAGCGCGCGGGGGACAGGAGCAGACGGCCGGGGCGGCGTGAATCGACGCCCGCGCTACGGATAGACGATCGTCACCGCATCCTTGAAATGGATGGTGTCGAGGACGGTGCCGGCCGAATCGGCGATGTCGATCTGGCCGCGCAGATCGAGCGTGCCGGCCATCGCCTCGTGCCCGAGATAATCGCGGATACCCTCGAGCGCCTTGGCGCGGGCGGCGGCGAGATCGGGCAGGTCGTGGCCTTCCTCGTCCGGGGCGGCGATCTCGCGGTTGCGCAGGTGCAGATGGAAGATCGGCATGGCGCGACCCTGCACCCATTGGCGGCGGCGCGCACTAACATTGGTATAGTTCGGCCGGGAACCGGCGCGGGCGCCCGGCGCTGCAGCGCAGCAGAAAATTAAAAGAGTCATCGAACCGTCCCCCGGGCGTCGCATCCGCCCCCTACCCGCCCCGCAACGACGGCCCGGATCGATGGGCCCGGATGGGGGAATCACGATGAACAAATCCATGGCACCGCTGCTCGCCGGGGCAGCCTCGATCGCGCTGCTGGGCGCCACGCCCGCGCTGGCCCGCGCCGCGAAGGACGAGGGCGCCCCCGCCGCGACCCCGGCGACCACGCCGGCCCCAACGGCCGACCCGGCGACGACCCCGGCGGACGAGACCGCGGCGGGCGACATCGTCGTCACCGGGCGCACGACGCGCTCCGTGACGCAGGTATCGAGCATCGAGATCCAGAAGATCCTGCCGGGGGTGAGCCCGCTCAAGGCGCTGCAGACGCTGCCCGGCGTCACCTTCCTGACGGCCGATCCCTGGGGCAACAACGAACAGAACATCTCGCTGTTCGTGCACGGCTTCAGCGCGTCGCAGCTCGGCTATACGCTGGACGGCATCCCGCTGGGCGACCAGACCTATGGCAATTACAACGGCCTGTCGCCGCAGCGCGCGATCATCTCCGAGAATGTCGGCCGGGTGACGCTCGCCTCGGGCGCGGGCGATCTGGGCACCGCATCGACCAGCAACCTGGGCGGCACGATCGATACCTTCTCGAGCGATCCCAGGGCCCAGCGCGGCGCGACGATCGACCAGACGGTGGGCAGCTATGCCTCGTTCCGCACCTTCGTGCGCGTGGACAGCGGCACCTTCGGCAACGGCAACGCGCTGTATCTCTCGGGCGCGCGGCAGGACGGGCGCGCCTGGGATTTCAACGGCAAGCAGGGCGGATACCAGGCGAACGGCAAGTTCGTGCATGACGACAGCACCGGCAAGCTGACGATCTACGGCGCCTATTCGGACAAGACCGAGCCGAACGAGGACGCGACGGTGATCAACATCGCCAAGGGCGAGACGCCGGGCACGGTGCCCTATACCCGCCCTTTCTTCTACCCGGATTTCGCGGGGATGGAGACCTATCTCACCTCCGCCGCCTATGGCGCCGCGCTGGATAATTACCGCAATTACTACAGCGATGCGCAGCGCACCGACTATCTCGGCTATATCAAATATGACTGGCACCTCAGCGACCGGATCAGCTGGAGCAACCAGGCCTATTACCATCATGACGATGGCGTGGGCGTGGTGGCGGGGCCGATCACGGTGGCCGGCCTGCCGGGGCTGTTCGCCAAATATTTCCCGACGCTGACCGCGGCGCAGCTGAGCGCGCAGTTCGGCGGATCGGGGCTGGCGACGCGCACCACCGAATATCGCATCGATCGCGAGGGCCTGCTCTCCACGCTGAACGTCACGCTGGGCAACCACCAGATCGAGCTGGGCGGCTGGTACGAGCACCAGAGCTCGTCCGCCTATCGCCGCTGGTATGCGCTGGACGTGAACAACCCCTCCACCCCCTATACGCGGCCGCTCGATCTCGCCGCGCCGCAGATCACGCAATATGGCAGCGAGATCCGGGTGGACGAGATCCAGACGCACCTGCAGGACAGCTGGCGCGTGGTGCCGAGCGTGACGATCCTGGCCGGCTTCAAGAGCACCTTCCAGAAGGCGACGCAGCGCGTGCCGGTGCAGCCGATCCCGGGATCCTTCACCGGATCGACCGCGCTGCCGGTGGGCAAGCTGAACACCGACACGGCCTTCCTGCCGCAGATCGGCGCGCTGTGGGACGTGAGCGGGAACGACCAGGTCTTCGTCAACGCGCAGAAGAATGTGCGCCAGTTCCAGACGAGCGCGGCGAGCGGGCTTTCGCCCTTCGCGCTGGGCAGCCAGGAAGTGTTCGACGATTTCAAGAAGACGGTGAAGCCGGAGACGAGCTGGACCTATGAGATCGGCGCGCGCACGCACCGCTCGCTGCAACTGGGGCCGATCACCGGCTTCGAGGGGCAGGTCAGCTATTACCACGTCGATTTCAGCAACCGCCTGCTGGCGATCAGCCCGACGACGGTGATCACCTCGATCGCGAGCGGCGCGGCGGTGATCCAGAATGTGGGCAGCGTGAAGACCGACGGCGTGGACCTGGCCGGCACGCTGCATTTCGGATCGCATCTCTCGATCTACAACGCGCTTTCGTACAACAACTCGCGCTATATGGACAATTATGTGGTGGGCATCGCGAAGACGGTGGTGCCGACCGCGGGCAAGAAAGTGCCCGGATCGCCCGAATGGCTGAACAAGACGGTGGTTTCCGCCAATTACGGCATGTTCGATCTGCAGCTGGTGGGCGATTATCTCGGCCGGCGCTATGCCACCTTCACCAACGATCTTTCGGTGCCGGGCTATTTCACGCTGGCGGCGCGAATCGGCGCGACCATCCCGCTTGCGGGCGGCAGCATCATCCGCAAGCTGGGCGTGAGCCTGAACGTGACCAACATCACCGACAAGCAGGGCGCCTCGACGCTGAGCATCGCGCAGCCGACCAACACCTACAACGCCTTCCCGCTGGCGCCGCGCCAGGTGTTCGGGACGGTGAGCCTGGGGTTCTGAAGGGGGCCGGCTTCGGCCGGCCGGGCGGGTGTGCGCCGGGCCGCGACGATCGCGGCGCCGGCGGCCGCCGCACGTCCTGCACCCTCCGGCCCCGCACCCTCCGGCCCTGCCCCCTCTCGCATCGCCGCGCATCGGCGGACCCTGCGCCCATGCTCGCGCCCTCGGGATAGCGGGTCGCCCCTTTGCGCCAGGGCGCCACGACCCTGCCGGCCGCCCTTGCAATTTGCCGTCGTCGCCATAATTGAAATAGGCTGGCCGCCGGACCGGACGGGGAGCGCCTGACCCTGCCCGCCCGAGGAGCCGAAGAATGTCCCGCGCCGATCAAGTCCAGTTCAATATACGATCGGCCTATGCCCGGGCACGCGCCCATGAACTCGCGAAGCTGACCGGAATGACGGCCACGCAGATCGTGGAGGAAGCGTTGCGCGGCTATGTTCCGCCGAGCGCGGCGACCGGACCCGGCCGGCTGGTGCGCCGCGGCCCGATCCTCGTGCGCCGCGCGACGGGCAAGGCGGTCAGCCAGGCCGAGGCGGATGCAGCGCTGCAGGCGGTGCGGGAGCGCGAACCCGATGGGGAAAATTGAGGCGCTGCTCGACACCAATGTGGTGATCGCGATGCTGGTCGAGGGGCACGAACATCACGCCCCTTCGCTGGCGCTGCTCACGGAGGGCAACCCTGCGCGATATGCCGTGGCGGCGCGCAGCTATGCGTAGGCCTATGCCACGCTGACCCGGCCCGGCCCCAACGCCCCCTTCCGGTTGACCGCCGACGAGGCATGGGCAGCGCTGGAAAGCGTCCGCGCCGTCACCGCGCTGGTGGGGCTGACCGCGCCGCAGAGCTTCGAGGCAGTCAGGGGCTATGCGCAGGGAGGCGGCATCGGCGCGCGGCTTTATGACCGGCTGATCGGCGAAGCAGCCGTGGCCCATGACATTCCCATGATCGTTACCTGGAACGTTCGGCATATGCGTGGCCTGTTTCCGGGCCTGCGGGTCGTGGCGCCGGACGAGCGGGGGTGATGCACGCGAACGCCTTCTCGCTGGCGCCGCGCCAGGTGTTCGGGACGGTGAGCCTGGGGTTCCGAAGGGGGCCGGCTTCGGTCGGCCTCTCGAAAACGGATCAAATATCGGCAAAAAACCTTGGATCTATCGATATTTCCTCTGTCACGACCGGACGAACCTGAACGCCCAATTGCTTCTCCTTGAGCAATTGGCAGAGCGCCTCGCCATCGATGAGGTCAATGGCCGGCGCCCCATCCCGGGTTGCTTCCTTGCGCGCGTCGGCCGTGAACGTGCCGGTCGTGATGATAAGCCCTTTGTCGGCGCGACCCTGCATCGCACCGCGAAAATTGCGGACGACATCGGTGCGGACGGAACCCGAATAACGCTTGCACTGGAACAAGACGTGGAAGGAGATCAGGTTCATCCGGAGCACGCCGGAGCCGTCGATCCCCCCGTCACCTGATTTGCCCGTGACCTCGACTTTGACGAACCCGCTTTCCCGGAGCAGCCTTTGGGCAAGGCGTTCGAACGCGTCCGGAGCCATGGCGCGAAGCTCTTGCAGAAGCACTTCGGTCCACGCAGCCTCTTCCTCGACCGAGTCCTCCGCATCGGCGCCGGCCGCTTTGGCTTGCGAACGACGCGACGCGTTGAGCGCGTTATGCGCGGCGAGGAGCTTGCGGACCTCAGCCTTGACCTGCGCGGAACTTTGATCAGCCGCCTGCCGCCCGGCATCCGTGATGAGCCATACGCCTTTGCCGCCACTCGCCAGCATGCCGGCGATCTTGAGGTAGCTGCGTGCCCAACTCATCCGATCCGGAGCGATCAGCGCGCCGCTCTTAAGATAGGAGGCATCGAGCTGCGCTTGGCTCAGGCCTAATGTTTCGGCGAGCCGATCTTGAATCTCTTCGATCGATGCGGAACCGCCAAGGTCCCGGATCGCCTGCAGCGTCGGGAGCATGAAGTCGTCATATTTCGGAAGACTGACGGTCATGTCCTGCCTTTGAGTGTGGCTTCGCGGTCTTGCGACTGGGCGGCACGGTTAGCGTTTCGCGATCTGCACGTCGAGCAGATAGGTCTGGCGGGAGGGTTGTCAGGATTTCCATCTGCGGGCGAGCGTAGCGGCTAAAGGGGCAGCGTGAGCGACGTAGTCGAGATCGAGTCCAAACGGTTCTTTTGCCCGTCCCCTTGTCGATCGCGCAGCTCGATCATCCTGCACCGGCTGACTGCCGAAGCGGACAGGCACCCGCGCACTCGATCACCACATGCGGGGGTAGCTGCGGGGATCACCGTCGTTCCAGCGTATTTTTCAAGAGATTGCCGCCTCCGCCGCTCGCCGATAGGGTCGGGCCGAACCGAGCGGGAGCGTGATTTCGAATGCCGACACTGTCGTGGATGACACGCGAGATCGACGTGAAGGCGGCGGATGCGGTGCCCTATCGGCTGCTGGAGCGCGACGACGCGCTGTCGTTCGGCGACGCGGACAGCGGAAACATGCTGATCCAGGGGGACAATCTGGAGGCGCTGAAAAGCCTGCTGCCTTATTATCGCGGCGCGGTGAAGTGTATCTATATCGATCCGCCGTACAATACGCGCTCGGCCTTCGAGCATTATGACGACAATCTGGAACACAGTCAGTGGCTGGCGATGATCTGGCCACGGCTCGAACTGTTGCGAGAATTGCTGGCGGAGGATGGTAGCATCTGGGTATCGATCGACGACAATGAGGGGCATTACCTCAAGGTCATTATGGATGAAGTGTTTGGGCGGCAGAATTTTTTGTCAACAATGATCTGGCGGAAAAATTATTCACCCAAATCAACGGCACGTCATTTCTCCGAGGACCATGATTATATCCTCGTATATGCTCGCGATGCGGAACGGTGGCTTCCAAACTTGATGCCTCGAACCGAAAAGCAGGATAAGGCATATAAGAATCTCGATGGCGACCCACGCGGCCCATGGAAGACGAGCGATCTCTCAGCCCGAAACTTTTACAGCAAGGGTATCTACCCAATCACGGCCCCAAGCGGACGTGTAATCGAACGACCGCCAGGCGGTAATTATTGGCGGGTCGCGGAGGAAAAGTTCTGGGAGCTAGATCGTGATAAGCGCATATGGTGGGGACGTGACGGTGGAGCCATTCCGCAGATCAAACGTTTTCTGACCGAGGTCAAACAAGGGATCGTTCCGCAGACTTTCTGGTCATATGAAGAGGTGGGACATACGCAAGACGCGAAGAAAGAGGTTTTGGCTATCTCTCCGTCGGACGTATTCATCACGCCCAAACCTGAGCGCCTGATCCAGCGCATTATTCACATCTCTACCAAAACTGATGACCTCGTACTCGATAGCTTCCTCGGTTCCGGCACCACTGCCGCCGTGGCTCACAAAATGAACCGTCGCTGGATCGGTGTCGAAATGGGCGACCATGCCGTCACCCATTGCGTTCCGCGAATGCGCAAGGTGGCCGAAGGCGAACAGGGCGGAATCAGCAACGCGGTTGAGTGGAAAGGCGGCGGCGGTTTCGCCTTTTATCGGCTGGGCCAGTCGGTGTTCGGGGCCGACGGCACCATCGCTCCCGGCATCGCCTTCGCGCCCTTGGCCGCCCATATCTGGTTTTCGGAAACCGGCGTCCCGATGACGGGCGCAGCCGATACCCCGTTTCTTGGATCGCACGACGGACAAGGGCTGGCCCTGCTCTACAACGGCATCCTTGGCGACAAGCGCGTGTCGGGCGGCAATGTGCTCACACGCAACACGCTGGCGATGGTACGGGCCAGTGCCGCGGCCTTTGCCGGGCCGATCACCGTCTATGGCGAGGCGAGCCGGCTCGGGCCTGATGCCCTGAAGGCCGAAAACATCATCTTCAAGCAGACGCCATATGATGTGAGGGCGCGCTGATGCTGCTCAAAAACTATCAGACCGCCACGCTCGCCACGCTGCGCCGCTTCTTCGAAGCGACTCGCCTGCGCGGACCGAAGCTTGCCTATGAGGCGATCGTCAGCGAGCCCGAACAGGCAAAGCGGCTGCATGGCTTCGGCGGCGCCTATACGCCGCTGCTGGGGCAGGAAGACATGCCTTATGTCTGCCTCCGCCTGCCCACCGGCGGCGGCAAGACGCTGCTCGCCGCGCATTCAGTGAAGCTGGTCGCCGACGCGTGGATCGGCACTGACTATCCGCTGGTGCTATGGCTGGTGCCGACGACGACCATCCGCAAGCAAACGGTCGAGGCGCTCAACAATCCGCGCCACCCCTATCGTCAGGCGCTGGCCGAGGCGTTCGGCGAGCCCGTCCGCATCTTCGATATCGGCGACTTCACCCGGCTTCACCCGCACGATCTCGGCCGGCATCTGTGCATCTTTGTCGGCACCATCCAGACGCTGCGCGTCACCGACACCGATGGCCGCAAGGTCTATGCCCATCACGAGGCGCTTGAGCCGTTCTTTAGCAAGATCGACAAGCGCCTGCCGGGGCTGGAGACGCTGGGTGCCGAAACGGCGGCGAAGGTCGGCGGGGACGCCGACGATATTCGCTACAGCTTCGCCAATCTCCTCCATCTGCATCGCCCGCTGATGATCGTCGATGAGGCGCACAAGGCGGTCACCGGCCTGTCGCGCGAGATGCAAGCGCGGGTGAACCCCACCGCGATCGTCGAGTTCACCGCGACGCCGCATGCGAAGAGCAACATCCTCCACTCGGTCAGCGCGCTCGAACTCAAGGACGAGCAGATGATCAAGCTCCCCGTTGTGCTGGCGGAGCATCATACGTGGGAAGGCGCCGTCACGGGCGCGATCGCCAAGCGGGCGGAACTGGCCGACGAGGCGTCGCGTGACCGGGCTGGCTATATCCGGCCGATCGTCTTGTTCCAGGCCGAGGACAAGAACCGTGAGGTGACGGTCGAGGTGTTGAGGCAACACCTGATCGACGTGCACCGGATCGATCCGCGTTCGATTGCGGTGGCAACCGGTGATCAGCGCGGACTCGACGGCATCGATCTGTTCGATCCGAACGCCAATCCGCTGATCGACTATGTCATCACGGTGGAGGCGTTGAAGGAAGGCTGGGATTGCTCCTTCGCTTATGTGTTCTGTTCGGTCGCCAACATCAGGAGCGCGACCGATGCCGAGCAGTTGCTCGGCCGCGTGCTGCGGATGCCCTACGCCACCCGGCGCAAGTCGCCGATGCTCAACAAGGCCTATGCCAATCTGATCAGCAAGTCGTTCGCCGAAGCGGCGACCACACTGCGCGACCGCCTCGTGCAGATGGGCTTCGAGGAAAAGGAGGCGGAAGAGAATATCGAGGCGGAGCGGCATTTCGCCGATGATGATGCGGACGGGCTATGGGGCCTGCGCCGCCGCGCGAAGCCATCGGTGCGAATTCCGGTCAGCGCTGATCCAGCGCAGCTCGAACAAGCCCGGGCGGCGGCGGCGGGCAAGATCAGTATCGAGCGGGACGCGGAGCAGAAGCCCGCGCTCCGCGTCACCGGCTTCATGCGCGCGGAGGAGATCGAGAAGGTGGCGGCGGCGCTGCCCGCCGCCGATGCCGAACGTGTCCGCGAGGAAGTCGCCAGGTTTCACGCCGAGCACGCCCATAGCGCCTCGGCCGCGGAGCGTGGCGAAACCTTCGTGGTGCCGGCACTCATGGCGCAGGTGCAGGGCGAACTCATCTTCGCGGACAGCGAGCGCTTGAGCGAATATGTCGACTGGTCGCTGCGCGACGTTACGGCGCAACTCACCCCCGCCGAGTTCGATGTGACGGAAACCTCCGACGGTTTCGAGATCGACCTGGACGGCGACACGCTGACGCTCCGTGCGACGGACCAGAGCGATCAGCTCCTGCTCGACGTGCCGGTCAACGGCTGGACGACCGGCGGGCTCGTAAGCCTGCTCGCCCGGCAGGTTCGCGCCGACGACATTCCGGCGGCCGACATGATCCGCTGGCTGACCGAGGTGGTCGCTTTTCTCACCGAGGATCGTCGCATTCCGCTTTCCGCCCTGATGCGGTGCCGCTTCATCCTCGCCCGCAAGCTGAAGGACAGGATCGCGGCGGCTCGGCAGGCCGTGCGCCGAAACGCATATCAGACCTGCCTGTTTTCGCCTGACGCATCGCCTCGGGTCTCGTTCGACCGGGGCTTCCGCTTCTTCGACGGAATGTTCGCGGGCGTTCCCCGGTATCGCGGCGCATATCGGTTCTCCAAGCATTTCCTCGGCGATGATCAGGTCGCAGCCTTTGACGGCAGGGAAGAGGGCGGCGACGAGTTCAAGGCGGCGCAACAGATCGATGCCCTGCCTGAAGTCGACTATTGGGTTCGCAACGTGTCGGGGCATCCTAATGCCTTCAAGCTTCCAACGGCTACCGGCTGGACCTTTCCCGATTTCATCGCGAAGCTGACGGACGGACGCATTCTCGTCGTCGAGTATAAGGGCGAGCATCTCGTCAAGGATGCGGCGGAGAAGCGCGCTGTCGGCGAGCTATGGCAGGCGGCGAGTGATGGGAAGGGCGTGTACGTCTTCGCCCGCAAGGATGTTGCCGGCAAGACGGTTCGCGATCAAATCCGTGAGGCGCTTGCCGCCGGCTAATGATGACGCGCAGGACCTGGCGGCACCCGAGCGCCGAACTTCAGCGGCTGGATCACGCCGTTCCGCAAGGTAGCGCGATGTTCTGGAGCCGATCACCGCGCTCCGTTCGTGTCGAGCGAAGTCGAGACACCTTGGCTGGCGCTGCGCCGGCTTCTCGACTTCGCTCGAAGCGAACGGTGAGCCGATTCGATCTCGACCGAATTCACATTAACATATTGAAATATCATAATAATTTAATCACATTATCGGCGCGAAAATGTCAGCGACCCTAATGACATTCCAACACGGCGCCCTTGATTCAAACCATCCGGCACCGCCGCTATCCCGGCGCCATGACTTACGAACCCGCCTTTGCCGATCAGGCCCGCCGCCTCTGCCGCCTTGGTGCCACCGACGAGGAACTCGCCGAGTATTTCGGGGTATGCGTCCGCACCATCTATCGCTGGCGCAACACCCATGAGGCATTCGCCCGGGCCGTCACAGCCGGCAAGGAACATGCCGATCGGCGTGTCAAACGCGCGCTCTATGCCCATGCCTGCGGCTGCACCGTCGAGCGCGTGACGATCTTCAACCGGGCCGTCGGTCCCGGTCCGGTCTCCGCCCGCTACACGGTCGATCTCCCGCCGGATTCCAGGGCCGCGCTGCAATGGCTGCGCGTCCGGCGGCCGGGGAAATGGCGCGAGGTCGAGGAGGATGGGGGCGATCCCGACATCATCGCGGCGATCGAAAAGGCGCTCGCCCGCGTCGCCGATCATGCCCCGCTCCCCGCCCCGATCCCCGTCCCGCCGCCGCCGCCCGGCCCACCGCCCGGCGAGGAGGCCCCGGCCCCGGCTGCCCCCGCGCCCACCCCCGCGCCGGATACCGTCGCGGCGCCTCCGCGGGCACCGCGCCATGGATGAGGCCGCCGCCCGCCAGCACTGGGTGAATCGCCTGATGGATCTGCGCCACGATCCGCTCGCCCATGCCCGCCTCGCCTATCCCTGGGGTGAGGGCGTGCTCGCCGGCGTCGACGGCCCGCGCGCGTGGCAGAAGGAAGTGATGGCGGCGATCAAGCGGCATCTGTCCGATCCGGCGACGCGCTTCAGCCCGTGCCGGATCGCGCGCGCCTCCGGCCATGGGATCGGCAAATCGGCGCTGATCGCGATGCTGATCAAATGGGGGCTGGATACCGGCGTCGACACCCGCATCGTGACGACGGCCAATACCGAGAGCCAGTTGCTGACCAAGACGGCGCCGGAGATCGCCAAGTGGCACAACCTCTCCCTCACGCGGGACTGGTTCCGCAGCACCGCGACCGCGCTGGTTTCCACCGTGCCGGGGCATGATCGGGGCTGGCGATCCGATCTCGTCACCTGGAGCGTGACCAATACCGAGGCGTTTGCCGGGCTGCACAACCAGGGCAAGCGCATCATCCTGATCTTCGACGAGGCGAGCGGCATCGCGCCCAAGGTGTGGGAGGTGGCGCTGGGCGCGCTGACCGACGAGGATACCGAGATCCTGTTCCTCGTCTTCGGCAACCCGACGCTCAACACGGGGCCGTTCCGCGAATGCTTCGGCAAGCACCGGCATCTGTGGAACGCGGCGCAGATCGACAGCCGCAGCGTGGAGGGGACGAACAAGGCCTATCTGGACGAGCTGGTCGCGACCTATGGCGAGGACAGCGACATCGTGAAGGTGCGTGTGCGCGGGCAGTTCCCCAGCGCCTCCTCGATGCAGTTCATCGACAGCGCGAGCGTGGACCAGGCGCGGGTGCGCGCGGTGCACGGGCTGACCAGCGATCCGGTGATCTTCGGGCTGGATTGCGCGCGCTTCGGCGACGATCATTCGACGCTGGCGATCCGGTGCGGCCGGGATGCGCGGACGCGGCCGTGGAAGCGCTGGCGCGGGCAGGACGCGATGACGCTGGCGGGCGACGTGGCGCTGCAGGCGCAGGGATTCCACCCCGATGCGATCTTCGTCGATGCCGGCAATATCGGGGCGGCGGTGGTCGACCGGCTGCGCCAGCTCGGCGTGGAGAATGTGTATGAAGTGTGGTTCGGCGCGAAGGGGCGCGACGCGCTGTGGGCCGGGGAGCTGCGCGTGCAGACCGCCAACAAGCGATCCGAGATGTGGACCAACCTGCGCGGCTGGATGGCCGGCGGGGCGATCCCGGACGAGGACGCGCTGGCGGCGGACCTGACCGGAGTGGAATATGGCTATGCCGCCGACCAGGTCTCCATCCTGCTCGAGAAGAAGGAGCATATGAAGGCGCGCGGGCTCGCCTCGCCCGACGATGGCGACGCGCTGGCGCTGACCTTCGCCGAGCCGGTGATGCCCCGCGAACCCGCCTGGCTCGACCCGGGCCGCTACCGCACGACGCGCGACGAGGACGCCGACGACCTGTACCGCGACCTGCAGGATGACGCGCGGGAGCTGTACCGGGACCTGGATTAGAGGGCTTCCTCTCCCGGCGGGAAACTCCCTCTCCCGGCGGGAGAGGGAAGGAGCCGCGTAGCGGCGGGAGGGTGAGGGCGAGCCGCAGGCGTGCCCGCGCTGGTCGCCCTCACCCGACCTCGCTGCGCTCGGCCACCCTCTCCCAAGGGAGAGGGATATGCCTCGCCGGGAGAGGGAGTTTCCCGGGAGAGGGAGTTTCCCCGCCGGAGGAATCCACCCGGGAGCGGCTCACCGCCCGCCCCGATGCTGCGCCGCAGCAAATGTTCGCAGGTGCCACAAGGGTTGATGCCCCGAATTGGCGGGCGCATAGGGCGGCGATGGCAAAGACCACGCTGAAATCGCTGTCGGACGCGCTTGCCGCCCGGCTGACCAAGGGCGCGCTTCCCGGAGAGTTGCAGGGCTTCGGCAAGGCCGAGCAGGCCGAGGCCGCCACCTTCATGGCGGCGACGGGCGAGACCCGGCCCGAGGGCAGGCCGGTGATGGCGCTGGAGCCGATGGCCGGATCCGATCCGCGGCGGCGGATGCGGCTGGCCATCGTCAATGACGACATGCCCTTCCTGGTCGATTCGATCGCCTCGACGATCGGCGCGCACGATATCGTGATCGACCGGATCATCCACCCGGTGGTACGCGTCTCGCGCGCGGCGGATGGCACGCTGAGCAAGGTGGTGGGCACCCGCGCCGAAGAGGGCGGCACGCCCGAATCGATGATCTATATCGAGCTGGAGCGCGCCGATGCGCGCGAGCGGCGCGCGCTGCTGGCGGCGCTCGACGCCAATCTCGCCGATGTCCGCTCCGCGGTGGGCGACTGGCAGGCGATGCAGGACCGGCTGGCGGCCGACGCCGCCGCGCTGGAGGCGCGCGGCGAGGCCGAGGGCGCGGCGCTGCTGCGCTGGTTCCTCGATCGCAACTTCACCCAGCTCGGCCATGAGAACTGGCAGGACGGCACGAGCGAGCGGCCGCTCGGCATCGCGCGGCACGACCATGACGTGCCGATCCTGGCCGAGGCCTCGCGCGCGCTGGCCATGGCGTGGTTCGAAAAGGGCGGCGAGGCGCCGCTGCTGCTCAAGTCCAACCAGATTTCGGGCGTGCACCGGCATGTGCCGCTCGATCTGGCGCTGGTGCCGCTCCGCCGCGGCAAGAAGGTCACGGGCCTGTCGATCCATGCCGGGCTGTGGACCAGCGCGGCGCTGAAGGCGCCGCCGCAGGAGGTGCCGGTGCTGCGCGCGCGGCTGGCGGCGCTGGAGGCGAAGTTCGGCTTCGATCCGATCGGCCATACCGGCAAGGCGCTGACGCATGCGCTCGCCTCGCTGCCGCACGACCTGATCACGGCGTTCGACGTGGGCGCGCTGGAGGAAGTGGCGCTGACCGCGATGTCGCTGGCGGATCGGCCGCGGCCCAAGCTGGTGCTGGTGCGCAGCACGCTGGGGCGGCACCTGTTCGCCTTTGTGTGGCTGCCGCGCGACGACCTGACCACCGCGCGCCGCGTGGCGATCGGCGAGATGGTGGCCGAGGCGGCGAAGGGCAGCCTGCTCAACTGGTCGATCGCGATGGAGGACGGCGTCGTCGCGCAGATCCGCTACACCATCGACGTGCGCGGCGACGGCGTGATGCCCGATACCGCGGCGCTCGACGCGCGGATCGCGCGGATGGTGCGCGGCTGGGTGCCCGCGGTGGAGGCGGCGCTGGCCGAGGCGGTGGAACCCGCGCGCGCGACGCGGCTCGCGCTGCGCCACGCGGCGACCTTCCCGCCCGCCTATCGCAGCGGGAGCAGCGCCGAGGAAGCGGCGCGCGACATCCTGCGGCTGTGCCGGCTCGACACGCCGGCCGATCGCTCGGTGCGGCTGTACCGCGATGCCGCGGGCGCGGCGCGGCTGAAGATCTACCGGCTCGGCGGCGCGCTGGCGCTGTCCGATGCCGTGCCGGTGCTGGAGAATTTCGGGTTCCGCGTGATCGAGGAACTGCCGACCGCGCTGGCCGACGAGGCCAGGGGCTTCGTGCATGAATTCCTCGTCGAGACCGCGACCCGCGCGGCGGGCGACACCAGCGTGCTCGAGGGCGCGATCGCGGCGGTGCTGGAGGGCGCGGCCGAGAATGACGCGTTCAACCGGCTGATCGTGGAGGCCGGGATGGCGCCGGCCGCGGTCGTGCTGTTCCGCGCCTGGTTCCGCTATCTGCGCCAGGCCGGGCTGACCTACAGCCTCGTCACCGTGGTCGACGCGCTGCGGCGCGCGCCGAAGGTGGCGGCGGCACTGATCGACCGCTTCGCGGTGGCGCACGATCCCGCGCGCAAGAGCCGCAACGGCGCGCTCGAGGCGGCGGACGCGGCGATCGACGCCGGGCTCGACGCGGTCTCGGCGATCGACGACGACCGCATCCTGCGCGCGCTGCGCAGCGTGATCGCGGCGACGCTGCGCACCAACGCCTTCACCCCGGCAGGCGCCGTCGCGCTGGCGTTCAAGCTCGACAGCCACATGATCCCGGGCCTGCCGGCGCCGGTGCCGTGGCGCGAGATCTGGGTCTATTCGCCGCGGGTGGAGGGCATCCATCTGCGCGCGGGCCCCGTGGCGCGCGGCGGCCTGCGCTGGTCCGACCGGCGCGACGACTTCCGCACCGAGATCCTGGGCCTGATGAAGGCGCAGCGCGTGAAGAACGCCGTGATCGTGCCGACCGGCGCGAAGGGCGGCTTCTATCCCAAGCAGCTCCCGCCGGTCTCCAGCCGCGACGCCTGGCTGGCCGAGGGCACCGAGAGCTACCGCGTGTTCATCCGCAGCCTGTTGTCGATCACCGACAACATCGTCGAGGGCGCGGTGGTGCATCCGGCGGGCGTGATCGTGCATGACGGCGACGATCCCTATTTCGTGGTCGCGGCCGACAAGGGCACCGCGACCTTCTCCGACGTGGCCAATGCGATCGCGCTGGAGAACCGCTTCTGGCTGGGCGACGCCTTCGCGTCGGGCGGCTCGGTCGGCTACGACCACAAGGCGATGGGCATCACCGCCAAGGGCGCCTGGATTTCGGTCCAGCGGCATTTCGCCGAGCGCGGCATCGACGTGCAGCGCGAATCGATCCGCGTCGTGGGCTGCGGCGACATGTCGGGCGACGTGTTCGGCAACGGCATGCTGCTGTCGCAGACGCTGAAGATCGTCGCGGCGTTCGATCACCGCCATATCTTCCTCGATCCCGATCCCGATCCGGCGAAGAGCTGGGCCGAGCGCGCGCGGATGTTCGCGCTGCCGCGCTCGAGCTGGGCGGATTACGATGCGTCGCTGATCTCGAAGGGCGGCGGCGTGTTCCCGCGCACCCACAAGACGATCAAGCTGTCGAAGCAGGTGCGCGCCGCGCTCGGGCTCGAGCAGGCCGAGATGGAGCCGGGCGCGCTGATCTCCGCGATCCTGAAGAGCCCGGTGGACCTGATCTGGTTCGGCGGTATCGGCACCTATGTGAAGGCGGCGGCGGAGAACAACATCCAGGTCGGCGATCCCGCCAATGACCGGCTGCGCGTCAATGCCGAGGACCTGCGCGCCATCGCGATCGGCGAAGGCGCGAACCTGGGCGTGACCCAGGCCGGGCGCATCGCCTTCGCGGCGCGCGGCGGGCGGATCAACACCGACTTCATCGACAATTCGGCTGGCGTCGATTGTTCGGACAATGAGGTGAACATCAAGATCGCGCTCAACCGCGAGATGATCGAGGGGCGCCTGGCGTACGAGAAGCGCAACAGCTTCCTCGCGAGCATGACCGACGATGTCGCGCACCTCGTGCTCGAGGACAACCGGCTGCAGACGCTCGCGCTATCGATCGCCGAGAATGACGGCGCGCGCGCGGTGCCGAGCTATGTCCGGCTGATCGAGATCTTCGAGGCATCGGGCAAGCTCGACCGCGCCGTCGAAGGGCTTGCCTCGAACGACGACCTGCTGCGGCGGGCGCAGGAGGGCCGCGGGCTCACCCGGCCCGAGCTCGCGGTGCTGCTGGCGACGGCCAAGCTCGCGCTGCAGGAAGCGATCGAGCATGGCACGCTGGGCCTCGATCCCGATCTCGCGCCCGATCTCCACGCCGCCTTCCCGCCGGCGATGCGCAAGAAGTTCCGGGCCGCGATCGACGAACACCGGCTGCGCGGCGAGATCGTCGCGACCAAGCTCGCCAACCGCATCGTCAACCGGCTGGGCGTGCTCCATCCGTTCGAGCTCGCGGAGGAGGAAGGCGCCGCGATGAGCGATATCGCGGCGATGTTCGTGGTGACCGAACGGCTGTTCGGCCTGCCCGCGCTCTGGGCCGAGATCGAGGCCGCCGACATGCCCGAGGCGGCGCGCATCGCGCTGTTCGAGGAGGTCGCGGTTGCGACGCGGTCGCAGATTGCGGATCTATTGCGTGTCACTCGCAGCGGCTCCGGCCCCGGCGTCGCGCTGGCGCGGCTCGCCAAGGGCATCACCCAGCTCGACAAGCAGACCAAGGTGCTGCTGCTCGAGGAAGCCAGCGCCCAGAGCGCGCGCATCGCCGCCACGCTGGAAACCGCCGGCGCGCCGAAGAAGCTCGTGCAGAAGGTGGTGCGGCTGTTCGAACTGGACGGGGCGGTCGGCCTGGCCGATCTCGGCGAGCGGCTCGGGATCGACGAGGCGGTGCTGACGCGCGCCTTCACCCGGCTCGGCCAGGCGCTCGGGCTCGACTGGGCGCAGGCGAACGCCGCGCGCATCGCGTCGAGCGATCCGTGGGAACGGCTGCTGATCGCCGGCCTCGCGCGCGACTTCCAGCAGCTGCGGCTCGAATTCCTCGGCCGCGGCGGCGGCGATCCGCAGGCGCTGGTCGAGGCCTGGCTGTCAGCGAATGCCGGGCGGGTCGGCCAGTTCAAGGCGGTGGTCGACCGCGCGCGCCATGCCCCGGCACCGAATGCGGCGATGCTGGCACAGATCGCCGGCCAGGCGCGGGTGTTGCTGGGACGCTAGATCGGGCATTCCCCCGCCGGCCGCGCTAGGGACGCGACCGGCGGAGAAGGCAAGTCAGTGGATATGGATGAAGATGGCGATGATGACGCCCCAGAGCAGCAGGCTGGCCGGCACGGCGTAGAGCAGGCCGTGGACTCGGCCGGCATACGGATCCTCGTCTGAGACCGGGATCATGCGCGTCGAGAAGGTCTGCTTGAAGTTGGGCTGTTCCATCACGCTCTCCTGAAGAAAACGTAGGAGCGACCCCGGCCCCTCGCCATTAGGGGGAAATACGAGAGCCCGCCGCGCCCCGTCGCCGCTCAGAACAGGGCGGGCGTGCCGACCCAGATCATCCGCACCGGCGTGTCGCCGGCATTCTGCATGCGATAGGCGTGGCGCTGGTCGAAATGGGCGCTGTCGCCGGGGCCGAGCAGGAAATGCTCGTTGCCGACCCACACTTCGAGTTCGCCTTCCAGCACGTACCAGAAGCCCTCGCCCTCGCGGTGGGACAAGGGCGATGCGAGGCCGGGCGGCACGGTGATGTGCAGCGCCTCCATCTTGCGCTCTTCGTGCTGACCGCTGAGCCGGGCATAGACCGCCGGGCCGACCCCGGCGATCTGGAGATATTCGGGCGAATCGCCGCGCCGGACGATCTGGCCGGGCGGCGGCGTGCCGACGAAATAGCTCATCTCGACCCCCAATGCCCGCGCGATCGACGTGAGCGACACCAGGGACGGCATCGCCAGATCGCGCTCCACCTGCGACAGGAAGGGCACGGACAGGCCGCTGCCATCGGCAAGCGCCTGCAATGTCATGCCGAGGCGCCGGCGCCGGTCGCGGATCGCCGCACCGATCGGGGGCGGACCGAGATCGGCGGCGGGGGCGTCGGGCGTCGCCGGCGCCATCACGTCGACGTCGTTCATGATCAGCTATGGTCTGCGATGATGCGCCAGCCGGCCGGGGTCCGGTGGAACAGCAGCGTGGTCAGCCCGCTCGCGTCTCCGCCCGATGCAGCGTCGCGGTGCAGGTGGAAACGGCCAACGACGAAGGCATGATCGCGATCCGTCATGCGGAAATCCAGGATTTCCAGGCTGAGCTGGCCCATCGCAGCGGCGCTGCCGCCGCCGAAGCGCGCCGCATACATATCGCGGATCGCCTGATAGCCGCGCACCATCTTGCCGCCACCGACATACACCGTGTCGGGCGCATTCTCGTACAAGGTCATGAATCGATCGAGATCCGCCGCGCTCCAGGCCGCCGCGCTGGCATTCAGCGCATCCTGCACGGCAGTGCGCGCGGCACCGGGCTGCGCCGCGATTGCGGGCGATGCGGCCATGACGATCGCTGCGACGCCTGCGGCCAGAATGCTCTTGGTCATATGCTCCCCTCCGGATTGAGAGAGGAGCATAGCCGAGCCGCCTAAAAAACAAACCCCTATCAAAAAAGTTTGACGTCACAAAAATGTTATGCTGATTGGTCCGTAATGGAGGATCGCACAATGCGGTCGTGCAAAGGGGAATGGCTATTATGCGCAAGGGGAAACTGGCTTCTCTGAGTGGGGCATGCGCGCTCGCGACACTCGCGGCGACACTGGGCGCGATGCCGGCCCTGGCACAGACCGCGGATTCCACGACGGCCACGCCGATCGACAATTCGAACGACATCGTGGTCACCGCCCAGAAGCGCTCCGAGAAGCTGCAGACGGTGCCGATCAGCATCACCGCCTATACCCAGGCCGACCTGGAGCGCCGCGGCGTCACCAACCTGTATGACGTCTCGCGGATCGCGCCCTCGCTGGCAGTGGTCTCCTCGGGCCCGGGCGAGAACAACCTGATCGTACGCGGCGTCTCCTCGGTTGCCGGCTCCGCCGCGACCGTCGGCTATTATCTCGACGACACGCCGATCGCCGCCTCCAGCAACGCCGCCCTGCTGTCGACGCGCGGCGTGATCGACCCGTCGATGATGGACGTCTCGCGGATCGAAGTGCTGCGCGGCCCGCAGGGCACGCTCTACGGCTCGAGCTCGATGGGCGGTACGGTGCGCTACATCACCAACCAGCCCAAGCTCGACGTGGTCGAGGGCCGTGTCCATGCCGAGGCATCCGGCACGGCGCATGGCGGCTTCAACTGGAACGTGAACGGCGTGATCAACGTGCCGCTCGTTACCGACAAGATGGCCCTGCGCGTCGCCGCCTATTACCGCGACGAGGACGGCTATATCGATCGCTACGCGATCAATCCGACCAACTATCTCGCCGCCGACCCGACGGCGAAGAAGCAGGACAACGTCAACACCTACAAGACCTATGGCGCGCGCGCCGCGCTGCTGATCCAGCCGACCGAGAATCTGTCGATCACCCCTTCCTTCCTGTATCAATATACCAAGCTGGGCAGCCCGTTCACGTTCGACGGCGTGCCGGGTTCGCTGTCCAACCCGATCCAGGTCCGCGACGTCGATGAGCGCAACGTCCAGAAGAGCTGGATCGCGAACGTCACGATCAAGCAGCAGGTCGGGCCGATCGAACTGCTCTCGTCCAGCTCCTATTATCACCGCGACGTGAGCCTGCAGGACGACTCGTCCAAGGTGATCAATTACTTCTTCGGCACGGCGACGGTATCGCCAGTCGCGATGTACGGCAGCTACCGCAACAAGGAGTTCACGCAGGAACTGCGCGCGTCGAGCAGCTTCGACGGCCCGTTCCAGGTACTGGTCGGCGGCTTCTATCATGATGTGAAGGCACCACTCGCCTCCTCCATCCCCTACCCCTCGACCTTCCCCTATCGGGCGGACGCGCCGTTCTCGAGCTTCGACAGCATCTATTCGGGCGTGCGGCGCGCCACGCTGAAGGAATATGCCGGCTTCGGCGAGGCCTCGTACAAGATCACCCCGACGCTGACGGCGCGTGCCGGCGTGCGCGTATTCCAGGTGGACCAGGGCTTCTACCAGTCGGGCGACGGGCTGTTCAACGGCGGCTTCTCCGAGGTCTCCAACAGTTCGCACGACCATGGCGTGACCCCGAAGGCCACGCTGCAATGGCAGGTGACGCCGGACAAGATGCTCTACGCCACCGTGTCCAAGGGCTATCGCCCCGGCGGCCCGAACAACCCGGCCCCGGCCAGCCTGTGCGGCGCCGAGGTCCAGGGCCTGGGGCTCAGCCCGAGCCAGCTCAACCGTTACGGCCCCGATCATCTCTGGAACTACGAGATCGGCGCCAAGACGAGCTGGCTCGACCATCGCCTGACCGTGAACGGGTCAGCCTTCTATATCGACTGGGCGAAGGTTCAGCAGCAGATCGTGCTGCAATGCGGCTTCAACGTCACCGCCAATTTCGGCAAGGCAGTAAGCAAGGGCGGCGAACTCGAGATCGAGTTCCGGCCGATCAAGCAGCTCACCTTGGGTGCCGGCTTCGGCTATACCGACGCCAAGCTGAAGAACGACGTGCCGGGCACGGCGGCGAAGGATGGCGACCAGCTGCCGAACGTGCCGAAATGGACGGCATCGGGCTCGGTCGAATATTCGGACCAGCTAAGCGACCGCTACAAGGGCTTTGGGCGTGTCGACTTCAGCTATCTCGGCCCGGCGGACTTCCTCTATGATCGCACCAGCCCCTTCTATCGGCGCCCGGGCTTCTCGATCTTCAACGCGCGCGTCGGCGTGAACCCGGTGGAGGGGCCCTGGGAGGTATCGGCCTTCATCAACAACATCTTCGACAAGAAGGGCGAGACGGACCTTCCCGTCGCGATTTCGGCCGATCTGCCGACGACGCGGCGGATCGCGCTCAACCAGCCGCGTACGATCGGCCTGGGCGTCGGTTACCGCTTCTGAGGATGAAACGGGGAGGGTGCCCGGCCAAGGGCGCCCTCCCCGCACAGGTGTTCAAGATGTTCGATTCCGCGATCCACGATCTTCGCCGCCGGGCGCTCGCGGCGGCGATGCCGGGCGGCGTGCTGCTGTTCGCGGGGAATGACGACGCCCCGACCAATTTCCGCGCCAACATCTATCCTTTCGTGCAGGATGGCTGCTTCCGCTACTTCTTCGGGATCAACCGGCCCGGGCTGATCGGCCTGATCGATGTTGATGCCGGCGAATCCTGGCTGTTCGGCGAGGAAAGCACGATCGATGCGACGATCTGGCTCGGCGCCCAGCCCTCGCTTGCCGAGCAG
This sequence comes from uncultured bacterium, assembly GCA_903884945.1. Taxonomy (GTDB): domain Bacteria; phylum Pseudomonadota; class Alphaproteobacteria; order Sphingomonadales; family Sphingomonadaceae; genus Sphingomonas. The sequence continues at coordinate 49,069 of CAISGR010000067.1, forward strand.
GCCGAGGCAGTCGGCATCCGCCATGTCGGCTCTCCGGCCGACCTTGGCGCGCGCCTGGCGCTGGCGAAGAGCCAGGGCCGCGCGATCCAGCATCCGCCGGCCTATCGCGCGGATACGCTGCTCAAGCTCGCGGCGTTGCTCGGCAGCCCGACCGACACGGTCGCACAGCACCGCGCACCAGCCCTGACCGCCGCCATCATCGCGTTGCGGGAGATCAAGGCGCCCGAGGAGATCGCCGAGATGGAAGCGGCGCTCGCCGTCACGCGCGCCATGCACCACGCGGCGATGGCCGCAACGCGCCCCGGCGTGCCCGAGCACGCAGTGGCCGGACTGATCGAAGGCATCGCGCGCGGTGCCGACCTGCACCTCGCCTATCAGACCATCTTCTCGGGCCGCGGGGAAATTCTCCACAATCTCCGCTACGACCGGGTGCTTGGCGACGGCGAGCTGGTGGTGAACGATTCAGCCGCCGTCAGCCAGCGCGGCTATGCCAGCGACATCACGCGCACCTTGCCGGTCTCGGGTCGCTTCGACCCGCTGCAGCGCCGGCTCTACGAGGCAGTGCTGCGCGCCCAGCAGGAGGCGATCGCCGAGACCCGACCGGGCGCCTCCTATCTCCAGCTTCATCTGGGCGCGGCGCGCGTGCTCGCGGAGGAACTGATCGGCTTGGGGCTATTCCGGGGCGATCCGGCGACGGTGGTGGAAAGCGGCGCCTATGCGCTGTGCTTCCAGTGCGGGCTCGGCCACCAGATCGGCCTGGACGTCCACGACATGGAAGCGCTGGGCGAGGACAATGTCGGCTATGACGCCGAGATCAGCCGCTCGACCCTGTTCGGGCTGAAGAATCTCCGGCTGGGCAAGCGGCTGCGGCCGGGCATGGTCGTCACGATGGAGCCGGGACTCTACTTCATTCCGCAACTGATCGACCTGTGGCGCGCCGAACGCCGCCACGCAGAGCTGATCGACTATGACCGCTTCGACGCATTTCGCGGATTCGGCGGCATTCGCATCGAAGACGATGTTCTCGTCACGGAGACCGGCGCGCGCATCCTCGGCGAACCGATCGCCCGATCGGTCGACGAGGTCGAAGCGCTGATGGGAACGGGCCCGCGCTGAAGCAGCCGCGGCGGCCTAGGTGTTTAGGCCCTCGCTGCCTTGCGGGCCTTCAGCTCGGCCTTCCAGCCCCGCGCGCGCCACCACATGATGATCCCGGTCACGGCGAGGATCGCCGGCAGGATGCCGCCGAGGAAGATGATCGCCTGCCACAGCCCGCCCATGCCGGTGCCGTCATGGATCCGGCGCATCAGCCGGGCCGTGTTTTCCCGCTGTGGCTGTCCGGCCTTCGCCTTGCCGGTGGCATCATCGACCGTGACCTGGGGCTGGGAACTGCCAGCCAGCGCGATACGCCATTCGGGCTTGAGATCGGTCGGCCAGGTCACCTGACGCAGGTCCCCGGGAAGGACCGCTTGGGCGCTGGCGATCGCCGTGTCGAGCGACAGCCTGGTGACCGCCAGCGGCTTCGCCCGTGCCATCGCCGCGCGATCCGGCCCGGCGCCGCGTTGCTGTGCCGCGCCGCCGAACATGCCGAAGAATTGCGGGAAGGATATCCACGCGCCGGTCAGCGAAAGCACGAACAGCGGCAGTGCGATCCAGAAGCCGAGCAGGTGATGGAGGTTGCTGTCGAGATGGGGATGCCGCCGCCAGCGAAAGCCCCGCACCCATTTCCCGACGGTCGGCCACCACAGCCATAGCCCGGTGAAGCAGGAGAGCATCATCGCGACGCCGATCCACCCGACGACCTGACGCCCAATACCGGGCACCATCAGGCTGCCATGGATCTGGTGCATCGCGCGGATCAGGCCGCCATTGCTGCCGGACTTTTCGAGCACGCGCGCCGACGGCGGATCGAGCCACAGCGTCGTCCGCGCCGGCGGCCCGGCGCGCATCGGCTTGCCCGGCTGGCTAACCGCGACGACGACCGGCGCCCCGGCCTCCTCCGGCAGGGTGAGCGAGGCGACGCGCTCGCCGGGCGCCAGCACCGCCTCCGCCGCCGCGACATAGCGCGCCGGATCGATCATTCTATCCCCGCTGACTGCATAGCGCTGCGGATTCAGGGCATGATCGAGCGCCTCGTCCCAGACGAGCGCCGATCCCGTCAGCGAGATCGGAATGATCAGGATCGCGAGGATCAGCCCGATCCATTTATGCACCTGGAACCACGCGCGCCGCAGCGCCAGCTTGCTCATCTCGTCGTCCTTAGTCGGCTTATGCGTCCGCCCAGCGGCGCAACAGATTGTGATAGACTCCGGTCAGCTTAACCACGGATGCATCATCCTGCCCCCGGTCGGCCGCGACCGACTGAACCGCTGAATCGAGATCGAACAGGATCCGGCGCGCGCCATCGTCCCGGATCATCGACTGGATCCAGAAGAAAGAGGCGATCCGCGTGCCGCGCGTCACCGGCGTGACATGGTGGAGGCTGGAAGCCGGATAAAGCACCATATGCCCCGCCGGCAGCTTGACCTGCTGTTCGCCGAACTGGCCCTCGATCACCAGTTCGCCGCCATCATAGCTCGCGGGATCGGCCAGGAAGAGCGTCGCCGACAGATCGCTGCGGATCCGGAAATCGCTGCCGCGCCGGATACGCACGGCATTGTCGACATGCGTGCCGAACCCCTGCCCCTCGCCATAGCGATTGAACAAGGGCGGGAAGACCTTGAGCGGGAGCGCTGCAGCCACGAACAGTGGCGACGCGGCAAGCGCATCGAGGATAATGCCCCCGGCACGGCGCGCCGCCGCCGACTCCTCGGGAAGCTGCTCGTTGCGCTTGGCAAGCGCGGACTGGACGCCGGACGTGGCGTTGCCGTCGATCCAGGCGGCAGCATCGATCGTCGCGCGGATCGTGGCGAGCTGCTCCGCCGTCACGAGATCGGGGATCGCGATCAGCATGCGCCGGCCCCCTGCCGCAGCGCCTGGACCCCGCGCACCCGAAACGCCGGCAGGTCGGCCGATGCCAGCCAGGCGATGGCCTTGTCGACAAAGGCCGGCGTCGCCGTCTCGCCGGCGCGCCGCAGCCAGCCGATCGCTTCCTCGACCTTGCCGGCCGCACCGAGCATGCGGGCATGGTTGAACGCGCCGCGGAAATCGCCGCCCCGTGCCGCCCGGGCATAGCAGCGCGCCGCCGTCGCCAGATCGCGCGGGACGACCCAGCCATCCTCATGGAAGCTGCCGACGAAGTTGATCGCCTTGGCGTTGCCGAGCGCGGCCGCCCGCCTGAACCAGTCGAGCGCCGCCGCCTTGTCCTCGGCGACCCCTGCGCCGAGCGCGAGAAGCGTCGCGTAATTGTACATGCCCCAATCGAGCCCGCGCTCGGCCGCGATCCGGTAGCAGGCGGCGGCGCGCGCCTTGTCGGGCGCGGTGCCCCAGCCGAGATCGTAGCAGCGGCCGACCATGTTGATCGCCATCAGGTGATGCTGCGCCGCCGCCCGGACGAACCAGCCGAGCGCAGCGGCCTCGTCCTTTTCCACCCCTGCCCCATCAAGCAGCAGCTGGCCGTAGACGGCCTGCGCCTCGGCGAGGCCAGCCTCGGCCGCCGCGCGGAGGAACGCGGCGCGCTCCCCGGGCTGGCCCGAGAGGCGCGCGGCAATATCCTCCGGCGACAACCGGTTGAGCTCGTCGAGCCCGAGCGTCTCCCCCATCGGCCTTCAGAAACCGACGGTCAGCGTGCCGAAGACCGTCCGTCCGGGTGCGATCGCGGCATAATGCGACGTGTAAGTCTGGGTGTAATAGATCTTGTTGGTCAGGTTCTGTGCATTCACACCAAGCTCGACATGGTCCATCAGCTTGTAGCGGAGCTGCGCATCGAAGCGCCAGTAAGCCGGTGTCCCCCGCGTCAACACCTTGGTTGCCGGCGTGACCGTGACCACGCCCGCGCTATTCTGCGTCGCGGCGCGGTTATCGGCATAACCGCCGATCTGGCGATCCATGTAATAGGCCCCGCCACCGAAGGAGAAGCGTTTGGTCGCCTGATAATTGGTCGAAAGGGTGAAGCTGTTCTTCGTCGTTTGCGGCACCTGACGGCCATTGTTAACGGACGGCACATAAACGGTCTTCGCGGCCTGGCCGGCCACTGCCGGCACGGTGAGCGCGCTGAATCCGCCATCGATGATCTTGGGATCGAGATGGGTATAGCCACCGAAGACGGTCCAGCCCGGCAGGATCGTGCCGTTCGCGGTGAGCTCCACGCCGCGGATCCGCGTGTTGCCGATGAACTGGACGGTATTCGCATCGACCGTCACCCGAGCATTGTCGATGTCCGTCTGGAACACGGCGATCGCGAGAGCCAGCCTTTCGCCGAAAAAATTCCCCTTGGCGCCGATCTCATAGGACCGGGTCTTCTGGACCTTGAGCGCATCGACCGCCGCCGCGGCCGAGGCAGTGGTGCCGAGCGAATTATCCTCCCGGCCCTCGCCGAGCAGACTATTGGGCGGCGTCGCAGCGGTGGCGTAGCTCGCATAGAGGCTCGTCTCGCCGGTCGGCTTAAAGACGAGACCGGCCTGCCAGTTGAACAGATTGTCGGTCCGCTCGATCTGGATCGGCGTTGCGCCGACAGCGAAGGGCAGCGTGACCTTGGAAGTGAATCGATCGTAGCGGGCACCGAGATTCAGGATCAGCGAAGGCAGCAGCGTGATTGAGTCGAACGCATATACCGCCTGGGTCTGCGCATCGTTCTGCGTCTCGGTATTGGGAGCGCCCTTCACGATCGGCGTCACCACGCTCGACGTGTCGCTGGCATAGTTCACCCACGGATCATTGTAGTTCGGCGTGAACAGGCTGGTGCAATAATAGCGTGCGATCGTGGCGTCATTGCAGCGCGGGCTGACGGTTGATCCGTTCGCCGACACGAAAGCGCCGCGCCGGGTCTTTTCCCAGGAGAATTCCGCACCGCCCGCAAAGCTGTGGCGGATGCCGCCGGTATCGAAGGTGCCGCTCAGATCGACCTGATCGACGATGCTTTCGCTATAGCCGTAGCGCGTATTGCCGCGGCGCCAGACCATGCCGCCAGTGGTGACGTTCGTGCCGCTATTGGTCGCGGTGGTGCCATAGACGTTACCCTGACTGTCATCGGGCAGAAGAAAGATATAGGCCTGATCGCTGTGCGTATAGCGCGCGGTGTTGCGCAGCGTGATCGCGCCGAAATCATGCTCGACGCGGATCGTTGCCTGGTTGGTGGTGGAATCGCGAAAATCGCGATCGACGAGCCCGTAGAAGTTCGAGCGCTTGACCACGCCGGTCTGCCCGCTCGCCGTGGTAACGGTACCCATGGCGGGCGTGGTAAAGATCTCACCCGTGCCCGGCACATTGGCGATCGTATACAGATAGGGAATGCCGCTGTCGGGCAACTCGTGGCTTTCGAGATAATAATAGCTCGCGGTGAGCCGGGTCGGCGTACCGAGCCCGATGGTGACGCTGGGCGCAAAACCCCAGCGCTTCGACCAGATCGCATCCCGATCGACCACATCCTGATCGTGCCACAGCCCTTGCACCCGGAACGCGACCGTATCGCTGACCTTCAGGTTGAGATCGCCGGTGACGCGCTTGTAATCTCCATTGCCATAGCTGGCGCTGACCGAACCGAAGGTGTCGGCCACGGGCAGACGGGAGAGGATATTGATCGTGCCGCCGGCGCTACCGCGGCCGCCAAGGGTCGAATCCGAGCCCCGGACGATTTGGACCGACTCGATGGCGAAGACCTCGCGAGTCTGCGAGGCGAGATCACGCACACCGTCCACATAGATGCTGCCTTGGCTGTCGAAGCCGCGGATGAAGGGCCGGTCGCCGATCGGGTTGCCGCCCTCGGCGGCGCCGAACGTGATGCCGGGCACGGTGCGCAGCGCATCCTGCAAGGTGGTCGAGCCGGTTTGCTCGATCACCTCCTTGGGCAGCACGACGATCGACTTGGGCGTGTTGACCAGCGGCGCCACGTCCTTCGGACCCCGTTCGCGCTGGCCCTTGACGAGAATATCGTCGCGATTCTGCCCGTCCTCGTCGGTCGCGGGGGCCGGATTCGGCCCATCGACGGCAAGCGCCGGCCCGCTCGCAAAGGCACCGACACAGGACAGCGCGAGAAAGGCGGGCGTGGCGATCGGCGACCGTCGGGCGGTGCTGGTAGTACGCAAGATTGGGTCCCCTCTGATGACGGGAACCGGCTATTGCGAGTCACTCGCATTGTCAACGCTATTGAGAGTAATTCTCAGTTGCGGTGATCGAAATTTTGCAGCTCGGGAGAGGCTGACGGCAGCGCCGGCTCGCCCCCTCCTCCGGGCCAGTGGAAGACCAATGACCGTTCCTCATCCCGAGCCTTGAGTGTCGGAGTGGATCGGCTAGGTGGAGGCGTGGCTTCCGTTCTCATCACTGGCGGTGCGCGGGGAATTGGCCGCGCAACCGCGCTGCTCGCGGCCGAGCGCGGATGGTCGGTCGCCGTGAACTATCTGAGCGACCGAGGCGCGGCTGATCGGACCGTCGACGAGGTTCGCGCGGCAGGCGTTCGCGCAACCGCCTTGCGCGGCGACGTGTCGGTCGAAGCTGACGTGCTCGCGATGTTCGATGCCGCCGCGGCCGGAATCGGATCGCTGACCGGGGTCGTCATCAACGCCGGAGCTGTCGCGCCCTCGATGCCGCTGGCCGACATGGACGCCGGGCGGCTCAAGCGCATGTTCGAGGTCAATGTGCTGGGTGCCTATCTGTGCGCGCGGGAGGCGGCGCGCAGGCTGTCCACGCGGCGCGGCGGACCGGGCGGATCGATCGTGCTGGTCTCCTCGGCGGCCGCGCGGCTGGGTTCGCCGTTCGAATATGTGGACTATGCAGGCGCCAAGGCGGCCCTGGACACCCTGGCCATCGGCCTGGCGAAGGAACTGGGCCGCGAAGGCGTGAGAGTGAACGCCGTCAGGCCCGGCCTGATCGAGACCGAAATCCACGCTAGCGGCGGCCAGCCGGACCGGGCCCAACGGCTCGGGGCTGAAACGCCGTTGGGCCGGCCGGGGCGTGCCGAGGAAGTCGCCGAGGCCATAATGTGGTTGCTCGGCAACGCCTCTTCCTACACGACCGGAGCCATCCTGGACGTTGCGGGCGGGCGCTAGCCGCTCCGCCCGGGGGGCGCGGCCGCATTCTCCAGTGACGAGGTTCTTGCGGAACGGTGGAGGCGGTACGGGCCCGGCATGACGGACGCGCTCAGTGCGCCCGTTGCGCCAGCAGCCAGGTGCGCAGCGCGCTTGCCAGGTTCGGCGGAACCTCCGCCAGGATCCGCAGCGCGTCGACCTCCGCGATCAGGGCGTTGAGCGGCAGGGTCCGCGCCGCCGCCGCCGCCTCCAGCGCCTGCCAGAACAACGGCTCGAGGCTGATCGAGGTAGCGTGCCCGGCAATCGTCACGGAGCGCTTGACCGGCCCCTCGAAACCACCGGGCGGCGTCTCAATCACTGTCGAACAGGGCGGCGAGTTGCTCGATGATCGTCCCGCCCAGCTGGTCTGCATCCATGATGGTGACGGCGCGCGCATAATAGCGCGTCACGTCATGGCCGATGCCGATCGCGGCCAGCTCGACCGGCGACTTGGTCTCGATCCAGTTGATCACCTGGCGCAGATGGCGTTCGAGATAGCTGCCGGAGTTCACGCTGAGGGTGGAATCATCGACCGGCGCGCCGTCCGAGATCACCATCATGATCTTGCGTTCCTCGGGCCGCGCGATCAGCCGCGAATGCGCCCAAAGCAGCGCCTCGCCGTCGATATTCTCCTTGAGCAGTCCCTCGCGCATCATCAGCCCGAGCGAGGTGCGGGCGCGCCGCCATGGCTCGTCGGCCTTCTTGTAGACGATGTGGCGTACGTCGTTGAGCCGGCCGGGCTGGGGCGGCCGCCCGGCGGCGAGCCAGGTCTCGCGCGACTGGCCGCCCTTCCAAGCGCGGGTGGTGAAGCCCAGGATCTCGGTCTTGACCCCGCAGCGCTCGAGCGTGCGCGCCAGGATGTCGGCGCTGATCGCCGCGATCGAGATCGGGCGGCCCCGCATCGAGCCGCTATTGTCGATCAGCAGCGTGACGACGGTATCGCGGAAATCCGTCTCGCGCTCGATCTTGTAGCTGAGCGACTGGGTGGGATTGACCACGACGCGCGCCAGCCGGGCCGCGTCGAGCAGGCCTTCTTCCTGGTCGAAATCCCAGCTGCGGTTCTGCTGCGCCATCAGCCGGCGCTGGAGGCGGTTGGCGAGCTTCGTCACCGCGCCCTGGAGATGGACGAGTTGCTGATCGAGATAGGAGCGCAGCCGGGCGAGCTCGTCCGCGTCGCACAGGTCGGTCGCGGCGACCACCTCGTCGAAGCTGGTCGTCCACGCCTTGTATTCGAATTGGGGGGACAAATCGGCGAAGGGGCGATTGGGCCGGACGGGGAGCATGCCCTCTTCCCCGTCATCGCCGGGTTCGCCGTCCATGTCCTCGAAATCGCCGTCCGCGTCCTCGGCGCCCTCGCCATCCTGCGATTCGGCGTCGCGCTCGGAGCCGCGCGCCTCGATCTCGCCCTGGCCCTGCTCGCCCTCGCTCTCGCCCTCCTCGCCTTCTTCGGAATTCTGCTCGTCGGTGCCCTCATCGTCCGATCCGCCCTCATCGGCCTCGTCGGGGATCATGTCGCCCTCGACCAGTTCGAGATCCTCGAGCAGGCGGGTGACGAGGTTGGCGAAGGCGCGCTGATCGTCGATCGCGAGCGGCAAGGCATCGAGATCCTTGCCGGCCCGTTCCTCGATCCATTCGCGCACCAGCGCCATGCCGGGCGCGGCGATCGCGGGCGGCACGGCGCCGGTCAGCCGTTCGCGCACCATCAGGCCGAGCGCAGTCGACAGCGGCACCTCGTCGCGGTTGCGCGCGCGCGTGATCGGATCCGAGCGCAGCTTCAGATCGAGCGCCGTCGCGAGATTGGCCGCGATACCGGCATAGCCCCGCGCGCCCAGCGCCTCGACCCGCGCGCTCTCCACCGAATCGAATACCGCCCGGGCGACCGCGTCGGCGGGCGCCTGTCGGGCATGGACCGTCGCATTGTGATGCCGCAGCCGCAACGCAAAGCCGTCGGCGAAGCCCCGCGCCTCCGCCACCTGCTCGGCCGGGAGGGTGCGCGCCGGCATCGGCACCTTGATATGCTTGCCCGACTGGGTCGGCGCATCAGCGGTGAAGGCAAGTTCGATCTCGGGCTCGTGCGCGATCGCGCGCGCGGCGCCGCCGAGCACTGCCTTGAATCGGTCGAGGGGCGTTTCGGTCGTCATCGTGGCTGCTCTGGCACCACGAAATGCCCCGGCGCAAGATCGCGATCGATTCGAACGCGTGCGACGCGGGTTTCGGGCTCATAGTCCAGCACCGTCACCACCGCGCCCTCGATGACGGCATAGGCCGGCAGTTTCGTGATCGGGATGCTGTGGCGACTGCCGGGCAGCGGGCGCGTCATGCCCAGCACCGTCACCTCGGTATCGAACGACACGCTGCCCTTCTCGCCGGCCGGCCCGGCGTAACGCAGCCGCAGCTCGCTGCCATTGCCGAGCAGGAGCCCGGTGATCAGCCCATAGCGGGCCGGCGGAATCTCGAACGGGGCGTGGCCCGATTCGCCCTTCGCGCCGATCAGGATCGCGTGATCGAGCTTTTCGTCATGATCGGCATCGTAGAGGCAGTAGCGCGTGACCAGCCGGGTCGGCCGCAGCACGCCGACCATGCCGAACCCCATCGAGCCGACCATCGCCTTGGTGAAGGAGGGCGCCTGCTCCGGCTCGCAGAACAGCACGGGCGGATCGCCCGGGACACCCGGGACGCTGGCCGATTCGAAGATCGTCTCCTTCGGAAAGCTGCGCTTCTGCCCGAGCCGGTCCAGCTCGATCGGATCGACCAGCAGCGCCGTCTCGGCACGGCCAAGCAGGCTGAGCGCCACGACATCTCCCGGCCGGGCCAGCTGCTCGCCGGCGGGCGTACGGCCCGGGAGCAGCGGATAGGGCGCGGGCCCGACCTTGTAATCGGCGTTGCTGGCGGCGGTCAGCATGACCACCACGACACCGAGGGATGCCGCACGCAGCGCGCGCCAACGTCCGGACGGTGAAACCGTGGGCGCTGGCCGCCGGGCGTTCAAGCTTTCCCGACCACGCTCTCGGGGAGATCCCTGCCGAACACGCGCTGATAATATTCGGCGACCAGTGCCCGCTCCGCCTCGTCGCACTTGTTGAGGAAGGACAGGCGGAAGGCGAAGCCGATATCGCCGAAGATCAGCGCATTCTGCGCCCAGGTGATCACGGTGCGCGGGCTCATCACGGTCGAAATGTCGCCGTTGATGAAGCCGCGGCGCGTCAGGTCAGCGACGCGGACCATGTTGTCGACTGCCTGCTTACCCTCGGGCTTGTCATATTCGCCGGACTTGGCGAGCACGATCTGCGCCTCGACCGCGGCAGGCAGGTAGTTGAGCGTGACGACGATGTTCCAGCGGTCCATCTGCCCCTGGTTGATCTGCTGCGTACCGTGATAAAGGCCGCTGGTATCGCCGAGGCCGACCGTGTTGGCAGTGGCGAACAGGCGGAACCACGGGTTCGGGCGGATCACGCGGTTCTGGTCGAGCAGGGTCAGCTTGCCCTCCGTCTCCAGCACGCGCTGAATCACGAACATCACGTCCGGGCGGCCGGCATCATATTCGTCGAACACGAGCGCGGTCGGCGTCTGCAGCGCCCAGGGCAGCAGGCCCTCACGGAACTCGGTGACCTGCTGACCGTCCTTGAGCACGATCGCATCGCGGCCGACCAGGTCGATACGGCTGATATGCGCATCGAGGTTGATGCGGATGCACGGCCATTTCAGCCGCGCCGCGACCTGCTCGATATGAGTCGACTTGCCGGTACCGTGATAGCCCTGGACCATCACGCGGCGATTGTGCGCGAAACCGGCGCAGATCGCGAGGGTGGTGTCGGCGTCGAACACATAGGCCGGATCGAGATCGGGCACGCGCTCGTCCGCCTCGGAGAAGGCGGGAACCTCCATGTCCGAATCGATGCCGAACAGGTCGCGGATCTTCACCACCTTGTCGGGGGCGTCCATGATCGTGGTGTCGCGGCTGTCGGGCTGGGTATTGGGAATATCGGTCATGAATAAGAATCCTGCGCGCCGGGGCGTTTCGGACCTCCGGTATCGTCTTGGCGCGACGGCCGCAACCAATGCGATGGGACAGAATGCGCGTGATGCGCGATCAGGCAAGCTTTTCGGGTAGCGAGAAGAGCCCGGCGAATCGGATCGCGCGTACCCGATCGCCCGACAGGCGCAGCGCGCCGGATGCCTCCAGCTCCTCCACCGGCCGCTTGCCGTAGAAGATCCTGAGCAGCGCATTCGGTGCTGCGTCGAACACCGCGTCCATACCGGCAAGATCGCCGCGCGCCACGGTGATCTTGCCGTCAGCGACTTGCGCGACATAGGTTTCAGCGCCGAAGCGGAAGCCAATCGCGGCGCGCAGATCGCCGAGCCGTTCGGGCACGACGAGCATCTTCAGCGACAGCATCAGGGCCACGGGCGAGAAGTTGAGCGTCGGATCGTGCGCCGGGGAGCGCAACGCCCAACGGCCGATCCCGAGCACGATCGGCTCGCATTCGGCGCCCCAGGGGGTGAGTTCATAGACCTGAACGCTGGCGGGCGGGGGCAATTTGCGACGCGCCACGATCCCCGCCGCCTCGAGGCTCTCCAGCCGCTGGGTGAGTATATTGGCGCTGATCGCCGGCAGGCCCGCACGCAGTTCGCCGAACCGGCGCGGCCCAAGCAGCAGCTCGCGCACGATCAGCAGCGACCAGCGCTCCCCCACCAACTCCATGCCGAGCGCCGTGCCGCACGCATCGTCGTACCGCCGCTTCTCGGTCTTGTCGGGCGTATTAGTTATTTTTTCTAACTCCACAGTTGCTTTTGGTAACTTGCCGGGGCACCACCGTCAAACAGCGAATCGCAAAGGCCCGGAAGGAAAGGGTTTGCCATGCCCAAGATGATCTTCGTGAACCTGCCCGTCGCCGACGTGGAGCGCTCGGCGGCCTTCTACCAGGCGATCGGCGCCGTAAAGGACGAGCGCTTCTGCCAGACCGGGGCAGCGGCGATGCTGACCTTTTCCGACGCCATCAGCCTGATGGTCCTGAGCCATGCCCGGTTCGCCGATTTCACCTCCAAGACGATCTGCGATGCGCGTATGACATGCGAGGTGCTGATCTGCCTTTCAGAGGACAGCCGCGACGCCGTCGATGCGACACTCGCCAGGGCGGTCGCGGCGGGCGCCACGGCCGATCCGACGCCGGCGCAGGACCATGGCTTCATGTACGGCCGCAGCTTCGAGGATCCGGACGGCCACATCATCGAACTGGCCTGGATGGATGTCGAGGCCGCCATGGCGGCGATGACGGGGAGCGCGGCGGTCGACGCCTGAAGAGCGCGAAAAGAGCGCCACAACAAGGAGAGAGATGATGAGCTATGTGGACGGATTCGTCATTCCTGTGCCGGCCGGCGGCAAGCAGGCCTATCTGGATATGGCGACAAAGGCAGCGCCGCTCTTTCGCGAGCATGGCGCGACCAGGGTGGTCGAATGCTGGGGCGACGACGTGCCCGACGGCAAGGTCACCGACTTCAAGGGCGCGGTGAAGGCGACCGAAGACGAGATTGTGGTCTTCTCGTGGATCGAATGGCCCTCGAAGGAAGCGCGCGACGCCGGCATGGCCAAGGTGATGCAGGACGAGCGCATGAAGCCGGACGGTGACATGCCGTTCGACGGCAAGCGCATGATCTATGGCGGCTTCGCCCCGATCCTCGACGCGTAGTCCCCATCCCCAGGAGAGAGACAATGGCAAATCCCGAAGGGACGCCGATCTGGTACGAGCTGATGACGGCCGATCCCGACGCTTCCAAGACATTTTACGACGAGGTGATCGGCTGGACGATCGAGCCGCAGCCGTCCGGTGAAATGGATTACCGGATGATCGACAGCGGCAGCGGGGGCGGCATGGTCGGCGGCGTGATGCGGCTGACCGATGCGATGCAGGCCGGCGGCGCCCGCCCCGGCTGGCTGTTCTATATCGGCGTCGACGATGTCGATGCCTCAGTGGCAAAGATCCGGGCGGCGGGCGGCAGCGTGCTGATGCCGGCCTGGGACATTCCGGGAATCGGCCGGATGGCGATGGTCGCCGACCCGCAAGGGATTCCCTTCTACGTGATGCGTGGGGCGAGCGAGGAGAGCAGCACCGCCTTCGACCGGATGGGCATGGGCAAGTGCAACTGGAATGAACTGGCGACCCCCGACCAACCCGCCGCCAATGCCTTTTACGCGCGCGTGTTCGGCTGGACCTATCCCGACAAGATGCCGATGGGTCCGATGGGCGACTATATCTTCGTCCAGGCCGGCGAGCAGACCATCGGTGCGACGATGACCGCTCCGGCCGAGGGGCCGCCGCCCGCCTGGCGATTCTATTTCCGCGCGCCCGATATCGAGGACGCCGCAGCGAAGGTCGCACGCGAAGGCGGCACGGTTCATCACGGACCGGTCGAGGTTCCGGGCGGAGATCGCATCATCGTGGCGAGCGATCCGCACGGCGTGATGTTCGGGGTGGTCGGCCCCGGCACTTCGGGAGAATGACGATGACCAAGATCGCACCCTGCCTCTGGTATAACGGCACCGCCGAGGAAGCCGCCGCCTTTTATGCAGCGACCTTTCCCGATTCGCGGGTCGACGCGGTCCACCGCGCGCCGGCCGATTTCCCGAACGGACATCAGGGCGACGTGCTGACGGTCGAGTTCACCGTGCTCGGCATGCGCTTCCTCGGCCTCAATGGCGGGCCGAACTGCACGTTCGACGAAGCGGTCTCCTTCCAGGTCTATACCGACGACCAGGAAGAGACCGACCGCTACTGGAACGCGATCGTCGGGAACGGCGGCAGCGAAAGCATGTGCGGCTGGTGCAAGGACAAATGGGGCCTGTCCTGGCAGATCACGCCGCGCGCCCTGATGACCGCGATGACGAATTCCGACAAGGCAGCGGCCAAGCGCGGCATGGAGGCGATGATGACAATGCGGAAGATCGACATTGCCGCGATCGAACGCGCGGTGGCCGGGGAGGCGGTGGCATGAGCGACGATCTGGAACTGTCCGTCACCCGGCTGATCGACGCTCCGGTCGAGCAGGTATGGAAGGTCGCGACCGAGCGCATGACCGAATGGTGGTGCCCCAAGCCCTGGAAGACCGAGATCGTCGAACAGGATTGGCGAGCGGGCGGTCGATCGGCGATGATCATGCGCGGGCCGGAAGGCGAAGAGCATGCCATGGAGGGCGTGGTGCTGGAGGTGGTGCCCAACACACGCTTCATCTTCACCGATGCGTTCAAGGTGGGATGGGTGCCGCAGACACCGTTCATGACGGGCATATTCGCGTTCGCCGACGAGGGCGGGAAGACGCGCTATACCGCGAGCGCCCGCCACTGGTCCGCCGAGGCCAAGGCGCAGCATGAAGCAATGGGCTTCATCGATGGCTGGAGCAAGGTCGCCGAGCAGCTGGCCGGGATCGCCGAGGCCGAGGCGAAAGCGATCGCCTGAGGAGCGGGCACGACCCGCTCTGGGGCCTGCCCGACATGACGCCCGAGGGCCGCAGAACGTCTTTCCTCAAGCTGCGCTACTGAACTCCTTTCCTGACGGGGAGGAACTGATCGATCAGGCGAACGCTGCGGCACCTTTCAGCTGGGTGTAGGCGGCGATCACCTCCTGCAGGGCCTTTTCATGGCTGCGGTCGCCGCCATTGCGGTCGGGATGGTAGCGACGGACCAGTTCGGCATAGCGCTGGCGCAGGCCGCGGCGGTCCACGTCAGTGGACAGCCCAAGCACCTTGAGCGAACGGCGATCGCTTTCCGATAGCGGGCGACCATCTTTGCGCTCGGGTTCCATCCGTCGCCGGAAGCGGGCGCCGATCGCGTCGAGCGGGTCGCTGAAATCAGCCCATTTCGGGGGGCGGTCAGCGCCGCCCGTGGCAAACGCGCGGGTTTCGCGCTCCCAGCCCGAGAAGGGGCGCTGCGCCTCGTGAATCTCATCGGGGCTCATGCCGTTGAAGAAATTGTAGCGCGCGTTGAACGCGCGGACATGATCGAGGCAGAACCACCGATAGGGGCGCGGCCCTTCATGACCGCTCGACGCGCCTTCCTCGGCCGGCGCCCGGAACTCGCCCGGTTCCTCGCAGCCCGGCTCCGCGCACAATCGTCCCGTCCCTTCCACACGTCCGTGGAAGCGGGTGTTGGGCCGATCCTTCTTTTCACTCTCGTGCGCCACGCGGCTCCCCGAAATCGATAAAGCGGCCTATATAGGCGCGATGACCAAGCTCGCCACCGGCCCCGTCGCTTCCGAAATCGCGGCCCGTCTCACCGCCGCCCTCGATCCGACGCATCTCGAGGTGATCAACGACAGCCATCATCATGCCGGCCATATGGGCGATGACGGAACAGGCGAATCGCATTTCACCGTGATCGTCGAGAGTCCGGCATTCGAGGGACAGTCGCGCGTCCAGCGGCAGCGACTGGTGAACACCGCGCTGGCCGAACTGTTGCGCGACCATATCCACGCCCTTGCCATCCGCACACGCGCGCCCGGCGAGGCAGTATGAGCTACAAGCTGTGGTATTGGTCCTCTGTCCAGGGCCGGGGCGAATTCGTCCGCCTGCCGCTGGAGGCCGCCGGCATCGCCTATCGCGACTGTGCCCGCGAGCAGGGCGACGACGCGCTGGTCGCGAATATGGCAGCACATGAACGGCATGGCCCGTTCGCCCCGCCCTATCTTGAGCTGGACGGCATGGTGGTAGCGCAGGTCGCCAATATCCTGATGTTCCTGGGCGAACGACACGGCCTCGCCCCCTCCAACATGGCCGACCGGCTGTGGCTCAACGAGTTGCAGCTGACCATCGCCGACCTGGTGGCGGAGGTGCATAATGTCCACCACCCGATCAGCGGCTCGCTCTATTACGAAGACCAGAAGGATGCGGCGCTCGCGGCCGCCAACGCGTTTCGCGCGGAGCGTATCCCGAAATTCCTCGGCTATTTCGAGGCAGCGCTGGATGCTCACCCCGGCGACTGGCTGATCGACCACCGCTGGACCTATATCGAGACGTCGTTGTTCCAGATCGTCGAAGGACTCCGCTATATGTTCCCCAGGCGGATGGCGGCGATCGAGGCGCACTATCCGGGCCTGATCCGCATCCATGGCCAGGTCGCCGAACTGCCGGGTATCAGGGCCTATCTGAAGAGCGACCGGCGCATCGCCTTCAACACGGATGGCATCTTCCGCCACTATCCCGAGCTAGACGCGGCGTGACCGGGCGCGCCCAACGCCCCGCGGCGCGCATCCTGCTGCTCGACGATCAGGGCCGGGTGTTGCTGTTTCGCTTCGACACCGGCGACCGCCCGCCTTTCTGGGTGACACCGGGCGGCGCGCTCGACCCCGGCGAAAGTTTCGCCGAAGCGGCGCGGCGCGAACTGCGCGAGGAGACCGGGCTGGAACTGGAGTGCGGCCCCGAGGTCCATGCCCGCACCGTGACCTTCACCACGGTGGAGAACGTCCCGGTGATCGCGGACGAGCGTTATTTTCGGGTCCAGGCGGGCGCCTGCACTGTCGACACCAGCGGTCATACCGAGCTCGAGCGCCGGGTGATGCAGGCGCATCGCTGGTTCGCGCCCGACGAGATCCAAGGCTGGCACGAGACAATCTTTCCGCACGACCTGCCCGCCCTTCTCGCCGCCACGGAGCCAGCCGATGCTTGACGACTTCATTCTCCAGACGATCCTGCCCTCCACCCACGACCTTGGCGGGTTCAAGGTGCACCGCACCCTTCCCTCCAAGCCGCGCACCATGGTCGGCCCCTTCCTGTTCTTCGACCAGATGGGCCCGGCGCATCTCGAGGTCGGCACCGGCATCGACGTGCGGCCGCATCCGCACATCAACCTGGCGACCGTGACCTATCTGTTCGAAGGCGCGATCGATCACCGCGATTCGCTCGGCACTTTCGCGACGATCGAGCCGGGTGCGGTGAACCTGATGACGGCCGGACGCGGCATCGTGCATTCCGAGCGCTCGCCCGCCAGCCAGCGCGCGCAGGGGCCCGACCTGTCGGGCATCCAGACCTGGATCGCGCTGCCCGAGACCGATGAGGAGATGGAACCGACCTTCGAGCATGTCGGCAAGGCCGACCTGCCGGTGATCGAGACGGCCAACGCCCGCGCGCGAATCATCATGGGCAGCTTGTGGGGATCGACCGCCCCGACCACCACCTATGCCGGGACGATCTATGCCGACATCGTGCTCGATCCGGGCGGCGTCGTGCCGATCGATGCCGATGCCGAGGAGCGCGCGGTGTATCTCGCGATCGGCGAGGCGAGCCTGGACGGCGTGCCGCTCGATCCGATGACGCTCTATGTGCTGAAGCCGGGGATCGCGACCGCGCTCACTTCCAAGGATGGCGGACGCGTGATGCTGTGCGGCGGCGATGCCTTCGCCACCCCGCGACATGTGTGGTGGAACTTCGTTTCCTCGCGCCGGGAGCGGATCAACCAGGCCAAGGAGGACTGGCAGGCCGGCCGATTCCCCAAGGTGCCCGGCGACGACAAGGAATGGATTCCGATCCCGGCGATCCCCAAGACCGTGAGCTATCCGTAGCGTCATTGCTCCGGCGCTTGCGGGCGCGCTGAAGGGGTGGCCATATGACGCGGAATCCGCGCGAGAAGGTCCATTCCAGGCCCTCCGGCAAGCGGGAGGGAGATGATATGCCGGCTTTCGATTTGCAGCGTGTGGACCTCCCGACGGGGGTGAGCCTGGACGTCGCGGTCGCGGGCGATCCCGCAAACCCGGCGATCATCCTGCTGCACGGTTTCCCTGAATCGCACCGCACCTGGCGCCACCAGATTCCGGCGCTGGCGCGGGATCATTTCATCCTCGCGCCCGACCAGCGCGGCTTTGCACGGTCGTCCAAGCCGACGGCGGTGAGCGACTATACGCCGGACAAGATGGTCGGCGACCTGATCGCGCTCGCCGATCACTTCGGAATCGCCAAATTCACGCTGGTCGGCCATGACTGGGGCGGCGCGATCGCCTGGATGGCGGCGCTGAACCGGCCCGACCGGATCGGGCGGCTGATCATCGTCAACGCACCGCATCCCTTCATCTTCCAGAAGACGATGTTCGACGATCCCGCCCAGCGCGAGGCGAGCCAGTATATTCGCGCCTTCCGCAATCCCGACTTCGAGCAGCATATCGAGAAGATCGGCCTGCCCGCCTTTTTCGACACCAGCTTCCTGCGCCACACCGATTTCGAAAAGGTCGAGGCGGAGAAAGCTGCATATCTCGACGAGTGGAGCCAGCCCGGCGCGATGTCCGCGATGCTCAACTGGTACCGCGCGAGCAGCATCATCGTGCCCGAGATGGACGAGACGCCAGCGCGCCCGGCCTTTCTCAACGCCCCCTTCCCGCCAATCAAGCAGCCGACGCTGGTGATCTGGGGCGTGGAGGACAAGGCGCTGCTGCCGAGCCAACTCGACGGACTGGAGGAACTCGTGCCCGATCTGACGCTGGTAAAGGTGGACGCCGGGCATTTCGTCCCCTGGGAGGCGCCCGAGGCGGTGACCGAGGCAATAAGGCGCTGGCTGGCCTGACGAAGCGAGTCGCGGGGGTGCTGACCCGCGGCGCCCCCGTCACCCTCCCCGCCAGTCGATCCAGTTGCCATAAGCGTGGCAGGTCGCGAGAAGACTGGTTTCGCCGGTCGGCCAGCAGGTGAGATGCAATCGCACCTCGCGGCGCCTCGGCGTCCATTCGAAGGCGATCCGGGCAAGCGGGCGCGCGGCGGTGGCGCGGATGCCGGCCTGGCGGATCGTCTCGGCGACCAGCTCGCGATCCGCCACGGTAAGATATTGCAGGAACATCGAGTGAAACACGACCCGGCACCGCCCCGACTCCTGCGGCTCAGCCAGGCGATCGGCCAGCCACGCGACGGCATCGCCCCGATCGACCCGGGGTGGCCACTGCCCGGCGAGGGCCAACGCCTGTTCGAGCCGCGCCGCCCGCTTCGGCTGATCGGCCCAGACATAGGAAAGCAGGCGCTCGCGCGTCGTCGCGTCAGCCGCGTCGAGCGGCCTGAGGTCCACACCGCGCGCGGCGACCACCTCGATCGACGCCTGGAGCGGCGGAGCACCGCGCCAGGCCGGCGCGATGCAAATCGGTGATCCTGCCACACCGGCAGCTACCCCGCCCAAGTCGTAGCCGTAGCGCGCGAGGTTGAGATTGAGACCGCAGCTGGAGCCAAGCTCGAGAAGCTCGAACGGCAGGCCCAGCCTGCGCCGGGCAACCATGAGTGCTGCGCCGATCGCCGCAGCGCGGCCGACCTCGTTGGTCTGCGGCGTATCGCGCATCCAATCGGCGATAAAATCGTCTTCGGCATCGAGCGCCATGCCGATCGCGCCGTCAAAATCATCATGCTCGCCCTGATAGAGCGTGCCGAGCAACGCCGGCGCGCCGCGGCGCGCAAGCGCGTGCAGGGCCGCGTTGAACCGCATGGCGAGCGCCGCAGCCGAGGGATCGCGCGGCCAGCGCGCGATCAGCGCTGCGGTGCGCGGGGCCCGGCGAAGCTGGCGCTGGCCGGCCTCGAGCACGGCAGCCACGAAGGGCGAGCCAAGTTCCCGCGCGACCAGGGCCTGGCGCCCGAGTTCGCCGCGCTCCGCGATAGACGCGATCATGTTCATTGTGCGTCTCCTCGCCGGCGGCCGGCGGCGACGGAATCAGGACGCGCCGGGGCACGCATGCGAGGTGTGGGCCCGGCGCAGGCCCGCAGCCAGGCTGGCGCCCGGCTCGCACGGCCGCACCGGCAATCGTTCAAAAGGCCTGCCAATCGTCACCCGGCGCTGACCGCGGCCGCAGTAGCGCGGAGACGGCTGCAGCGGGCAACGGCTTGACCGGACCGGTAAAGCGCGTGTCCTTGCGGGACGCACCGCGCGCGGCGGTGCCGCCGGCCGCAACCGTGCCGACGTTGAACTGCCGGGCCTGTTCGGAGAGCGCGCCGACCTCGTCGGCGAGGTGGCGCGCGGCCGCGGAGGTTTCCTCCACCATCGCCGCATTCTGCTGGGTCGCCTGATCCATATTGCCCAAAGCGGCGCTGACCTCGGTGATCGCGGTCGCCTGCGCCTGATTGTCCGCCGCCATATTGCCGAGCAGCTGGTGCACGGCTCCTACGCCCGCCGAAATATCCGACAGCGCACCATCCACCTTCTGCACGGCTGCAACGGCCGTGACGATGTCGGTCTGAGTGACGGTGAGCTGGTCACGCGCGCGGCCAGCCTCTTCCTCGGCGCGCATGGCCAGCGCCGAGACGAGATCGGCGACCACGGCAAAACCGCGGCCGGCTTCGCCCGCCCGGCCGGCCTCGACTGCAGCGTTCATGGCGAGCACGCGGGTCTGGAAGGCGATCTTGTCGAGGCCCTCGATCACGCTGTCGATGCCCTTGGCGCTCTCCGCCACGCGGCCCATCGCCTGCACTGCCTCGTCCGCTGTCGCGCGGCCGTCGGTGACCGTGGCCATGGTGTCATCGGCGCGGCTCACCGTGCGGCCAGCGGCCTCCGCGGTCGCCTTGAGGCGGCCGTCCATCTGCGTAACGGCGGCGGAGGTCTGCTCGAGGCTCGCGGCATTGGCCTCGGTGCGACGCGCCAGATTCTCGGAGGCCTGGGCGATCTCGTTCGAGCCGGAGCGGATCGCCGCGGTGGATTCCATTACCGAGGCGATCAGCGCACGCAGCCCCACGACGGCATCGTTGAAATTGGTCTTCACCGCCGCATAGTCGCCCGGGAAGTCGCTGGTGATCTGGGCAGTGAGATTGCCGCCCGCGAGCTCGGACAGATGCGCCGAGATGATCTCAACGACCATTTTCTGTGCGGCTTCCGCCCGGGCACTGGCTGCATCGGCGGCCTGCTTCGCGATCGCAGCGTCGCGGAAGACCAGCACTGCACGGGCCATGTCACCCAGCTCGTCGCCGCGATCGACATCCGGCACGGCGATGTCGTTCTGGCCGGCCGCGAGGCCCGCCATCGTCCGGGTGAGGCCGGTGATGGGCCGGGCAATCATGCGCGTCAGCAGGATCGCGAGCGTGATCGCGAGGCCGATCAGCGCGAAGCCTCCGAGGATCAGCGCCGTCATCGCCGATTTGATGGCTGATTCCTGATGCGACGAATTTTCGGCGATGAGCGCAGCCTGTGCATCGCGGATGCTGCGCAGCGGCAGCACGGCAGCACTGACCAACACTGCCTTTCCGGCGGCGCGCGTTTCCGCCTGTGCGGCGTCGCGCTCGCCAGCCTTGACCCGGTCGATCAGGTGATCGCCCCAATTCCGCCGCCAGGCGAGCGTGGCTTCACGCGATTTCAGCACTGCCTCGTGCTGCGCGGGATCGGTCAGCAGCCCCTCGAGCTCGGCCGAGGTACGGTCATATTCGTCGCGACCTTCATAATAGGATTTGAGATAGGTGATGTCCCCGGTGACGAGGAAGCCGCGCAGCTGGCTGTTCTGGCGCAGCAGCGCCGTCTCGAGCGTCTGCGCCTTCGCGTGGATCGATTGACTGAGATTGTTGCGATCGGTCGAGGTCCTGATCATCGTGATGTTCATGAAGAACACGATCATCATGATCGCCGCCGATGCACAGATCAGGAGGAAGGACAGCCCGAGCTTCTTCGGGATCTTCAGCGACTTGAACATCTACAGAACCTTAAATTGGGGTCCTCCGGGCGGGCCGGGCAGCGGCGCCGCCGTGGCACCGCCGCTGCCCGGAGCGCGTCAGAAATCGAGGCGAAGCGACGCGGTGACGGTGCGCCCATTGGCCGCACGCCCCCAGCCGACGCCGTTCGCGGGCACGGAGGTCTGGCTGATCTCAATCAGGCCCAGCGTGTCGAACACGTTGTTGGCGTTCACCATCAGCTGCACCCGGTCGACCGGGCGGAACTGCACGAACGGATTGACCAGCGTATAGCCCGGCATCCTGAGCTGGTTGATGTCCTGCGCATAGCTGCCGGTCGTCCCGACCACATAGGCACCCACGGTGAACCTCCGGGTCTCATATTGCGGCGTCGCCTCGAAGATGAACTTGGGCTGATGGCGCGGCACCATGCCGGCGACGGCCGCATTCAACCGGTCGTTGACGATTTCGGCATGGGTGTAGGTCAATCCGCCGGTGATGCCGAACGGCCCGTGCTGGTAACCGGCCTCCACCTCAGCGCCATAGGCTCGGTAATTCCGGTCAGTGGTGGTGGCGCCGGCCTGGACGTTGGTGTCCTCCGTGTTGGCAAGGAAGGCAGTGACATTGAAGGTAATGCCCGACCGGCGGAACTTCAGGCCGCCTTCCGTCTGCGTGACGATGTCATAGCCATCGCCCGGATCCGGCAGGCTGCCATTGTTGTTGTCGACCTTCGAGGAGAACAGGATCTTGTCGGCGTTCGCCCGTGCGCCCCGGCTGTAGCGCGCGAACACCGCGAGCGGCTCCGAAATGCGGAAATTGATGCCGGTCGAATAGCTGAGATAATGATAGTCATAGTGGACCGGCGCGGGCCGGGTGATCGGCATGAAGGCAGTCTTCGCTTCCGCGACCGAAATCCGGCCGTCGCCATTGAAGTCGTAGGATATGATGCCCGTGCGCCCGCCGCCCAGATCCGCGCCGAACAGTTGCCCGCGAACCTTGCCCATGTCGTAGCGGATGCTGCCACCGATCGCGATCTTCCCGATATGGTAATTGATCGAGCCATAAGGCGCGGTCACGTCATATTGGAGATCGTAGGTGCGCCGGAAGAACCCCGTGGCGCCGGAGCGCGTGAAGCCCAGGAAGCCGTCCTGGCTCTGCGGCACGCCGCCCGCATTGGTGTAGTTGATGAGCGAGGAATTGCCGCCACCGAGCAGATCCTGCGTGATGTTCGCATAGAGCCAATCCGTGTGGAGCTTCTGCAGCGACTTATAGGCGCCGCCGGTCAGCGTCAGATCACCCCCGCCGAGCTTGAAGACGCGCGTGGCGCGCAGATCATTGGTGAAATTGTCGAGCGCGTGGATGTCGATCTTGGACAGCGACGTGGCAGCAAACAAGCCGTTGCCGTTGATGCTGCCCGGCGCTGTGATCACCTGGCCCGCATTGGGGCCGGTGGCGTAGCTCAGCGTCCCGGTGCCCGCGCCGAGCGAGGCCGGAAGGCCATTGGCGGGATAGATGTTCGCGACGAGATCGCGAATGGTGTTGCCCGAGATCTTCGAATAGCGGGCTCGCTCGGTGATCGTCCAGCCGCCGATGGTGAACTGCGATTCGAGGCCGACCGCCTTTACCAGCGCATGCACGCCATCGCTCATCGAAACGGTGATCGGCTGGTTGTTGCCGTCAAGGGTCGGGAAGCTCGTGATATTGCGCGACAGGACCGAATCCTTCTTCACGTCGAAATTCGCGAAGCTCTCATACACGGGCTTGTCGTTGGTGCCGGTGATCCGCACCGGCTCGGGCAGATATTGCGGCGAGGTATCATCGAGATACTTTGCGGAGAGCCGGATATAGCCGTCGGCGAAATCCTTGGTGATATTGAACTTCAGCTGCCCGCCCTGATAGGCATTGAAGCCGACGCGGCGCGGCCCCTCGCCGGACCGGTAGAAGCCGCCGACGTGGAAGCGCAACGAATCGCTGATCTTGCCGCCATAATCCAGGTCCAGGCGCTTCGTATCATAGCCGACGCCCGTGGTCAGCTGGATCGCGCCGCCCGCGACATCGCCCGTCTTGGAGATCAGATTGATCACGCCGCCGGGCGAATTCGATGCGAAGGTCGACGCCGAGCCGCCGCGAATGGCTTCGACCGCCGACAGGTTGAAATCGGCCCGGATGAAAATGTCCGATGCGACGTTGAAGAAATCGCCGAATTCGAGAACGGGGAGGCCGTCTTCCTCGATCTGCATGAATTTCGACCCGCCCGACGCGAGCGGCAGGCCGCGGATCGTGTAGTTGGAGTTGCCCTCGCCGGTGGACGATTCAGTCCGGATTCCCGGGATGTCGCGGAGAACTTCCGCGAGCGTGCGGGCACCGATCTTCTCGATCTCGCTGCCCTTGAGCGCGCTGGTCGAGGTCGCGCTGTCGAGGCGGTCGCGGCCCTTGGCGACGCCGGTGGAGAACACCTCCTCGGCGGCAGCCTTCCTGGCGGGCACCTTCTCGCTGATGCCCTGCAGAGCGGGACTCGCGGCACTCGGCGCGGTAGCGGCTGGCGGCATTGCGGCCAAGGCGGAAGATGCAAACGCGAATGGCGCAGCGGAGAGCAGTAGATAATATTTCTTCAAGAGATATACCTCAAGCAATGACACGACCATGACGGTTCCATTGCTTGATTTATAAGTCGCCGGGGCCATGAGCCGGTCGCGGGCACGGGATTTTTTTCAGGGCGATCCCGCAGATCGGCCTGGACTAGGCACTTTTATGGAGTGCCAGCAGACACTTCATTGTCGAAATGAACGCGCCGGCTCCGTTCAGCGCCGCGCGATCAGGCTGGTGGCCTGGAGCAGGGTCGCGACCGCGGCGAGCGTGCCGCCCAGTATCGCGACGCCGGTCCAGCCGCCCCATGCCCAGGCACGGGTCGCCGCAGCGGAGCCGGCCGCACCGCCCAGGAACATCGCGCCCATGAAGATGGTGTTGAGCCGGGCCCGCGCCTCCGGCCGGAGCGCATAGACGATGTGCTGGTTCGAGATGAGTGCGCTCTGCACGGCGAAATCGAGCAGGATCACCCCGACGATCAGCCCGGCAAGCGAAGTCCAGAGCCCGAAGACGAGCCAGGACAGCAAGGTAAGCAGCGCGCCCGCGGCGATCACCTCATGCGGACCGCGACTGTCCGCGATGCGGCCGGCGATGGGCGCGGCGAGGATGCCCACCGCTCCGACGATGCCGAACAGCCCGGCGATGTCAGCGCCCAGCCCGAACCGCGGCTGCTGCAGACGGAAGGCCAGGATCGTCCAGAAGGAGATGAAAGCCGCAAAGATCAGCGCCTGGGTGATCGCGGCAAGGCGCAACGCGCCGAATTCGCGCCACAGGCCGACCAGCGAGCGCAGCAGGGCGCCATAGCCGAGACCCGCGGCGGGGTGGCTGCGCGGCAGCTTTGCGGCCATCCAGCCACCCGCACCCAATGCCATCGGCACCCCGAGCCAGAACATCGCGCGCCAGCCGGCATGGGTCGCGACCAGGCCGGCCAGCGTGCGGCTGAGCAGGATGCCGCCAAGCAATCCCGCCATGACCGTCCCGACGACCGCGCCGCGCCGATCGGCTGGGGCGAGGTGCGCCGCGAGCGGCACGATCTGCTGCGCGACAGTGGAAGCGATGCCGAGCAACAGCGACGCGGCGACCAACAGCGCCGCGTTGGGGGCGAGCGCTGCGGCAACGAGCGAGGCAGCCAGCAGAAGGAACTGGAGCACGATCAGACGCTTGCGCTCGACCAGGTCGCCCAGCGGCACGAGCAGGAAGAGCCCGGCGGCATAGCCGAATTGAGTCGCGGTCGGGATCAGCGCCGTCGCCGCGCCGGGCAGATCGCGCTCCATCACGCCGAGCATCGGCTGGTTATAATAGATATTGGCGACCGCCACGCCGGCCGCCACCGCCATCGCGAAGGTCAGCCCGCGCCCCAAGCCCTGTTCCGCGCCGATGGGGGATGTCGTCGTCATGGCAAGCTCCCGACGGATATTCCGCCCTTTGTGCAACTGTATAGGCCCGCCCCCGCAATCCCGCACGGACGCGTGAAGCCCTGCCGAGCTATGGGGCAACGTCAACCGCGCCTACCCATATCTTGATATGCATACCTTGGTGTGGATTGGATCGCCCGGCACGGTGCGTATCTCCTCGGCCATCGGACGGCGCGGCGCCGACCGGATATCGAGGAGACTCATCATGGCAAACCAGCCAGGCACGACGACAGTCGCACAGCGGTTTCTGGGCACCCCCACCGATCTCGGCGCAGAGGCGACGCGGGACATTTCGGCGGGGCTCGCCGGCCTGCTCGCCGATGTGTTCGCCCTCTATCTCAAGACCAAGAACTTCCACTGGCACATGAGCGGTCCGAACTTTCGCGACTATCACCTGCTGCTGGACGAGCAGGGCGACCAGATCTTCGCGATGACCGACGCCATCGCCGAGCGCGCGCGCAAGATCGGCGGGACGACGATCCGGTCAATCTCCGACATCGCCGGCCGGCAGCGAATCCTCGACAACAATGCCGCCTATGTCGACCCGCAGGACATGCTGGCCGAACTGCAGGGGGACAACAAGCAACTCGTCGCCGAGATGCGCCGGGTGCATGAGTTGTGCGATGAATATGCGGATGTCGCTACGGCGAGCCTGATCGAAGTCTGGATCGACGAGACCGAGCGCCGCAGCTGGTTCCTGTATGAGAGTTGTCGCCCCACAGCCTTGCGCTGAGGGGCGATAGCGGCGGCGTGCGCCCCCCCCCCCCCCGCACGCCGCCGCACCCATCTCACCCGTAAGGGCCGGCGATTGACAATTTTGGACGATCAGGGCGTCACCACGGGTGGCGCCCCTTTCTTTCTGAGATCAGCCGAGCGCCGCCTCGATGGCATCCAGCAGACTGTCCGGATCGACCGGCTTGGTGAGGAAGGCGGCCGCGCCGCCCGCCAGCGCCTGATCGCGCGCGGCATCGGTGGGATAGGCGGTCATCACGATCACGGGATTCGCACATCCCCGGCGAGTCAGTTCCGCCTGCAGTTCAAGGCCTGTCATGCCCGGCATGTGCAGATCGGTAACGATACAGGCCATCCGCGCATGGGCCGGGGATGCGAGCAGTTCCTCCCCACTGGCAAAGGCCATGCTCGCCATGCCCACCGACCGGAGCAGGCTGTCGACGCTTCCCCTGACGCCGGGATCGTCATCGACGATCGCTATGATATGGGACGAGGACAAGCGCTTACTCCAGATATCGCGGCATCACACTGCCGCTCCGGAGCGACATGGGCCCTGGCGTGGACGCGCACCATCATACTCAGATGTTAAACCGGTGGATGCTCTCGTCGCGGACACCGAGCAGCTCGGCCATGCGGACGAGGTCGGCGAGCGACTGCGCCTCCATCTTGCGCATCACGTTGCCGCGGTGGATCTTCACGGTGATCTCGGACAGGTCCATCCGTGCCGCCACCTGCTTGTTCATCAACCCGGTGACGACAAAGCCCATCACCTCGCGCTCGCGCGGCGTGAGCCGCTCATAGCATTGCTGCAGCCGGGCTGTGCCTGCCGCCTCGGCCCGGTGGCTGCGATCTGCATCGATCGCGGCCGCAACCGCGGCGAGCATCTGATCGTCGCTGAACGGCTTGGGCAGGAAGTCGATCGCACCCGCGCGCATGCCACGTACCGTCATCGGGATATCGCCATGCCCGGTGATCAGAATCACCGGAATGTCCAGACCCTGCGCTACCAGTCGCTCCTGAAAGTCGAGACCGTTTTCGCCGGGGAGCCTCACGTCCAGCACAAGGCACGAGGCGATCGCCGGCACCCCGGCGGCAAGGAATGCGGCGGTCGTCTCGTAGAGCGCAACCTCGAATCCGCTGGCGCGCAACAGGCTGCCGATCGAGCCGCGCACCTCGGCATCGTCGTCGATGATGCAGACGCATCCTGGTGTGTCGCTCGTCATGCTGCCGCCCTTTCCTGCGGATCGGCGATGGGCAGGCGGAACCGGAAGGTTGCGCCGCCATCGGGATTATTGGCTGCGGTGAGGGTGCCGCCGTGCTGCTCGACGATCGAGCGGCAGATCGACAGGCCCATGCCCATGCCGTCGGGCTTGGTGGTGAAGAAGGGACTGAACAGGACCTCCGGATCAATCCCGGCAATGCCGGGGCCGCAATCCCGGACCTGCACCACCACTGCCTCACCGTCGCTGTTCGCCTCCACGCAGAGCTCGCGCTCCTCCTGCGAGCTGCTTGCCATGGCCTGCTCGGCGTTGAGCATCAGGTTCATCAGCACCTGTTGGATCTGCACACGATCGCCCGAAACGATCGGCAGGTCAGCCGCCGTGTCTATCCGCAGCGCCACCTGGTTGGTCTGCATGTCGCGCAGCAACAGCGCCCCGGTTTCCTCGATCAGCGGCGCGAGATCGAGCCGGCTCTGTCGCGGATCGGCCTTGCGCGCGAGATCGCGGATGCGGGCGATCACATCCGCAGCGCGGGTACCGTTCGAGGCGATATGGTCGAGACAATCCGCGACCTCTGCCGCGTCGGGCGCCTCGCGGGCGAGCCAGCGCTTGCCCGATTTGGCATAGGTGATGATCGCGGACAGCGGCTGATTGACCTCATGCGCGATCGAGGCGGCAAGCTGGCCCAGCGTGGTGACGCGCGACACATGAGTCAGCTCAGCCTGCGACTGCGCCAGCCGCGCCTGGGCCCGGTTTCGTTCGGTCACGTCGAGCGCCGTCATGAGAACGTGCGACCAGCCCTGCTGCCCGGCAGGGAGCGTGACGCGCAGGACGACATCGACGACATCGCCGGCAGCCGACCGGAAGGGCACCGCTTCCTCAATCACCGACTCACCGCGCCGCAGCGCAGAGAAGATCCGGGCGAGCCCGGCCTCGGCCTCGGGCGTGTGGTGCCCGGCGATGCTGCCGCCGACCAGATCCTCGCGTTTATCGAATCCGAACAGGCGCACCGCCGCCTGGTTCGCGTCGCGGACATGGGCGGCGCGTGACGCCCGGCGGACCAGATCGGGATCGGGCTCTTCGCCACCCTGCAGCATCGCGAACGCGGCCGACCAGTCCGACTCCCAGATCGGAAAGCCGGCAGCATTGAAGATCAGGCGGTAACGCTCGTCCGCGCGGCGGCGCTCTTCGGCCGCGGCGTGATGGCGGACCGACAGAATCGTGGTAATGCCGATCGCGACAAGGCTGACCGCCAGCCGCATCGCCGGCGAGCCAAGCGGGGCGCCCCAGTGGCTGACATAATAGCCCGTGATGGCAAGCAGGGCGCATGTCGCCCCGGCAGCAATCACCAGGCTGCGATCCTGGCTCCGCGCCGCAATCAACACGGCCGTGGTGTAGAGAACCGCGACGGCGCCCTGCAGCGGACTCAGAACATCCAGCGCGAAGATTCCGAGCGCCAGCACCATCGCCGCCGCCACCTGCAGGCGCCCCGCCAGCCTTTTCGCCTCCGCATCCCCGCGCATGATCACCTCCCGCCACGGCCCGTAGAGAAACGGCCAGGCCGGTCCCACGCTGGACGAGCGGTTTGCGAACCGCAACAGGCTGTTGCGATCTACGGACTTTCGGGAATCCGACGTCACCGATTTGCGACGGTCAGAACGATGCGCGTGCCGGGGCAGGCATCTTCCCAGGCGACCGACGCACCGAGCCGCGCGGCGATCATCTCGACGAGCCTGCGACCGAGCCCCATCCCCGGCGCGGCATCGAACGCGCCAACGCCGCGGTCCTCGACGACAAGACGATATCCCCCGCGGCGCAGCACGCGCAGATCCACCAGCACGTCACCGGGGACCCCGGGCGCATAGGCATATTTGCAGGCATTGGTGACCAGTTCGGAGATGATGATGCCGAGTGCGGTCGCAGCCTCGAACGGCACGGCGACCGGCATGGCCTGCACCAGCACGCGTCGCCCCGCACCCGCATCGGCGCAGCCCATTTCAAGATCCCGCCCGAGTTCGGTGAGATAGTCGCCGAGATCCATCATTGCCGCCTCATGCATCCGATAGAGTTGGCGATGCACGCTCGCGATTGCCCCGATCCGCCGCTGCGTCATGTCGAGCGCGGCACGGGCTGCGTCATCCTTGATCGTGCGTGCCTCGATCGAGACCATGGCCGATAGCAACTGCAGGCTGTTGGCGATCCGATGATTGATTTCGTCGGCGCTGCTGACCACGGAAAGCGGTGGCAGCACAGCCATCGACTGCGCGTCTTCGGTCGCAAGATGCATTGCCGCCATGGCCATCGGCCTTCTCCTGTGCGCGAGGCAGTTTCGATGGCCGGTGATCCCCGATCGGGTGCGTCCGGTATATCATACGCAGGTTTAGGAAGCGGATCGGCCCGCCCGAAACCTGCGTATGATACCGACTGCGGCTCGTATGGTGCAGTTGAGCGCTGATCTGCTCGGCTTCATCATGGGCTGATCGACAAACAGCGGCGGCCTATATCCGTCGCCACCTTCACCGAAGGGGAAGAACGATGACCGGATGCAGACACTCATCGACGATCAATGATGTCACCCCCAGTGCGCGGGGCTGCGAAGAATGCCTGAAGATCGGCAGCCCCTGGGTACATCTGCGGATATGCCGCAGTTGCGGTCATGTCGGCTGCTGCGACCAATCGCCGCACCGCCACGCGACCGCCCATTTCCATGCGACGCATCACCCGATCATCGAAGGCTATGATCCGCCCGAAGGGTGGGGCTGGTGCTATGTCGACGAAATCGAGATCGACCTGCCCGACCAGACGCCGCAATGGGGGCCGATTCCGCGATATGTCTAGGCGGTTGCCGTCTCCACCCAGGCCCCATGCGCCTGCACATTCGCCAGCATTGCCGGCTTGCCATGGCCCGGCCAGCTCTGCACCCAGACCTGCTGTTTCGCCGTCGCGCGATTAGGCTCCATCCGGACCCAAGCGAGCGGGCGCTCCGGCGTAGCCCGCTCCGCGGCAGCAGCCATAGCCGCCTCGATCCGCGCCTGGCGCTCCGCGCCGAGATATTGCCAAACGACCGAATGCATCAGCACGCGGGTGACACCAGCCGGCTGGGGATCGGCGAGGCGCGCCTCGATCCAATCTGCCGCGTCGCCCCGGGTCAGGTCGACAGGCTTGGCCGCGATCATCGCGACCGCCCGGGAAAGACGATCGAGCCGCTCGGGATTGTCCGCCCAGACATAGGCGCGCAGCCGATCGGCCGCGACGGGGTCGCCGAGGTCGATCGGCTGGATCTCGACACCGCGAACCGAAGCGATCTCCAGCGGAATCTGTGCCGGCGCGGCGCCGCGCCACTCAGGGGCGATGGTGACGGGCGAGTCGGCGGGCCCAAAGAGCGTGCCGCCGAGATCGAAGCGAAAGCGATCGATCAGCAGGTTGAGGCCGGCGCTCGAGCCGATCTCCAGCAGTTCAAGCGTCGGCCCATGGCGGCGGGCGACCTCGATCAGCCCGGTCATCAGCGCTGCCGAACGACCGGTCTCGTTGGTCTGGGGCGGGCCGCCGAGCCAAGGGTACAGCGCATCGTCATGCGCAGCCAAGGTGTCGCGGAGGATCTGCTGGACCGCGCCCGATTCAGTGATCGTGCCGGCGAACACCTGCGACAGCGCTGGCGCCCGACCGGCAAGGTCGAGCGCGTGCAGACCGCCGACGAGACGCAGTGGCAGAGCGTCGGCGGTCGGCTCGCCCGGCCAGTCGAGCACATGACGGCCAGTGCGGGTGTCGCGGTTCAGGCATTCGGCAAGGGCGGCGCAGATACGGGCGGTGACGGGCGCGCCCATCACGGCGCAGAAATGCTCCTGGATCAGGAAGGCGCCGCGATTGTTCTGCTCATCCGCCATCACCACCTCCTGCGCTTCGGGCCGGCGCGTGTTGCGCCCGCGAACACCCCCAAGTAAAGCCCCGCTCAACCCATGACCGATCCGATCATCATCGCCGTCCCCAAGGGGCGCATTCTCGCCGAGGCCGTGCCGCTGCTTGAGCGCGCCGGCATCACGCCCGAGCCGGCCTTTGCCGATGAGGAAAGCCGCGCGCTGCGTTTCGCGACGAGCAACCCGGGGATCGACCTGATCCGCGTGCGCGCGTTCGACGTGGCCACCTTCGTCGCGCATGGCGCGGCGCAGCTGGGGATCGTCGGGTCCGACGTGCTCGCGGAATTCGATTATTCCGAACTTTACGCGCCGGTCGACCTGGGGATCGGCCATTGCCGCCTGTCGGTCGCCGAGCCCGCCGACATGGCCGAGACCGATGATCCGCGCGGTTGGAGCCATGTCCGGATCGCAACCAAATATCCGCATGTGACGCGCCGGCACTTCGAGGCACGCGGGGTGCAGGCGGAGTGCGTGAAACTGAATGGTGCAATGGAATTGGCGCCGACCCTTGGACTGGCGCCGCGCATCGTCGACCTGGTGTCTTCGGGCAAGACACTGAAGGAGAACGGCCTGGTCGAAGTCGAGGTAATCGCCGAAGTGACTTCGCGGCTGATCGTCAACCGGGCGGCGTTCAAGACGCGTGCCGAAGTGGTGCCGCTGGTCGAGGCCTTCCGGCGCGCCGTGGAGATGCGCGATGCCGCGTAGTCTTCCTTCCCGGCCCCTGAACGGGAAGGGCTGACGTCGTGATCCGCCTTTCCACCTCCGACTCGCGGTTCGAGCGGGACTTTGCGGCGCTGGTCAACGCCCGGCGCGAGGCCGACGCTGACGTCGCGCGCGACGTGCGCACGATCGTCGCCAGCGTCCGCGACGAAGGCGATGCGGCGCTCCACGCGTTCACGAAGAAATTCGACCGTCACGATTTGAACGCGACTGGCTGGCGCATCGAGAAATCGGACTGGCTCGTCGCGCTCGACGGGCTCGACCCTGCGCTGCGTGCTGCGCTGGAACTGGCTGCGGAACGCATCGCTACTTACCATCTGAAGCAGAAGCCCGAGGACAGCGACACGGTCGACAGCACCGGTGCCCGGCTCGGTGCGCGGTGGAACGCGATCCAGCATGCCGGAATCTATATTCCTGGTGGCCGCGCGGCCTATCCCTCTTCGGTGCTGATGAACGCCATTCCGGCGCGGGTTGCGGGCGTCGAGCGGCTGGTGATGGTGACGCCGACACCCGATGGCGAGGTGAATCCGCTGGTGCTTGCTGCCGCCCATATCGCCGGGGTCGACGAGGTGTGGCGAATTGGCGGCGCGCAGGCGATCGCCGCGCTTGCCTATGGCACCGGCCGGATCAAGCCGGTCGACGTGATCACCGGGCCGGGCAATGCCTGGGTCGCCGAGGCCAAGCGCCAGCTTTACGGCGTGGTCGGGATCGACATGGTTGCCGGGCCAAGCGAGATCGTCGTGGTGGCCGACGGAAAAAACGATCCGGAGTGGATCGCTGCCGACCTGCTCAGCCAGGCCGAGCATGACCCGACCAGCCAATCGATCCTGTTCACCGACGATGCTGATTTCGCGCGTGCGGTGGCCGACGCAGTCGATCTGCAGATCGGCCGGCTCGAAACCGCACAGGTCGCCCGGGCGAGCTGGGACGCCAACGGAGCGATCATCGTCACCGCCGACCTGGCCGAGGCGATGCCGCTGGTCGACCGGCTGGCACCCGAGCATCTCGAACTCGCGTGCGACGATCCGCAAGCGCTGTTCGACCAGGTACGCCACGCCGGATCGGTATTTCTCGGCCGGCATACGCCGGAGGCGATCGGCGACTATGTGGCCGGGCCGAACCATGTGCTGCCGACCGGACGCCGGGCGCGTTTCGCCTCCGGCCTGTCGGTACTCGACTTCATGAAGCGCACCAGCTTCCTCCAGCTCGATCACGCCGCCCTGAGCGCGATCGGCCCGGCCGCGGTCGCGCTGGCCGAGGCCGAAGGGCTTCCCGCCCATGCCCGCTCCGTGGCGCTTCGCCTCGCGGGCAACCAACCGGAATTTGACCTATGACCCGACCCACTACCCGATCCAAAGCGCGCGCAGCAGCCCGCCTCGCCGCTACCCAGGCGCTCTACCAGCATGAGATGGAGGCCACCCCCGTCACGCGCCTGCTCCACGAATTCCACCAGCACCGGCTGGGGGCGACGATCGAAGATGCGGAATATGCCGAAGCCGAGGTCGATTTCTTCGACGATGTCGTGAAGGGCGCCACCGCGCGCCTGGCCGAGATCGACGCTGCGATTACCGGCAAACTGGCCAGCGGCTGGACGCTGGGGCGGCTCGACCGGTCGATGCGCGCGATCCTGCGGGCGGGTACCTACGAATTGATGGCCCGTCCGGACGTGCCGACGGCGACGGTGATCACTGAATATGTCGATGTGGCCCATGCGTTCTTCGACAAGCGCGAGGCCGGGTTCGTGAACGGCCTGCTCGACGCAATCGCGAAGGATGTCCGTTCCTGATCCTCCGGTGAGAGACCGCGCTGGCGCAATGACGGGAGGAGCCGGATGAACGAAGCCGAATTCCTTGCCGCGCTCCGCACCTTGCCGCTTCATCCTGCCGCGCGCGGCCTGCATGACGACACCGCGCTGCTCGACATTACCGGCCCGATCGTCCTGACCACTGACACGCTGGTCGAAGGCGTGCACTTTCTCCCGGCCGACCCTGCCGAGGACGTCGCCTGGAAGCTGGTCGCTACAAACCTGTCCGATCTCGCAGCCAAGGGCGCGGCACCGGTCGGCATAATGCTCAACTACCCGCTGGCCGGCGACGGGGGCTGGGACCGCGGCTTTCTGGCGGGGCTGGAGGAGATCCTCGACCGCTTCGGCTGCCCGCTGATCGGCGGCGACACCACCGCGCTGCCTGCGGGCGCACCGCGCGTGCTAAGTGTTACCGCCATCGGCAGCGACGCGCCCGCCCCGCCGCGCAGCGGGGCTCGGGATGGTGATGCGCTATGGGTAGCCGGCCCGATTGGCGATGCGGGGGCGGGCCTGGCGATCGCGCGGGGGGCGCCCGGGCCGGCCGCGTTGCTCGCCGCCTATCGCCGGCCCATGCCCTTGCTTGCCGAGGGGCGGCGGCTCGGCCCGCAAGTGCATGCGATGATGGATGTATCTGACGGGCTGCTGATCGACGCGTCCCGGATGGCGTCCGCAAGCGGTATCGCCGTAACGATCGACCTCGCCACCGTGCCGCTCTCCGCCGTCTATCGCGCCCATGTGGGAGCAGATCGCAGGGCGCGCCTCGCGGCCGCGACCGCGGGCGACGATTACGCGCTGCTGTTCGCCGCGTCGCCAGGGTTGCGGCCAGCAGTGCCCGCGACCCGGATCGGCCACTTTTCCGCAGGCGTTGGCCTGACCTTGCTCGACGGCGGCGAAGCAGTGCCGCTGCCCGCGCGCCTGGGGTTCGAACATAGCGCCTGAGCGGCTTGCGCAAATGATGTGTGCCTATACAATCCACCCAACGTCGACGGCACAGGCAAAAAGTCTGGCGCGGCAAACTCTGGGGAAGGATGCTTATGACGATTGTCTATGCAGCCATGATATGCGGCCTGATCGCCGTACTTTATGGCATTATTACCAGCCGACAGATTCTCGCGGCCAGCCCGGGCAACGAGAAGATGCAGGACATCGCCGCCGCGATCGCGGAAGGCGCCAAGGCCTATCTCGGCCGGCAATATCGCACCATCGCCATCGTCGGAATCGTCGTCGCGATTCTGGTCGGCTATTTCCTCGGTCTCATTTCCGCCGCCGGCTTCGCGATCGGCGCGATCCTCTCCGGCGTGACCGGCTTTATCGGCATGAACGTATCGGTGAAGGCCAATGTCCGCACCGCGGAGGCGGCACGCACCTCGCTGCAGGGCGGCCTCACCATGGCATTCCGCTCCGGCGCGGTTACCGGCATGCTCGTGGCGGGCCTCGGCCTGCTTGCGATCACCGGGCTGTTCTGGTTCATGATCGAGTTCCGTCATTATGACCTCGCGGTGCAGGCCGATCGTCGCGTCATCGTCGACTCGCTCGTCGCCCTTGCCTTCGGCGCCTCGCTGATCTCGATCTTCGCCCGTCTCGGCGGCGGCATCTTCACCAAGGCGGCCGACGTGGGCGCTGATCTCGTCGGCAAGGTTGAGGCAGGTATTCCCGAGGACGATCCCCGCAATCCGGCCACCATCGCCGACAATGTGGGCGACAATGTCGGCGACTGTGCCGGCATGGCGGCCGACCTGTTCGAGACCTATGTCGTCACCATCGGCGTCACCATGGCGTCGATCGCGCTGCTGCTGCCCAATGCCGACCATCTGTTCAAGCTGATGACCCTGCCGCTGCTCGTCGGCGGCGTATGCATCATCACGTCGATCATCGGCACTTATATGGTCCGTCTCGGCGGCAATAACTCGATCATGGGGGCGCTCTACAAGGGGTTCTGGACCACCGTGGTCCTGTCGATCCCGGCGATCTATTTCGCGACCCAATATGTGATGGGCGACATGCATGCGGTGATCGGCGGGGGCAGCTTCCTCGACGGTGGCACCGCAGTGGCTACCGGCTTCACGGGGATGGCCTTGTTCTGGTGCATGATGATCGGCCTCGCGCTCACCGGTGCGCTGGTGTGGATCACCGAATATTATACCGGGACCAACTTCCGCCCGGTGCGCTCGATCGCCAAGGCGTCCGAGACCGGCCATGGCACCAACGTGATCCAGGGACTCGCCGTCAGCCTCGAAAGCCCTGCCCTGCCGACCATCGCCATTTCGATCGCGGTGATCGCCTCCTACCAGCTCGCCGGCGTGATCGGCATCGCCTTCGGCGCCACGGCGATGCTGGCACTGGCCGGGATGGTCGTCGCGCTCGACGCCTATGGCCCCGTCACCGACAATGCCGGTGGCATTGCCGAGATGGCGGGCCTGCCCGACGATGTCCGCCACCGCACCGACGCGCTCGATGCGGTGGGCAACACCACCAAGGCAGTGACCAAGGGCTATGCGATCGGCTCGGCGGCGCTGGCCGCGCTGGTGCTGTTCGGTGCGTACACGACCGACCTGGGGATCTATTTCCCCAATCTCGCGGTCGATTTCTCGCTGAGCAACCCCTACGTGATCGTCGGCCTGCTGCTCGGCGCGCTGCTGCCGTTCAGCTTCGGCGCCTTCGGCATGACGGCAGTCGGCCGGGCGGCCGGATCGGTGGTCGAGGACGTCCGCGCGCAGTTCCGCGACAATCCGGGCATCATGGAAGGCACGGTTCGCCCGAACTATGCGCGGACGGTGGATCTCGTCACCAAGGCAGCGATCAAGGAGATGATCATCCCGTCGCTGCTGCCGGTGCTGGCACCGATCGTGGTATATTTCATCATCACCGCCGTGGCGGGACAGGCGAGCGGTTTCGCGGCACTCGGCGCGCTGCTGCTCGGCGTGATCGTGTCGGGCCTGTTCGTCGCGATCTCGATGACCTCGGGGGGCGGCGCATGGGACAATGCCAAGAAATATATCGAGGACGGCCACCACGGCGGCAAGGGCAGCGAGGCCCACAAGGCCGCGGTGACCGGCGACACGGTGGGCGATCCCTACAAGGACACGGCCGGCCCCGCCGTGAACCCGATGATCAAGATCACCAACATCGTGGCCTTGCTGTTGCTCGCTGCGCTGGCGGCGCATGCCGGGGTAGCGGGCTGATCCGCCCGTTTCGCTACCCCGCCTCGTCCCGCTGACGGGCGGGCGCGGGACGAAACAGGAAACCCCGTCCGGCCGCAGGGCCGGGCGGGGTTTTCCTTTGCGCGAACACGACGGCAGCGTCGCCCCCCGAAGCCAATTCAATGGCGCGTGGCTGGCCCGCGTACGCGGAAAAAAAGCGAATGCCGTAATGCTGTGAAAGCAGCACCATATCGGATCCATTTCAGCATATTATCCTGAAAGGCCAAGCTTTCCGAGACAGTGCCACTCAACTAAGACGGATGGCGAAACGAAGGCCGGGGGGCATGGAATGCGGGGCATGATGTTGTGCGCGGGCGCGCTGCTGTTGGCCGTGCCGGTCGCGGCCAGCAGCCAGGACGGCGCACGCGCGCAGTCTTCGCCGGCCGCCGCACCTACTTCAGTGTCGGCCCCCGTCCCGCTCGAGCAGTTCGCCCGGCTCCCGTTCATGGAAGGCCCGGAACTATCACCCGACGGCACCAAGATCGCGACTCGCCTTGCGATCAACGGCAGCTTGCGCCTCGCGATCATCCCGCTCGACGATTTCAAGGCCACGCGGCAGATCGGGGCCGGCGATGCCGATCTGAACGGCTGGACGTGGGTGAACAACGACTGGCTGGTGGCGCGCGTCGGCAGCATGAAGGCGGTCGAAGGGGACAGCTGGTATATTCGCCGCGCGGTCAGCATCGCGGCCGATGGCAAGAAAATGCTCATCCTGGGCGAGCGAGAGGCCGCGCAGATCGCAGACGATATCCTGTGGATCGCGAACGACGGATCGCCCCATATCCTGCTTGGGATGCAGACCTCGATCTATTCGAACGAACCCGGCTTCTGGCCGGAGGTACGCGATATCGATATCTCGACGGGGAAGGGCAAGCGGGTCGTGCCGTCCAATGCCAATGTGATGGACTGGTATGCCGATGGCGCCGGCACGGTGCGGATGGGTATCGCCTATGACGATCTGAGCCGCACGTCCCGACTGCTCTATCGCGACCGGCCGGGCCAGTCCTTCCGTACGGTCGACAAGGTGCGCGGCCCCCGCGCCTCGTTCGGGAATGTGCCGGCGATGTTCCTGCCCGACCCCGGCAAGGCAATCGCTTATGACGATGCGGACGGTTTCAATGCCATCTACAATCTCGATCTCGCATCGCTGAAGACCGGGACGAAGCTGTTCGGCGTGCCCGGCTACGACGTCGACAGCCTGATCACGGGATCCGGGAGTACGCGAGTCATCGGCGCGCGCTATACCGATACCCGCCCGCGCACCCATTGGTTCGATCCGACGCTCGCCAGCGTGCAGGACGAACTCGACAAGGCGGTCGGCACGCGCCAGGCACAGATCGTTTCGTGGAACCGCGATTTCAGCGTTCTGATCGTCTTCGTCGGCGGCGCGGATCGCCCGGGCGCCTATTATCTCTATCGCCCGGCCGAAGGCGTGATGCATGTGCTGGCACAAGTGAACGAGGACCTCGGCACCAAGGCCTATGCCCCCGTCCGCACGATCCGCTACAAGGCGCGTGACGGGCTGGAAATTCAGGCAGTACTCACCGAGCCCAGGGATAAGCCGGCGAAGAACCTGCCCCTGATCCTGATGCCGCATGGGGGCCCGTTCGCGCGCGACGACGAAAGCTGGGACTGGTGGGCGCAATTCCTCGCCAGCCGGGGCTATGTCGTGCTGCAGCCCAATTACCGCGGCTCTTCCGGCTTCGGCACCGACTTCGCCGACAAGGCGCGCGGTCAGTGGGGGCTTGCCATGCAGGACGACCTGACCGACGCCGTCAAATGGGCGGTCGATCAGGGCATTGCCGATCCCAAGCGGGTGTGCATCGTCGGCGGCTCCTATGGCGGCTATGCAGCGCTCCGTGCCGCGCAACGCGATCACGGAGTCTATCGCTGCGCGGTCTCCTTCGCGGGCGTGTCCGACATGAGCGCGATCCTGCGATACGATGCCAGCTTCCTCAACGACCGGCGGACGAGGGATTTCTGGCATGACCAGGCAGCGGACCTGAAAGCGGCTTCACCGATCAACTTTGCGGCGGATTTCTCGATTCCCGTGCTGATCATGCACGGCAAGGCCGACACCAGGGTGCCGGTCAAGCAATCGCGCGAGATGGTCGAGAAGCTCAAGGCGGCGGGCAAGACCTATCGCTATGTCGAGCAGCCCAAGGGCGACCACCATTTTTCCCAGCAGGCGGATCGAGTCCAGTTTCTCAAGGAGCTCGAGGCGTTCCTGGCGCAATATAACCCGGCCTGACGCAAAACCTGCGCGCTTCCCTTTTGGGCGCTTCCGCGCTAAGGGCCGCGCTCAGGATTTTCCCAACATCGCTAGAGGTTTGTTTGGCCAAGGAAGAATTGCTCGAAATGCGCGGCCAGGTGGTGGAGCTTCTGCCCAACGCCATGTTCCGCGTAAAGCTCGAAAACGATCACGAAATTCTCGGCCATACCGCCGGCAAGATGCGCAAGAACCGCATCCGCGTGCTGGTGGGCGACGAGGTGCTGGTCGAACTGACTCCGTACGACCTGACCAAGGGTCGCATCACCTACCGCTTCAAGTGACGCGCGCTGCGCGTCATCCCGGCCAGGGCCGGGCGCCGGCCTGAATGGAGCCGCCCGTGCGGCTCGTCCTCGCTTCCACCTCTCCACGCCGACGCGACCTGCTCGCGCGGCTTGGCGTGGAACCGGCGCGCATCGCATCGCCCGATGTCGACGAAACCCCGCTGCCGCGCGAGTTGCCGCGCAGCTATGTCCTTCGCCTCGCCGAGGCGAAGGCCAGGGCGGTGGACCGCGCGCCCGGCGAGATCGTGCTGGCTGGCGACACCACCATCGCGCTCGGCCGGCGCATCCTCGGCAAGGCCGAGGACGAGGCTGAACAGCGGCGCATGCTCGAACTGCTCTCTGGCCGGCGACATCATTGCCTGACGGCGATCTGCGTGATCGACACCCAGGGCAAGATGCGTACCCGCCTGTCCGACACGATCGTCGCGTTCAAGCCGCTTAGTACCGCCGAGATCGATGCCTATCTCGCCAGCGGCGAGGGGCTGGGCAAGGCGGGCGGCTATGGC
Source organism: uncultured bacterium (assembly GCA_903884945.1). Classification (GTDB taxonomy): domain Bacteria; phylum Pseudomonadota; class Alphaproteobacteria; order Sphingomonadales; family Sphingomonadaceae; genus Sphingomonas. The sequence continues at coordinate 89,471 of CAISGR010000067.1, forward strand.
ATCCAGGGCAGGGCCGAGGCCTTTGTCCGTTTCCTTTCGGGCAGCCATTCCGGCGTGATCGGTCTTCCCCTGTTCGAGACCCGTGCGCTGCTTGCCACTGCCGGGGTCGCTCTTGGCTGAGTGGCTGTACGAAGCCGGCGTCGGCGAGGCACGTGCGGCACTGATCGAGGACGGCGCCATTCTCGAAGCCCGGCTGGAACCTGACGACCCCGCACCGCGACCCGGCGCGATCCTGCCAGCACGGCTGGTCGAGATCACGGTCCGGGGCCGTGAGGGCCGAGTGGCGCTGGAGGGCGGTGGCGAGGCCATCCTGGCCCCGCTGCCCGCCGGGATCACCCAGGGGGCCGCGCTCACGGTGGAGATCGTCCGTGCAGCGATTCCGGAAGCTGGGCGCGCGAAACTCGCCAAGGCAATGCCCGCGGAGCCAGGGGCCCACGCATCGTCGGGGGCAGACCTCCTCGCCCGCATCACGGCAACAGGGCATCCGGTGCGCAGGCTCCAGGCGCATGAGCCCGATCTGCTCGAAGCCGCCGGCTGGTCCGAAATTCTCGAAGAAGCCATGACCGGTGAGATTGCCTTTCGCGGTGGTGCACTGCGCATGACGCCCACCCCGGCGATGACGCTGTTCGATGTCGACGGCCAGCCGCCACTCGATGCGCTCGCCATTGCGGCTGCGGGCGCAGTCGGCCAGGCAATCCTGCGACACGATATCGGCGGCTCGATCGGCATTGATTTCCCGACGCTCGAAGGCAAGGCGGCGCGCCAGGCCGTCGCTGCGGCAATCGATGCCGCGCTGCCCCTGCCCTTCGAACGAACCGCAATGAACGGCTTCGGCTTTCTCCAGATCGTCCGTCGGCGGTTCCGCGCCTCGCTGCCCGAACTGCTTCGCGCCGATCCGGCCGGCGCCGAAGCGCGCGCCCTGCTCCGCGCGATCGAGCGCACACCGCCGCCGGTGCGCGCGAATCACCGCGTGAGCCGGCGCGTCCGGGACTGGCTGGCAGCGCATCCGGCCCTTATCGAGGCGCTCGCGCGCCGCACCGGCGTTCAACCCGTGTTCGAGGCAGACTGAAAATGGCGAAAAAAGATACCTGCCCGATCTGCGGCAAGCCAGCGATCGCAGCGCAGGCCCCCTTCTGCAGCCGCGGCTGCCGCGATCGCGATCTGTTGCAATGGCTGGGCGAAGGCTATCGCATTCCCGCGGGGCCCGCCGATCCGGAAGATCCGTCCGCCCCAACTCCCGGGCTGGACAGCGCGAACGACGCCGATTAAGAGGCCCGCTCTTTCCGGCGCCCTCAGGCGGCGCCGGGCAAGCCCGGGTAGCTCAGTTGGTAGAGCATGCGATTGAAAATCGCAGTGTCGGCGGTTCGATCCCGTCCCCGGGCACCACTCTCCTCTATCCGGCCAGCGCGCCGTCATCGATGCTGAAGCCACGCGCGATTCGCCGCTCGGTGCAGCTTTCCGCGCCCAATCCCGAGACAAGCGCGGCAAGCGCCGCACCCAGATCATGCCGGCGTCCGCACAGGAAAATATCGACTGCGGCATAGCGCCGCTCGGGCCAGCTATGGATCGAGATGTGCGATTCGGCGAGCAGGGCCACGCCGGTGATGCCCTGCCCCGTGCCGAAGCTGTGCAGCCTGATCTCAAGCAGGGTGGCGCCGCCGGCGGCCACAGACGCGCGCAGCGCCGATTCGACGCGATCGATGTCATCGAGCCCATCGCAGCCGAACAGATCAGCGAGAAGATGCGTGCCGCTATAATCCACGTCCGCTCCTAGATCAGCACATCGGCATGGGGAATGCCGAGGTGCGCCATGGCACCCTGTGCCGCCGCCGTACCGCGATAATGCGCCTCTTCGAACAGCGACAGGCCGCTGAGATCGGAGTGCGCGAAGAAGAACGGGGGCCGCGGCTCCGCCGCGGCCGCGCGTGCGCCACCCCAGAAGAAGCCCGGCACCGGGCGGATCATCGCATGGCCCCAGCGCCAGATGTCGATTCGCGCGATCGCCCCCTCGAGATCGGGATTGGTCTGGAGCAGGTCCTCGTGGACCATTGCCTGCCAATAGCCGAGCGGACGAGTCACCAACTCGTGCCGCGCCTCGGACGGCGGCAGATCGGATAGCGGCAGATACCAGGTCAGGACGGTCGGCCCGGACACAGCCGCGAGCGACTGATGGGTGGCCACTACATAGCCGAGCGACCGGCTGGTCCAGGACACATTGTCCCAGGCGACCTGGAAGCCATTGCCCGCCGGCGGGCGATCGACCGTCACATTGGCCACCACCCAGGGCGCATAGCCGAAGCCAGCCGTGTCCGTGTCGCCCGGCGGGAGCAGCCGGCTGGTCACGAAATGCGGCGTGGCGAGAATCGCGGCGCGGGCGCGGATACGGCTCGTGCTCCCGGCCGCGACATCGAAACAGTCGATCATGACACCGCCTCCGTCGCGCCGCACGCGGTGGACGATCTGCCCGCAGGCGAGATGCCCGCGCAGCCGGGCCGCCATCCGGCCGACGAGATGGCCATTGCCTTCCGGCCAGGTGAGCACCGTATCGCTGGCGACGTTCGCCGCCACGCCGCGCCGACTCGCGAAATAGTGAATGCCGGCCCAGGCGGAAACCTGATCGGGTTCAGTGCCATAATCGTCGCGGCAGGCATAACGGACGTGCCCGCGCAGCACCGGCGCGTGCCAGCCCTGGGCGTCGAGCCAGGCAGAAAAGCTCAGCCGGTCGAGCGCGACGAGATCGGGGTCACGCGCGCTATAGTCCATCGGCAGGGCGAAGGCGGGGCGCCCCTCGGTATCGCGGCGATCGCGATAGGCGGCCATTGCGGCAAAGAAGGCGCCGAGATCGCGTTGGTCGTCCGCCGTCAGGCCGACAGTCGGGACAAGGCCTTCCTGCCAGCGCCCCAGATGCAACAGGCGTTCGTCGGGGTCGGAGACGATCTGATAGGGATCGAACACTGGCTTGCCATCGACATGCCCAGTTACGATCCCGAGCCGTTCCAGCAAGCGGACGACCCCCTTCGCCTCGGCATTGGGGATCGGCAGATAATGCGCGCCGAGCGGATAGGCGGAAACGGCATTGCGGCTCGAGCGCGCATTGCCGCCGGTGCTGTCCTCCAGTTCGAACAGGCGGAAATCAGTTACGCCCGCCTCGGCGAGGGTCCACGCCGCCGACAGGCCCGCGACACCGCCGCCGAGGATCGCGATAGCGGTTTCGAACTCGCGCGCCGGCGCTGGAAACGCCGTGCCGTCGCGGAGGCGGTGGCCGCGGGTGAAATCGGCGCCGCCCAGCGTCCCGGGGATCGCCCTTTCCCGCGCCTGCCACGCCACGGCCCCCGCGCCGATCGCGGCAGCGGCCGCGACCGACCCCGCGATCGCGGTGCGACGGCTGATGGTCACGCCGTCATCCTTCGTACACGGCCCATTCGGCCTCGAACTCTCGCACCAGCGATTGATTGTCGAGCCGGTTCACCGGCACGGCGCGGCGCGCCATGTCGGGCGGGAAGACAAAGGCCAGCGCGTCGGTCTGCGGCGTGAGGAAACGCAAGCCCGCGGGCAACGGCGCGGGCGGGCCGATCGGCCGGTTGGAGGCGAGCACGAAGCCCCATTCGCCGAAGCTCGGCACATAGACATGATAACCGCGTGTGATGAGCCCCGCCGCTTCCAGCGTCGTCGCCACGGTCCAATAAGCGCGCGGCGCGACCAGTGGTGAGGTGCTCTGCACGCTGACCATCGCGCCGGGCGCTAGCACGCGGGCCAGTTCACGGTAGAAGCTCACCGTGTAGAGCTTCCCGATCGAGAAATTGGTCGGATCGGGGAAATCAACCAGCACCGCATCGAAGCGCCGCTTGCTGGCGCGCAGCCAGCTGAACGCATCGGCGTTGATCACATGCACCCTGGGCGAACGGAAAGCGCCGTGATTGAGCGCAGCGAGCATCGCGCTGTTGGTGAACAGCGAGGTCATCTCCGGATCGAGATCGACCAGAGTGACCGACGCGACACTTGGATATTTCAGGATCTCGCGCACCGCGAGCCCGTCGCCACCGCCCAGCACCAGCACATTCCGCGGCGCGTGAACCCGGCTGAGCACCGGATGTACCAGCGCTTCGTGATAGCGATATTCGTCGCGCGAGGAGAATTGCAGATTACCGCTGAGATACAGCCGCAGATCATCGCCGCGCTTGGTGATCACGACGCGCTGATAGGGGGTCGAGGTCGCATAGAGGATGGGATCGCCATAGACCGCAACCTCAGCGCTGCGCTGCAGGCGTTCGGACAGGGCGAAACCCACCGCCAACACGATCGCGACGATAATCGCCGCAGCCAGCTCGGCACGCAGGCGCCTCTTGCCCGGCAGCATCACAATCAGCGCGATGGCGACGCCGACATTGGCCAACCCGAACAGGAAGCCGGTGCGCATCAGCCCAAGATGTGGCACGAGCAGCAGCGGGAAGAGCACCGAGGCCGCGAGCGCGCCGACATAATCGAAGGTCAGTACCTTCGACACAAGATCGCTGAATTCGAGCCGGTCCTTCAGGATCCGCATCAGCAGCGGGATCTCGAGTCCGACCAGGGCACCGATCGCCAGCACCAGGCCGTAGAGCGGAATGCGGAAATCGCTGACCCGATCGAACAGCAGGAACAGGGCCGCCGCCGAACAGCCGCCGATGGCGGCGATCAGAATCTCGACGCGCACGAAGATCGCCAGTTCGTCGCGCAACACATAGCGCGAGCACCAGCTGCCCATGCCCATCGCGAACAGATAGGTGCCGATGACGATCGAGAATTGGGTGACGCTGTCGCCGAGCAGATAGCTCGCCAGCGTCCCCGCCAACAACTCGTAGATCAGACCGCAGGTGGCCACGACGAAGGCGGAGACGAGCAATGCCGCGCCGAGGCGCGATGGCCGGGGATGCGTCCCGGCCGGTCCGTCAGCCATGAATCGCCGCCGCGATGATGATCGAGATCGCGATCGCGACCGAGCCGGCCAGGATCGAGAGCGCGATGTTGTTCTTGCAGATCTCACCCCACAGATCGACCGGCGTCAGCCGGTCCCACAGCCAGAAGCCGATCACGAAGATGACGAGGCCGAGGCCGGCATAGACCAGGGTGGCCAGAAGGACTGCGCTGGTGAGCATGGTGAATTCCTCTTCTATTTATGGGTGGGGCCATAGGCAGCGTGCACGAAGCTGCGCGTGCCGCCCTGAGCGAAAGGCGAGAAGCCGTTCATCGTTGCAAACACGAACAGGCCGATAACCGCCATGCAGAAGCCGGCGTAAAGGATTGAGGATTTGCTCATTCGTCGTCGTCCTCAGTCACGGGGGACAGGCGCCGCTGCTCGAAGCCAAAATGGAGGAACAGCAGGATCGCGGGCCAGATGAGCAGCAGGATCAGCCCGAGGATCACGTTGCCGGCAAACATGCCGCCACGATCGACGGTGATCGTCACCGGAATCGGCGGGGAAGCCCCCGGCGCATAGCTGGTGATGTAGAGTGACCGGCTGGGCGAAATCCAGCGATGTGCGCCAAGTTCGACGACCAGATCATAGGAGCCGGGCGGGATGCTCGACAGCTTGATGCTCGGGGTCGAGTCACCCTCACTCCAGGATCCGTCGCTGTCCGAGCCACTATAATGTTCGGCCAGCGCATAGGCGTCGAAATTTTCCTGGGTGCGGCGGTTGACCAGCGAATAATCAATATCAATCCAGCTGTTATCGAGTTGCTCCGCACGGGCGGTCAGCGTGAGGGCCGAATTGCGACCCGGCAGTTCGATGTCGCGGATGATCTCGCTGTGCGTCGCGCCATCGAGCGCGGCTTGCATGTCGGCGCTCGCAACGCGGGTGGAGCCCCCGCCCATGATCGCGACGATCAGCAAGGTAACGGCCGCGATCAACCCGATGATGGTCAATTCGATTAGTCTGTCGCGATAGGGCGAGGGCTCGTGCGGCGATGGCCTGCTCCACTCGCGTTGTCGTCGCTCCAGCCCGAAAGCGGCTTCAGCCTCCCCCCATTCGAGCATCCACAGCCGGGTCCAAGTCCGCTCGCTGCCATTTTCCTCACAGGAGATCATCTTGCCGGGGCGGACATAGTCGCTCACGCGCACCCGCTCGTCGACGGCGACGCGCCAGTAGAATTCACCGACGACGAATTTTACCCAGGTGGCGTAGCTGCTGCCGAACCTCTTATAGCCTTCGCCATCGAGCTCCATCTCGCCCCAGGTGTAACTCGGCAGCCGATCGAGCAGGAAGCCAAGGCTGAAGCGCCGCCCGTCATCGAGCAGGAAAGCATAGCCCTGATAGGGGTTGAACAGCAGATATTCGGACCAGCCGTCCCCGCCGTCCGATCGTTCGAGATAGCCGACTACCTCCCATGTGGTCCCGCGCAACACGCCGCGCATGCCGAGGGCGATGAGCGGGCGATGCATCGCGGCATGCGCCCTGGCGATGATCCTGAGCTGGGGATCGGTGGCATCCAGCGTTGTGCCGCAATGTTCGCAGACGAGGCTGACGGTGGAGCCCGCCGCTCGCAACGCGATCGTGCCCCCACAACTGGTGCAGGTGAGCGCGCGGACAGACGGTGGCGGCGTCGTCACGCGGCGAATTGGGGCATTGGCCACCCCTCGAATGCGCGCAGGCCGGAAGCGCGCAGATCGGCCAACGAGACGTAGCGGCCCGTATAGACCGATACCTCGCCGACGCCCTGATCCTTCTGGGCGCTGGCGCAATGTCCATCGGCGGCCATCAGGTCGACACTCGCGATGGTCAGGCCGAGTGGTGCGCTGTACGGTAATTCGCCCTCGCCGCCGGCACAGGTCGCTTCCTTGACATCGGTGACGCGGTATTGGATCCCGTCGATGGTCGCTTCGGTGCCGACCGTGACAGGGTGACCGTCGCGCAGCTTGCGCACCATATCAGTGCGGAACCCGCTATGCGCGATCTGGCGGAGCAACATGTAGCGCCCCATCGCCTCGCCAAGCCAGCCGATGGAGCCGTCGTCGAACAGCATGAGCCACTCGTTCCAGCCGCCATCGGTCCAGCGCCAGCGGACCCGCCCGATCAGCTCGAACCCAAGCGCCCCGTCCCTACCCCGCACCCCGATCTGTAACGGACTGACATCCTCTGGCACCTCGGCGATCCGGCCAACCGCCTTCAGCGACTCGCCCTCGCGCACGACGGAGCTGCGGCAATAGGCGCAGACCTTCACCGGCAGGTCGGCGGAGCGGAACCGGATCTCGGCCCCGCAATTGGGACAATTGGCCTCGAGCATGGAAGATCAGACGATCCTGGCGAGCAGCGCCGTCTTCTTCGCGTCGAACTCCTCCTGGGTGATCGCACCCGCGGTCATCAGGCGGTGTAACTTTTCAATCTGTTGGTAGGGATCCTCGGGCGGCTGCGCAGGAGTCCGGGCCGCGGGCGCTCCCATGCCGCCGGCCATGCTCTGGCCGATCGCCATCCCGGCCGCCGCGCCGGCGCCGATTCCCGCAACGCCACCCGACTGAGCCGCCGCGGTGTCGATCGCCTCGGCGGTCTGGAAGCGGACATATTGATCGACATCGCCGACCACGCGCATCGAGCTGGCCTTGTCGAGATGCTCCTGCACCGCCTCGGGCAACGACAGGCTTTCGACGAAGAAGCTGCAGCATTTCAGGCCCCATTGCCCGAACGCCGGCGCGACCGCCGCGAGCAGCCGCTGCGACAGCGCTGCCTGATCGGCGGCCAGATCGACGAACGCCGTCTCGCCGCCGCCCAGCCCCGAGGCCAGCGCGGTCGCGATCGCGCCGCGCAACTGCGGTTCGACATCAGCGACGGTAAGCCGGTCAAGCGTGCCCATCAGCTTGGCCGCGAACACCGGCACGTCCTCGACGCGGAAGGAATAGCTGCCGAACGCACGGATGCGCAGCGGCCCAAATTCCTTGTCGCGCACCGTGATCGGTTGGGCGGTGCCCCATTTCAGCCCGGCCTGTTCGCGCGATGTGAAAAAATAGATGTCCGACTTGAACGGGGAGGCAAAGCCCTTGTCCCAGTTCATCAGCGCGGTGAGGATCGGCAGATTCCCGGTATCGAGCCGGTGCAGGCCCGGCAGGAATATGTCGGCGATCTGGCCTTCGTTGTAGAAGAATGCCTTCTGGCCGTCGCGAACGGTAAGCTGCGCGCCCGTCTGGATCTCGCGATCCTTCATCGGATAACGAATCGCCAGCACGCCCGGCTCATCGACCCAGTCGATCACGTCCACGAACTGTTTCGAGAGGAAATCCAAGAGCCCCATGGTCCTACTCCTTCCGCCTTCAACTTAGGGGCATTTCCCCCCGAGGTGAAACGGTAAAGCAGCGCGGGTCCAGGCAGCGAGCGATCGCCTATCCCATGGCAAGCCGGGGTTCACCCCGCGCGATCCGCACAGAATGCGGCGCCTGCCGCTCCGCGGGCTTCGGCGCGCGACTCCAGCTCCGCTTGAGATCACGGGTCGCGAAATAGATGCGGTCGACAAGGCTTGCCGACGCCCCACGCGAGCGGACCGGCCCCTTCGCAACCGGACGGTCGGCGACGATGTCAAGATCCAGGCTATAACTGTTCGTCAGGACCAGAACGTCGCGATCAGGCACAGGCGCGACGCCGGCAACGGACGCTTCGACCGCTTCTGACATCGCAAGCGGGGATGGGGCTTGGGCTGCAGCTTCGGCGACGAGCGAATTGGCCAGTTGTGGCACGACCGCATTCACCCGCACGGGCTGCGCGTCCACCGACGCCAGCGCGGCGATGGGGACGGACACCTTGCCCGCCGGCTTCGCCATGCTTCGCGCGGCAGCCACGGGCGCAACGCCTGCCGCCCGCGGCGGCAGGCAGGTCGCCGCAATCCCGATCCGCATGCTGCCCTCAAGCGCCGGATCAATGACCGATCCCCAGACGAGATCGGCGCCGATCTGCACCTGCTCCCGCAGGCAGCCGACCGCTTCCTCGACCTCGAACAAGCTCAGATCCGGGCCGCCGGCGATCGTAACCAGCAGCCGCTCGGCGCCGCGGGGCGCATCGTCCAACAACGGGTTACGCAATGCCGACTCGGCCGCACGTACCGCGCGGTCCTTGCCACTGCAGCGATCACCATAACCGATCACCGTCCTGCCACCGCCCCGCAATGTGGTGCAGATATCCGCCACCGTTACGCGCTTGAGCGCGGCCCCCGCGATCAGCGCGGCATAGTCGGCCGCGGTTTCGCACACGATCGAATCCGACAGGTCGAGCGCACTGCGGAAGGTCGTGTCCCGGCCTGCGACCCTGAACAGATGTTCGTTGCAGACCACGACCAGCGCATCGACACTCTCCTGGAACTCGACAAGGCCGGCCGCAGCCGTTCGTGCCCGGCGCGCGCCCTCGAAGGCGAAGGGTCTGGTTGCAATGCCGATGGTGAGGATACCGAGTTCACGCGCAGCGCGGGCGATGACGGGCGCAGCACCGGTACCGGTACCGCCGCCAAGGCCGGCGGCGACGAAGCAGAGTGCGCTTCCCTTCAGCGCCGCCACGATTTCCGGCAGCGCTTCCTGCGCCGCTGCCCGTCCAATCTCGGGTTTCGCGCCAGCGCCCAGACCCCGCGTCAATTGCCGGCCGAGCTGCAGCTGATTTGGGCCAGGCGCAACGCGTAACGCCTGCATGTCCGTGTTTGCACAGATGATCTTCATGCCCAGATCAGACCGGCCCAGCAGCCGCGAGACCGCGTTTCCGCCAGCGCCTCCCACGCCGAAGAGCGTGACTCCGGAAGCGGCGTCGAGATCGAGTTCCTGCTGCATCATTACACTGGCCTCCTGCTCCGGCTTGGCGAGCATTGCCGTCGCCGAACAGCTACCCAGCGTGATCATGGTTAACTAGGTCGTAAAACCACAGTAACTCATATCGAATCCGTAATTACTTTATCGATCTACCAACGGCAACCACTCCATATAGAAATAAATCCTGCCCATCGAGACCGACTCTGCGCACTTTACGTAGATATATCCGCGAATACGGAGAATCACCGATACGCGTAAACACGACGTCGTAGATTCACGCGCTACGCTCAGGGCTTATTGATTCGTTAACCATCTCTCCATCAGCAATGGAGAGTCGCAATGGACGAACTGTTTATCGGAAGCGCGATCTGCGAAGTAACGAGCGGGGGCGAAATCCTCCTGCCGCGGGCCTTCCACGAAACCGCACAATTGCGATCCCCGAACGGTCAGTGGTTCATCGGCCTGCATGAGGAACAGCGTTGCCTGGTTGTCTATGACAGGGCGTTCGCGGCCCAGCAGCAATGGGATTTCGAGACCCGCCGCGCTGCTTTCATCGGCTCCAACCTAGAAGCACATTATACCCGCCTCCGCCGGACGTTCGGCTTCGTCGAGACGATCCGGCTCGCACCGGACGGGATGATGATGCTGGGCGCGCTGATGCGGGAGCGCGGACGGATCGGCGCGTCGGCTCTCCTCGTCGCGACCGGACAGCGCTTCGAAATCTGGGATCTCGATTACGTGCTCGCCCGCGGACCTTCCGACTTGGTCACGCTCGCAACCCTTCATCTGAAAATACAGCTTGCCAACGAGGATTGTCATGGCCCTGCTTTGCCGTCTGTCGACTCACGCCGCCGCCCCGGAAACCTTTCACAACCAGGGTTTCATCTTCAGCAAATGCCGTCACTGCGGCCGCGACATGATCCGGTCGACGGAATCTCCAGCAACGGCGTGGAAGGCGATCCCCCGCGGATTTCGGGTCGCGTGGAAAAACATTGATACAGATCAATTGCCCAACGGCGATCAACGAGGCAAAAAAACCGACTCTTCACCAGTCTTATCAATCGGATTCGACTTAATACAGGTTGCCGTTGCGACATCTTACTGGATCTATCGCGATTATATTGCCAAATCTCGGAAAAGGAGAGATACAATATTGCAATTACCGACATATTGATTCTAACTTTCGTATGCCAAGCAAACAATACATCTAATATTCTCATCGCAAAAATACTGCCATATCGCAGCGCAGCATACGTTCATTCCGGAGCGATTCCTTTAAAAAACAAAGCCAGTACACGCCATTTTGCCTTTTGGTTAATGCATGTTACTGTACCATAAGTAGCGCTCGCTCCGAATAAGAGGTGCTGGCACGTTGTATGAAAAATCCGTTGCTCGTCCAACGAACGATGCATCGATAGAGCAGAATATCGTTCTCGGGCTTGTTTCGATCGCCGGGGTCATCAGCGCCATCGCGTTCGCCGGATGGATATTCGACGTGGCCGCGCTGAAGACGTTCGGTGTCTCCGGCAACCCCATCTGGCCAATGGCAGCCTTCGGATTCATGCTTCTCGCCGCGGGCTTCTGGGCGAGGATTCTACGGTACCGCCTAGCGCCCCTTCTGATAGCAGCGCCTCTGGCGATCGCGATCGCTTCGATCGTTGAGGTCATGGCTGGCACGCCCGGTATCGACAGGCTCCTTTTCCCCAACCAGATCGGCCTAACCTCGGCACAGCATTCGGGCGGGCCCGGTGCGATCACCGTGACAGCAATCGCCTTGATCAGCCTCTCGTTGTTGGCCAGCATGCGACGAAAGCAAGGCTTTGCCGTGCTCGCCGACCTGCTGGCCAGCGCTGCGCTCTGCCTCGGCGTATTTTCCACCCTCATGGAGCTATGGGCGGCACCGGGTGACGGCCTCCCGATCGATCTGTTCATGGCGCCATTACCGGGAGGGCTCGCGACGATCGCGTTGGCGCTCGCCTTTCTGATATGGCGCCATGAGGCCGGCTGGATGTTGTTGCTGGACGGCGCGCAGGGCCGGCGACGCCTGGCGATCGCGTTGCTCCCGCTTGTCATCGTGCTCCCAATCCTGCCTGCCCTGATCGACCGCTGGGGAGCGCGGGCAATGCCCGAGGCGCCACTTGGCATCGAGTTGCTGGCCGTGCTGTGCAACGTCGCGATCATCGGCTTCCTGGTATGGTTTGCGGTCGATCGCCTGACGCGGCAACAGGCCGCCCTGCGCGAAGTGACACTCGCGCTCGATGTCGCGGCCATCGCCCTCACGCGCCCGAACGGCGAGATTACGCACTGGTCGCACGGCTGCGAGCAGCTTTATGGCTGGGCAGCAGAAGAAGCGGTCGGGCGCCGCAAAGATGACCTGCTTCAGTCCCGATTGGCGCAACCGGTTGGCGACGAGGTATTGCAGCCCGCCGGCCCCGCCGAGCGCGAGTTGATTGAACGACGACATGACGGCAGCGAGATATCGGTACTTGAAAGAACTCATGTACTGGAGCGCCCGAACAAGGAACCGCTGTTCGTCGTGAAGATGCTCGACATCTCGGCGCGCGTTCGTGCGGAAGGCGCGTTGCGGCTGAGCGAGGCTCGGCTGGCGGTCGCGGCGGACGCCCATCGACTCGGCGTGTCGCACTGGGATGTGAAGACCGGCCAGCTCGAATGGTCGCCCGGATCCGAACAGCGGCTAGGCCTGCCGGCTGGCGGGCTGGCGAATTTCGAGCAATGGCTCGCCTTCGTCGATCCGGAGGACGCCAAGGGCGTATTGGACACGCTCGATGCGGCTGTTGCCAAGCAGGATGACCGCGTCGCGTTCCGGTACCGGTTCCGCCAGCCCGACGGCACCGCGCGGACAATCGAGGGATCTGCGCGCTGCTTTTACGATGCCGAGGGCAAGCTGGAAACGGTCATCGGCGCTAACGTCGACGTGACCGAAAAGAACGGGCGCGAGGCAGCCTCCCTCTTGCGCTCCGTCATCGAGACGATCCCGGACGCGACCGTCGTGATTGACGCTACCGGCCATATTCGCAGCTTCAGCGCTGGCGCTGAGCGGATGTTCGGTGTGGATAGCACGACCGCGATCGGGCGCAATGTAAAGTTCCTCATGCCCGAAGCGATCGCCGCCGGTCATGACGAGTCG
>CAISGR010000068.1 GCA_903884945.1 uncultured bacterium
CAGGTTTCGACCGAACAGGACGGATGGACGGTCGTCACCAGGGACCGGAAACTGTCCGCCCAGTTCGAGCACACCGTCGCGGTTACCGGGAATGGCGTCGAGGTGCTGACCTTGCGGGCCGATGGGACCTGATACTGGCTATCGCACGTCGCGCGCGGCAGTTCATGGCGATTCGCCTTCCGGCGTGACCGGAAGAACATCGCGCCAACGCGGATCCTCTCGAACCGCATAGCGGACCAGCACTGTGCACGAACGCCCGGGATGCCCGCCCCGGTGAGCGATTCGCGCCGCGACTCGCCCCCTTCATGGGGCCTGCCTGCCCGAAGAACGGCAGCGTCGATGACGATGACCGGCGGTCGCGCGGCGGAGAACATCCTCGCGACGCCGCGGGCGGGTGCACGCGGGCCCTGCCGGGCGCTCCGTAACAAACCTGTCAACTAGTTATTCGCCGGACAACAAGACCCGCCCCGCCATCAATGGCTCACTGACCGCGTCGAGAGTCCCCGCCAGCAGGGACGTCGGAAAACGGGGAGGAGAACACAGGGTCGGGGGATGAGACATGACTAGGATTCGTTCAATGAAGATGCTCCTGGTGGCGAGTTCCGCTGTCGGAGCGATGATCCCGGCGGCCGCATCCGCGCAGTCCGCCAGCGCCACTGCCAGGCCGGTTGAGGTGGCGAGTGCCACCGTAACCGCTCCCGAAAGCGACCCGCAGCTGACCGACATCGTCGTGACGGCGGAAAAGCGCGACGTATCGTTGCAGGTGGCGCCGCTGTCGGTATCGGCAGTGACCGCGCAATCGCTCACCCAGGCCAATGTGACCGAGATCACCGGCCTCAACGGCCTGGTGCCCGGCCTCGTCGTCGCGCGCAGCGGCGGCGGCGAACGCATGATTTCGATCCGCGGCGTGGGATCGGAGACGCCCGAGAACGGCAATACCCAGCCCGGCGTCTCCTATCATGTCGACGGCGTCTATATCTTCAACTCGATCGCGGCGAACGCTGCCTTCATCGACGTCGGCCAGGTGGAAGTGTTGCGCGGGCCGCAGGGCACCACCTTCGGCCAGGGCTCGACCGGCGGCACGATCAACGTGGTGACCAACCAGCCCTCGCTGCACGATTTCGGCGGAACCATCGACGTGAGCGCCGGCAACTATGATTTCATCAAGGCGGATGCCGCGATCAACGTGCCGCTGAGTTCCACGATCGCCGTGCGCGGGGCGATCCAGCACACCCAGCATGACGGCTATGCCGTAGCGACCGCAGTGCCCGGCTTCTCCAAATACCAGCTGGACGATCAGGACGAGACGGGCTGGAAGGTCGCGGGCATCTGGGCGCCCACCGACAATTTCTCGATCACGCTGAATACCATCCAGTATCGCAGCAACACCAACGGCCCGGCACAAAAGAATATCGTGGATCCCAGCACCGATCCGCGCGTGCTCTCCCAGGACTATCCGGGCAAGTCGGTGATCAACACCGAACTCTATTACGGCGTCGCCAAATATGATGCGGGCTTTGCGACGATCAAGTCGATCACCAGCTACCAGACGCTGTACAGCCTGCAGGCCTGGGACGCGGACGGCCTGACGAGCCCACTGTTCTTCGCGCACACCTATAACCCCAAGAGCTTCGTCGGGGTGAACTACGACCATGTGCCGGCATGGCGCACGCGCACCAAGAGCTGGACGCAGGAAGTCAACATCGCCTCCGACGGCTCCGGCCCGTTCAACTGGATCGTCGGCGGCGTGTATCTCTGGTCGAAGAATTCCCAGTATATCGTCGAATATCGCAGCGGCGCCGATACCGAGATCCTGCGCCCCGCGATCCCCGAGACCACGGCGTGGAACGATCCGGCGGTGAAGAAGATCACCTATGCCGAGCTTTCCGCGATCACGCGCAAGGCATGGGCCGGCTATTTCGAGGCGTCCTATGAAGTGACAGACGCGCTCAAGCTGACCGGCGGCATGCGCTACAACCATGATTCTTTCAGCGGCGAGAGCGACAGTATGTCGGGCGGCACCAGCGGCCAGACCTCCGGCGCCTATCTGCAGCCGGACCCGACGGACGGCCTGAAGACCAACAAATGGACCGGCAAGGCGGCGGTCGAATATCAGCTGACCCACGCCAACATGCTCTATTTCTCCTTCACGCGCGGCTTCAAGCCCGGTGGGATCAACGCCTCGGCCTCGAACGGCGGCAGCTCGTACACCGCGCTCAAGTGGCAGGACGGGATCAAGCCGACCTATCAGCCGGAATCGCTCGATTCCTTCGAGATCGGCAGCAAGAACCGCTTCCTCGGCAATCGCGCGCAGCTGAACGTTTCGGCGTTCCTCTACAATTACCACAATATGCAATTCCTCGAGGAGGATCCGATCCTCTTCGGCGAAGGCATCAGCAACGCGCCGAGCGCCAAGATCTACGGCGTCGAGCTCGAGGGCAACTGGCTCGTCACGCCGCACTTCCAGGTCGAGGGTTCGCTCTCGCTGCTCCACGGCACGTTCAACAAGGATTATTACGCCCTGGATCCGGTGAATGCTTCCAAGGCACAGAATGCAGCCGGATATCCCGACTATCTGTTCTGGTCGAACTTCTATGCCGCGGCGCTGGCCCGCGAGGCGGCACGGGCGAACATCAACGGCAACAACGTGCCGAAGCTGCCCAAGGTGCAGGGCACCTTCGCGATGACCTATACCAACAAGGTCGGCCCGGGCGAGTTGATGGCCAAGGCGCAGGTGATCTATCGCGGCGAATATCAGTATCGCCTGTTCAACGACTCGGCGTTCGACAAGACGCCGGACTATGCCCAGGTAAACCTGTTCCTCAAATATACGCCCGACAACAGCAATGTCTGGGTTTCGTTCACGGCGACCAACCTGTTCGACACCGCCGGCGTCAACTCGCGCTTCTCCGATCCCTATGGCAGCGCCCAGACCTATGACACCTATATCGCACCGCGGCAGGTGTTCGGGACCATCGGCCTGAAATTCTGACCTTTCGGTACATCGGGACGACCCAGTGGGCAGGGGCGGCGTGGCGACACGCCGCCCCTTGCTGTTTACCGGCCTCTCCGCGCGCGGGTCAACTCTTCGGGCGCGGGAGATCAAGCGATGGTGCAGTGCACAAGCTAGGCTTGCCATCTGGAATCGAAGGAAGGATTGGCTCGCCATGCCGCGCAACCTGCTGATCATGATCGCCGCGTCGCTCGGCTTCTTCTTCGTCACGGCCACGACGTTCACCTCGCTCGGCTATGTCCTGTACACGATGGTGTCGGAACTGGGCTGGTCGCAGGCTGCGGCGGGCGCGAGCTTCTCCTTCCTTGGCCTTGCCTGCGGGCTCAGCAGCCCGTTGCCGCCGATGCTGATGAAATGGATCGGCACGCGCCTCACCATGTTCACCGGCGGCATGGTGCTGTCCGCCGGCTTCCTGCTCGCCGCGAACGTCCACGGGCTCGCCGAGTTCTTCGCGGCGACGTCGCTGATGGGCATCGGCTTCTCGCTCATCGCGCCCTCCCCCGCGGTATTCCTGATCGCGACCTGGTTTCCCAGGACGTCGGCGCGGATGATCGGATTCTATTTCATGGCCGGCGCACTCGGCGGCGTCGCGGGGCCGCTGATCGTCAGCTGGGTGGTCGGCCTCAGCGGCAGCTGGCGCGTCCATTGGCTGGTAATGGCGCTTGCCGCGGCAGCGCTTGCCCTCATCCTCCTGCTCACCATCCGCGATGCCGTGAAGGTGGAATCGACCGAGCAGGTGATCCATGCCGGCGCCGCAGCGGCGCCAGCAGCGACAACCTCGGCCTGGACGATGCGCGAGGCGATGCGGAGCCGCTCGTTCCTGCTGATCGCATTCGTGATGATCGTGGTGCAGACCGTGGTGACGACGATGCACTCGGTGCTGGTGACCCATGTCGCAAGCCTCGGCGGCGGAAGCGCGCCGGGCGCGCTGGCGATGAGCCTGCTCGCGCTCGCCGGCACCCTCGCCAAGGGCACGACCGGCGCACTCACCGAGCGCGTATCGCCGCAGCTCCTGCTCGTCCTCGGACTTGCCCTGCAGTGCATCGCGGTCGCGCTGCTCTGCGTGACGGGTACGCCGGCCTGGGCAGTGATGTTCTCGCTGCTGTTCGGTGTCGGCTGGGGGCTGAGCTGGCTCAGTGCCCATATCCTGCTGCTGCGCTATTTCGGCGCGTCGCTCGCCACCGACCTGATCGCAATGGCGACGACCGCCACCACCTTCGCGGTGCTAGGCCCCTTGTCGGCCGGCTGGATCGCCGATCGCACGGGGAATTACCTGCCGATCTTCGCGATCTTCGCTGCCCTGCTCGCCCTCGCCGGGGTGGTCTCGGCGGTGCTGCTGCGTGCGCCTAATGCCCGGCCGGCGGCAGTGCCCGCCAAGCGCGACCTGCTGCCCGACGCCGAAATCCTCCCGGCCGAATAGGATGTGGGGAGGCCGGGTGCCAGCTTTGTGAGGTTCAGTCTGCCGTGTCCCGCAGGACGCACAGGCCAAGAGGTGATATGATGACGATGTTGACCGACCAGTTCTTCGACAGCTTCGCAAGCTCGGTGACGGAAACCGAGGAAGCCGAGACGCTGCCGCCGGCCTGCTATACCGACGCGGAATTCTTCCAGTTCGAGAAGGAAGCGCTCTTCTATCGCGAATGGCTGTGCGTGGGGCGCGAGGAATGGGCCGAGAAGCCCGGCGACTATTTCACCTGCACGCATGCCAACGAGCCGCTGGTGATCGCGCGCGACCGCAAGGGGGCGCTCCAGGCGCTGTCCTCGGTCTGCCAGCACCGCGCGATGCTGGTGGCGGAAGGCCATGGCAATACCCGCGCCTTTGTCTGCCCGTATCACCACTGGACCTATGACCTGGACGGCGCGCTGGTGAACGCCCCGGCAATGGGCAAGACGTGCAATTTCGACCGGGCGAAGAACAGCCTGCCCAAGCTCAAGATCGAGGTCTGGCACGGCTTCGTCTTCGTCAATTTCGATCTCGAGGCAGCCCCGCTGGCACCGCGCCTCGCGGCGCTGGAGGATGTCGTCGCCAATTATGAGTTCGCCAAAGCGCGCGGGCCGCGGCCCGAGGCCCCCACGCCCTATGCGTGGAACTGGAAGGTGATGTTCGAGAACAATAACGACGGATATCACGCGAACCGCCTTCATGCCGGGCCGCTGCACGATATCGTGCCGAGTTCGCTGGCAAGCTTCCCCGAACTGCCGACCGAGACGGCGGGCTATTACCGGCTCAACGGCTCGCTCCACCCGGACGCGAGCTTCAATGCCACGCAGCGCGCGGTCTTCGCGGTGTTTCCCAAGCTCACCGACGAGGAACGCCACCGGCTGCTGTTCGTCAACCTGCCGCCGAGCCTGTCGCTCGTCGTGATGAGCGACATGATCATCTACATGATCCTCGATGCCCAGAGCGCACAGACTCACGCGCTGACCTTCGGGCTGCTGCTGCACCCGGAGGCGATGTCCGACCCGCTGTTCGAGCACAAGCTGCGCATGAACAACGATGCAGTCGCCGAGATCGTCCAGCAGGACCTGCATGTCGACCTGCTCGTGCAGCAGGGCCTGAATTCGAAGTTCGCGCCGCGCGGCCGCTACAGCTGGCAGGAAGGCGCCCAGCGCCAGTTCAACCTGTGGCTGGTCGACCGCTACTGGGGCGAGTGGAACCGGCGCCGCGGCCCCTCCGCCCCCGTCGCCCGGATCAAGCGCGCATCCTGAGCGCGTAGCGACCGCGATGATTTCCTGCGCGCGGGCAGCCCCGGCGGCCGACCCGATGCGCGCATCCCCGCAAGAGGCAACCAGATGACCAATACGTTGATCTTCGTCGATCTCGCATCCGACGACCCCGCCGCGGCGGGCAAATTCTACGCCGAAGTGTTCGGCTGGGAAAATGACGCCCGCCCCGAGGGCATCTATCACCGGATGGTGCCGGGCGGCTTCTTCCAGCACAAGGACGGCAGCGACAGCCAGATCGGCAACCTCCACCTCGGCATCTTCGACGCCGCCAATGCGCGCCCGCATCCCGACCCGGCCGGCGTCGAGCCACGGCACATCGCGACGAGCGGCCGGAAGCCGCGCATCTGGATCCTGATCGGGGACGAGGACAGCGCCGACCGCATCCTCGCCGCGGCGGCGGAGCGCGGGGCGACGATCCTGTGGCGCGACCATTATTGGAAAGAGTTCAACGGCTATAACCACGCGTTTGCCGATCCGTGGGGCAACGAGATCCTGCTCTGGGGCAAGGCCGGTGAAAACCCGCAGATTCCAGCCGATTATACGCGGGAATGACGCCATCTGCGGGCTGCGGACAACAACTTGTGCGCATCGACGCAAGACCGGACGCAGTTCCGCTCCCTAGCCTCGGCGCACGATCACCGGTTGGGGCCAGGAACATGATGAGCAGGAACGCCGTCCGCAGGGGAAGCGTGCAATGAGCCGGATGCCGATCGTGTTCTTCGGGCATGGCAGCCCGATGGTCGCGCTCGAGACGAGCGACACGACGCGCGCCTGGCGCGGGATCGCGGACCGGATCGGCAAGCCCAAGGCGATCCTCTGCATTTCGGCGCACTGGCTGACGCGCGGCACCGCGGTGACGGCCATGCCCCAGCCGCGCACGATCCATGACTTCGGCGCCTTTCCGCGCGCGCTGTTCGAGGTGCAATATCCGGCGCCGGGCGATCCCGAACTCGCGCATCGCGTCCGCGACCTGCTTGCGCCGATGCCGGTGGCCATCGATCATGGCTGGGGGCTCGACCACGGCACCTGGACGGTGCTCGTCCACGCCTATCCCGACGCCGACATCCCGGTCGTCCAACTCGGCATGGACCTGGCGAAGACCCCCGAGTTGCACTGGGCCGTCGGCCAGTCATTGCGGCCGCTGCGCGACGAGGGCGTGCTGATCATGGGCACCGGCAACATTGTCCACAACCTGCCGGCGATGGACTGGGAGAATCCCAACGCCCCGCCCTATCCCTGGGCCGACCGCTTCAACACCACGATGCTCGAGGCAGTCGCCACCGATCAGCCGCAGCACGTGATCGCCTTCGAGGAACTCGGCGACGATGCGCGGATGGCAGTGCCGACGCCCGACCATTTCTGGCCGCTGCTGTACGTGCTCGGCGCCCGCCATCCCGGCGAGAAGGCCGAATTCAATCCCGATTTCATCCACCACAAATCGCTCGGCATGACGAGCATCCTAATCGGCGCGTGACCAGCGCGCCCGGTAAGCTTTCATCACAGGGGGAACGTTAATGTCCTTGGTCTGCGAGACTGGCACGGTTCGTGACAACGTCCGGCCCGGAGCACTGCATTTTCTGCGGGCGACGCCCGACACGGTGCACTGGGGGTATTTCTCGCCCGAGATCAAACCGGCGCTGACGATCAGGAGCGGCGACCTGATCCAGGCCCAGGCGGTGACGCATCACGCCGGCGACGATCCCGCGCTGATGTTCGACGACGACATCCGCCGCATCTTCACCGAGATCGATCCCGAGACGCGCGCGCCCGGATGCCACATCATGACCGGCCCGATCTATGTCGAGGGCGCCGAACCCGGCGACATGCTGGAGGTTCGCTATTTCCAGATGACGCCGCGCTTCAACTACGGCTCCAACCTCCAGGCCAATTGGGGCCATCTCTACGAGGAGTTCGGCCAGACCGAGCGCGTGACGATCTACCGCCTCGATCCCAACGCGAATACCGCGAGCGCGCTCTACGCCTATGATGTCGCCGACAAATATGTCGTCCCTGGCCGGATCACCAACTGCCCGGTCTGCGATCGGCAGCCTGCGCTTCCCGGCATCACCGTGCCCGCGCGGCCGCACCTCGGCACTGCCGGCGTCGCGCCGGCGGTCGACCAGCCGGTCAGCACGATTCCGCCCGGTCTGCACGGGGGCAATATCGACAATTGGCGCATCGGCGCAGGCGCGACCATGTTCTATCCGGTGCAGGTGAAGGGCGGGCTCTTCTCGATCGGCGACCCGCATGTCAGCCAGGGCGACGGCGAAATCAGCGGCACGGCGATCGAGGCCTCGCTCGACGTGCTGTTCCAGATCATCCTGCGCAAGGACTTCAAATTCCCCTCCCCGCTGCTCGAGACCAAGGACTGCTGGATCGTCCACGGCTTCGGTGCCGATCTCGATCAGGCGATGAAGAGCGCCTCGCTCGACATGATCCATCTGCTCCACGAGCATCAGGGTCTTTCGAAGGTGGACGCCTATTCGCTGATGAGCATCGCGGCCGATTTCGGCGTGACCCAGGTCGTCGACGGCACGCAAGGGATTCATTGCCGGATCGACCGGCAGATCTTCGGCGGCAAGGGCATCGTCAAGGACGTGGGGTAAGGACGGCCGGGCGAGCGCCCGGCGACAAGCCGTCGGGCACGCTTCGACAAGAAATCGCGACGCGCGCGGCGCATCATGCGCCATCGCGCGCGTGCAACAGGTGGAGTGAAGCGGTGAGCTATCAGGTGCTCGACGTCCGTCCGATGACCAAGCGCATCGGCGCGGAGATATTCGGAATCGATTTGAACCAGCCGCTCGGCAACCAGGAAGTGAGTGAGCTGCACGATGCGCTGATGGAGCATCAGGTGATCTTCTTCCGCGACCAGCCGCTCGACCATGACAGCCACAAGCGCCTCGGTCGCTATTTCGGCGACCTGGCCTATCACAGCGGGGTTGCCGGGCTGACCGACCATCCCGAGATCGTGGCGATCCATGCCGACGCGAACAGCACGTTCGTGGCGGGCGAGAACTGGCATTCCGACCTGAGCGAGGATGCCGAGCCGCCGATGGGCAGCATCCTCTACATGCACACGCTGCCCACGGAGGGCGGCGATACGCTCTGGTCGAGCATGTACGCCGCCTATGACGCGCTCACGCCCGCGATGAAGGCGTTCCTCGATCCGCTGACCGCGGTGCATGATTCCAACCATATCTACCGCGAACTCTTCCCCGACGTGGAGAAGACCTACCCGCGCAACGTCCATCCGGTGGTGCGCACGCATCCGGTGACCAAGCGCAAATGCCTGTTCGTCAGCCAGTCCAAGACGATCCGGATCAACGAGCTGTCAAAGCCCGAGAGCAAGGCAGTGCTCGAATTCCTGTTCGACCATGTGAAGGACCCGAACTTCCAGGTCCGCTTCCGCTGGCAGAAGGATTCGATCGCCTTCTGGGACAATCGCTGCACCCAGCATTTCGCGACCTGGGACTATTATCCCGAAGTCCGCTCCGGCTTCCGCGTGACGATCGCGGGGGACAAGCCGTACTGAGGCTCGGTCTCGCGCTGCTCACGCTGGGGCTCGCCGCCCCGGGCGCGGCGGCCGCGCCGCACGCACGCGCCATCGCGGCGCCCCGCGAGGAACTTCGGCACGCGCTCCAGCAGCTGATCGACGCGGGCCAGCTTCCCAACGCGCAGGTCATCATCACGCAGGACGGACGCACGCTCGCCGATCTGCACCTCGGCTATCGCGACGTGGAGCGCCGCGCGCCGCTGCCCGCGGATGCGATCTTCCGGCTCTATTCGATGTCCAAGCCGATCACGAGCGTCGCGATCATGATACTCGTCGAAGACGGCCGGCTGTCGCTCGACGATCCGGTCCGCCGTTTCCTGCCCGCGCTATCGGACCTGCGCGTCTATGCGAGCGGCGACGTGGAGGACATGGTGAGCGTGCCCGCGCTCCGCCCCGTCACGATCCGCGACCTGCTGACGCACAGTAGCGGCTTCACCTACCAGTTCATGGGCAACTCCCCCGTCCATCGCTACTATCGCCGACAGGGCGTGATGCGCGAGACCGCCGTCGGCAAGCAGCCCGGCGACGCGCCACCAGCGCGCAACCTGGACGAACTCGTCGCGCGCCTCGGCAAGGCGCCGCTGCTGCACCAGCCCGGCGCGCGCTTTTCCTACGGCTATTCGACCACCGTGCTCGGCGCCGTGATCGAACGAGTCTCCGGCATGCGGCTCGATCGCTTCCTGCGCGAGCGGATCTTCGTGCCGCTCGCGATACGCGACACCAGCTTCTACGTGGACGACGCCCGGCTCGGCCGGTTCGTGACCAACTACACCGCCACGGCAACCGGCATCGCGCCGATCGAGACCGCGGAGGCATCCGAATATCGCGACCAGCGACGCCTTCTGGACGGCGGCGGGGCGCTTGCCGGGACGGCGCGCGACTATCTCCACTTCGCCGAAATGATCGCCAATCGCGGCACCTGGCATGGTCGCCGGCTGCTCCGACGCGCGACCATCGACGAAATGACGAAACCCCGGCTGCGTACCGGCGGCACCGGCCTGGAAAATACGTGGTTCGGCTTTGGCTTTGCGATCGGCGACGCGAAGAGCGAAGCGATGGGCGGGCTGCCCCGCGGCGCACTGAGCTGGGCCGGCTCGGGCAACACCTATTTCTTCGCCGATCCCGCGCACCGAATGGTCGCGCTGTTCATGACCAACGAGCTGACCCCGGCCGGCTTTACCGGCCGCACCGAGACGTTCCGCACGCTCGTCGATCGCACGGCGCTCCAGCTCAGGCGGTGAACAGCGCCTTGCGGATCACGGCATGGACGCCCCAATTGCCGTTCACTACCT
The DNA here is from genome assembly GCA_903884945.1 of uncultured bacterium. Taxonomy (GTDB): domain Bacteria; phylum Pseudomonadota; class Alphaproteobacteria; order Sphingomonadales; family Sphingomonadaceae; genus Sphingomonas. The sequence goes on from CAISGR010000068.1 coordinate 10,586, forward strand.
GCGACACGCCGAAGTCGACGCCCACCGACAGCAGCGAGATCGCTTCGTCCTCGCTCAGTTCCTTGGTGCTCATCAGGAAACGCCGTGCCTTGCGAAAGGCGTCGCGCATCGCCGCATCGATCGAGGATTTCTTGTAGACCTCGCTCTGCGCATCGTCGCCGAGTTCCTTCAGATAATCGGGATGGCTGAAGCCCATGATCACCCATTCATGCTCAGTCTCGATCAGCGGATAGTCGAGGTCGCGCAACTGCTCGCGCAGCTCGCTCGCCGGATGATGGATCACCTGGATCAACGCGGTCATCGAGCATTCGATCGCGGTACCGCACAGCTCGGAATCGCCTTGCGATGCGTGCGGATCGCCGAGCGACAACAGCCCACCGGCCACCTGCACCGGGAGGAACACGCGCGACCCGGGCCCGGTGCGCCAATTGTCCAAATTCCCGCCAAAGCTGTTCGGCGGCACCGAATCGACCAGCCCGGCATAGGCTGGCGCGACCGCGATAAAGCCGAAATGCGGCCTGATCGGGATCTCAACATTGCGCAGCACGTCATAGTTCCGCTCAATGGTAGCCGGGTCCACCGGCACCCCCGGATAGTCATAACGGGCATGGACATGACCCGATGGATCCGTCTGCGGCGTCCAGCGATAATTATAGACGGCATGGGCGCTCGGCGGCCGGCCGCTGCCCGCCTCCACTTCGTAGATCGTGATGACCTCGCGCTGCTTGGGTTCAGTCAGCAGCTCCGAATAATGGAAACCCCAATAGGTTGCGGCATTGCTGCCGAAGGACTTCCCCGCGAATTTTGGATTGCCGCTCGGTCGGGGCTTGAGGTCAAGGATGCGTACCTCGATCACGTCACCCGGCATCGCGCCCTGAATCGCGATCGGCCCGGTGCAGATGTGCACGCCGAAACCTTCGCCCGGCCCGCGCCCCAGCGCGCTGGCGTCCATCGGGCCGGCGCCGCGCCGGTCGACCGCCTTGCACTCATGATCCCATTGATAGACGCTCTCGGCGCCGGGATCGCCCTCCACCATCCGCTCGGGATCATCGTTGGCGTGATGGGTCAGCGTCTCGATCGTCACGAAATCGCCGGAGCGAACGTGCAGCACCGGCTTGAGTGACCGGCTGAGGAAGCCCCAGTGGATCGTCTTCGGGCTCACCGGCAGGTGATGGTGGCGAACGGCGTCGGCGAGCGGTACCTCGTCGAGCGTCGGCGCCGCGTCCTCGCCGAGCGTCGCGTCCTCCGCCGGCACTTCGGCCTCGCGCTCGGCCTGGGCGCGTTCGCGTCGCCCGGGGCGCCCGCGGTGCAATTTCCCGATCGCATCGTCGTCGCTCGCCGGCGCCTTGCGATATTCGCGTGGGGAAACGCCATATTGCTCGCGAAAGGCACGGCTGAACGACGCGGAATCGTTGAAGCCCCATTGGAACAGGATGTCGGAGATCGACTTTTGCACATGAAGCGGACTGCGCAGGTCCAGCCGACAGCGCTCGAGCCGTCGCACCTTCACATAATGACCGAAGCTGTCGTCGATCGATTCGAACAGCTTCTGCAAATAGCGCGGCGAGATGCCATGTTCGGCGGCGACCCGCTGATAATTGAGATTGGGATCGCTGAGGCGAATCTCGATCGTCTGGAAAATGCGCTCGAGGAGCGCGGCGCGCATACCCGCCGCACCACCGAGCGCCTTCGGCCGGGCATTGTCGAGCAGGCTGGTCAGCAGGAACTCGGGCAGCGCCAGTTCGACGGGCCCCGCCTGGTCGGGCGTGATCTCGCCGATCGTATCAGCGAACGATCGCAACATGCCCGAGAAGACATGCGCCGCACCGCTCTCCGTCCCGATGCGCCGGGGGCTTTCGGGCAGCGGCGTCTTCAACCGCGAGGTGAGCAACGATTGCGGCACCCGTACGATCATGGTCCGGTTATCGCCCGGAAAGACGAGCCGGCCGAGCGAATCGCTGCGCCCGCACACGATATCGCCATCGCCCAGCTCGAGCTGCTCGACCCCGCTGCTCAGGCGCGCCGTCCCGTCGAGCAACAGCGCCAGCCAGAAACTGCCCTGCTGCTCGGCGAAATCGATCGTCCAGGCCTGGGTGGTTCCCGTCAGCCGGAGAAAATCGAGGCCCAGGCTGCTCCGGAAGTGGATGAGTTCCCCATAGAGGCCGTCATCGGCCTCATCCAGTTGGAGCGAGACGCGTTTGAGCGCAAATCGCCAGGCGTCGCGGCGCTGCTCCTTGGGGTAAGCGTTGGTCGTAAAGCGCACTAGGGCGGTTGATTCCAGTACTGGGCGCCGGACTCCCGATTGGTCTACGCCGGCCTGACTCGAGACTATGCTGCGGTGCGGCATAGCGTCAATCCCGTGCATTCCCGTATCAGAACGGGGAGGTCCCGCTGCCATACACCGAGGTGGGGCCGCCGGCCGCTTCTCCGTCCGGTCCGCGGCCACAAATGGCGAGCATGGTCAGCGCATAGACGAGCGCGCTGGAAACCATATCCTCCGGCGTCGGGCGCCAGCGCGGCATGCCCGTCGTCAGTGCCGGCACGCGGTGCATGTTGAAGACATTATGGTCGCGCCACATGCTCGAATAAACCGGGTGCGCGCGCTCAACCGGCGCGCCGCGTACCAGGCGCGTCGCCGCATCGACGGCGCGCGCCAGCGGCGCCACCTGCTCCGTATCGGCCTCGAAGCCGTGCCGCACGACCATCGGCTCCACGTCGAAGCCAGCGACATCGACTTCGCGCATCGCCGCGACAATGCCGTGCATCGCATCGGCCGCCTTTTGTCGCGGGTTCAGCGTGACATCCAGGTACAGCGCGCAGACTTCGGTCCCCGCCCCGAAATCGAAGGGCATGCCGCCACGCACCGATGAGAGCTGCACCTTCGGCACGGCACGCCCCCCGGGCGTCTCGAGGATCGACTCACGCTCCCATTGGAGGCTCCAGCGGTGAATTGCGTCGATCACCGGCCCCAGCCGATAAATCGGGTTCGGATGCGCGGCAGCGTCCGCCGGCGCATCGAGGATCGGGGTGAAGACGCCGCTGCCATAAATGCGAATGCGGAACAGCGCATAGCCGCAGCCGATCCAGGTCAGGCCGAAATCGGTTCCCTCGGCGGCGATCGCATAATCAGGCGCCACGCCACCATGGTGGAAGAGATAATGGGCGCCGATGTCCTTGCCCATATATTCGATGCCGGCGAATTCCTCGATCGGCTCGGGTCCGATCTCGCCCGGGCAGGCCGTCAGCCAGGCCTTGCCGGCAAGATTGATCCCGGCCTTGCGCAGCGCCTTGGCGGCGATCAGGAAGCAGGACATCGGCCCGCGGTCGTTCGAGATCGGATAGCCGCGCAGCCGGCCGTCCTCGATCCAGCATTGCGTCCACTCGGGATCGGCAAGCGTCGAGGGACGGTAGCGGAAGCGGTCCTGCGCGCTGATCCCGCTCGGGCTTTCCGTATCGAGATGCGCCGTGAACAACAGATTGGCGCCTATTGCCGTGCCGCCATATTCGCCGATCACATTGGGCCGCTCGGGCGTCGCCCCCACCTTGCGCGGATTGAAGCCCTCCCGCTTCATCCAGTCATAGACGAATTCGGCCGCGGCAGCCTCGCTGCGCGACGGCGCCGGGATATTGCCAAGCGCCAGCGCCAGTTCGACCAGTTCGTCGACATCGATCGCCGCGGCGATCGCGTCACGCTCCGCCACGCTCACAGCATAAGCCGGTGGCGCGGCGCCAATGAAGCCATGCATCGGATCGGGGCCATCAGCCATCGAGGCGAGGCCCGCGCTGCCATGTCATTTTCGTCCATTCCCCATGCTGTGCGGTGCCGATGCTCCGGCATGGCGACGAAAATGTCTTGATCCAGCGCGCCCTATCCGCATCAGCGCTCACGCCCCGACGACGGCGAGCGCTTCAACCTCGATCACAGGTTCGGGGCGGTAGCGCGGCAACAGCAGGAGCAACGCCGCGCCGACCGCCAGACAGAGGCCGCAGACGAACACCGCCATCCGGTAATTGCCCTGCGCATCATAGGCCGCGTCGAGCAGCACCGGTGTGATCCCCTGGGCCGCGATCACCGCTGAATACATCACACCGATGATGGCGCCGAAGGCGCGCAGGCCGAAATAGCGGGCAATGAGATAGGGCAGCGTGCCATATTGCGCCCCGAGCCCAACCCCGAGCAGCAGCCCGCCCAGCAGCAGCATCGGCGTCGCCGTGCCCAATTCGATCAGCGCCAGCCCGGCGACCGCCATGGCGTACATCGGGATCACCACCCTGGGGCTGTCGCTGCGGTCAAGCAGCCGCCCGGTCACGATCTGCCAGGTCGAACCGACCAGCGCGAAGAGACTCACCACTGCCGTGCCCGTTGCAATGCTGAAGCCGCGATCGACGACGATCGGCACGACATGGCTGAAGATCGCCGTCGTGCAGCCGGCGCCGGCGGCGATCGAGAGGAGCAGGATCCAGAAGCGCGGAAGCCGTATCGCCTCCCTGAGCGAAAGCCCCTCGCCCGCTTCCGTCGGCCCGGCGATTGCCTGCGCGCGCGGCGCATCTCGTAGCATAAGCCACAGCGCCGGGAATCCGACCGCCAGCACGATCGCGCCGATGACGACATAGCCGGCGCGCCAGCCATATTGATCGACCACGATCGCGGCCGCTACCGGGATGGCGATCGATCCGATGCCGCTTCCCATCCCCGCGCTGATGCCGAGCGCGGTGCCGCGGCCCTTGTCGAACCATTCGGCCACGACCTTCGAATAGATCGGCGTGCTCGCCACGCTGCCAGCCAGGCTCACGATGAAGAAGGTGAAGTAAAATTGCGCGATGTGGCGGCCCGTGAGCGACAGGGCCGCGATCGCAAGCGCGAACACCAGATTGCCGGCGATCAGCATCGCGCGCGCGCCGTGCCGGTCGGCGAAGCGACCGGCAAGCGGATAGACCAGCGCTCCCACCACCGCCATCATGCCGAGCACCACCGAAATCTGCGCACGCGGCCAGTGGAAGGTATCGGAAAGCGGCATGAGGAACAGGCCGAATACGGCGTGGACCGCAGGGGTCATGCTGACGGCCGTGCCGATCGTGCAGGCGGCGAGCACCCCGTAGCGCTGGCGCCCCCCGATCACAGCACGGGCCATGCGCTGGGAACCGGCATGTTCGCGCGCGCCAGCAGATTGGTGCCCGCCGTCTCAATCTCGGCGAACAGCCTTTCCTCGTCGATCAGCGTCGAGCGGTAATTATCGACCACGCGCCGCCCGTCGACCCATACGCTGTGCACCCCGCGCCCATCGGCCGAATAAATGAGCTGGTTGACCACGTTGAAGAGCGGGCGCCATTCCGGCCGGTCGCGGTCGTGCAGCACGAAATCGGCCTTTTTCCCCGCCTCCAGCGAGCCGATCAGGTCAGCCATGCCAGCCCCTCGCGCACCGTTGACAGTGCCCATCTCGAGCACACGATAGGCTGAGAAGAGGCTCGCATCGCGGCGCGCATCCTTGAACAGGCCGGCGGTGACGAACATCGCGCGCATGAGGTCAGCGGCGTTGCCATTGTTGTTGCCATCGGTGCCGAGCTGCAAGTTGACCCCGGCGGCGGCCATTTCGGGGAACTTGCCGGCGGAGGTAGCGCCATAGGCCCCCTTCATCGCCGTCATCGGACAATGGGTGATGTTGGTTCCGCTGGCGGCGAGCAGCGCCACTTCCTCGTCATCGACATGAATGCCGTGCGTCAGCGAAAGATGCGGTCCGAGCACTTCCAGATCACCCAGATGCGCAATGGCGCGGCGTCCGGTGGCGGCAAGATAGTAATCGGGGTCCGCCGGGTCTGCGCTCATATGCGCCGTCACGCCCGTACCGGACTCCTTCGCCAGCGCGGTCGCCTCCCGCCACAGCGAATCCGTCGCGGTATTGTGCCCGACGAGGCAGGGCCAGGCCGCGAGCAGCGGATCGTCCGTGCTCGGATAGCGGGCAAGCTGGGCCTCCATCGCCGCCACGGCACGCGTCGTGAGCGCTGCCTGGTCGTCGTCGGGCGCGAAGGCGCGGTCCTGCAACCACTGCCCCAGCCGCCCGCGGATGCCGGTTCCGGCAAGCGCGTCCATGACCGCGCCCAGGTCGAGGATCGTGCCTGCCTCGACGAAGCAGGTCGTACCGGTCCGCAGCATCTCGAGTGCTGCAAGCGTCGCCGACAATTGCTCGTCCGCCGGCGTCTGCGCCATATAAGTGGGGATCAGCCAGTCGAACACATTGGTGCGCCAGTCTGCATCGTCCGGCACGCTGCCGCGCGTGATCGGTTCGCCCGTGACATGGATATGGCAGTTCACGAAGCCCGGCGTCAGCACGAACCGGTCGCGACCGTCGATCGTCTCGCGCGCAGCCACCTGACGCTCGACCAGCGCGGAGGATCCGACGGCGACGATCCGGTCGCCCGCCACCGCGATCGCGCCGTCGCGGAACACGCGGCGCTCCGCATCCATCGTCACGATCCAGGCATTCCTGATCAGGAGATCGACTGGCTGCACTGTCGCGCCTTCCATCATGCCCGCGCGGGCGTTGCGTCAGGCCGGGGCATAGGATGCCCGCGCCATCTGCTCGATATGGTCGCTGACGGTCAGGTCTGCGGTCTCTTCATATTCGGCACTTGCCGGGCAACTCGGCGCGCGACCGACTCGGTAGAGCGGTTCGAGTTCGAAGAAGGTCGCGACGGAATAGCGCGCCGCTTCGAGCGCACCGTTCCGCACGCGGTGAAGGTTCGCGCGATAGATGCCGGCGGTGAACCGCTCCATCATTTGCCCGATATTGATCACGAACGTGCCAGGGATCGGCGTCGCCAGTATCCATTCGCCATCCGCGGTGCGCACTTCGAGGCCAGGCCGTCCATCCTGCAACAGAATCGTGATCGATCCCCAATCGGTATGCGCGCCCGCGCCCAGCAGATTGCCCGTGGCGCCTACCGGCTGCGGCGGATAGCGCAGCAGTCGCACACCGCATTGCGGCTCGCGCAGCCCGTCAGCGAAATAGTCATAGGAAAGCTCGACCGATCGGGCGAGGAGCCCCATCAGATGCCGCCCGAGCGCGACCATCGCCGCCTGATAGGCCAGCATCTGCTCCCGAAAGCCGGGGAGCGCCGCCGGCCACTGGTTCGCCCCCTGGCCCGGAATGCCGGCCAACACCAGGGGATGGTCCGTCGCTAGGTCGATCGCGATCGAGAAGCTTTCCTTATGGTCGGGTGCCGAACCGGCATCAAGCACCTGCGCACCGGTGCCCTCATAACCGCGCCAGCATGGGGAATTGCGTTGCGCCACCGCTCGCTTCGCCGCGCCATCAAGCGCGAAGAAGCGCCTGGCCGCCTCGATCTGGCCCTCCGCCAGTGCCTGGTCGACGCCGTGGCCGGAGACATAGAAGAAACCGGTCTCGCGGCACGCGCGGTGGATCGCCTCCACTGCCGCCGCCCGCCCCGGCCCATCGGCGAAACTCTCGCTCAGGTCGACGACAGGGATGCCCTTCGCCGGCCTGGCGGGCGTGTAGGGGATCATGCCGCGCCCGCGGCATTGAGGCGGAACGCGTTGCCTTCCGGATCGCGTAGCACCGCCATGCGCGCACCGAAGTGCGTGGCGAATGGCGCCTTGACCAGTATCGCGCCGCGCGCGACCGCCCGCTCGACCGATTCCTCCAGGACGTCGGGCGCGAGATCGAAGGTGAGGATCGAGCGCAGCCCGACCGGATCGCGCTCCCCGGCGAGATCCAGCAGATCATAGGCGCCCAGATAGGCGAAGCCGATCCGCGCCGCGCCGCCGTCAAGCTCACGATAACGCGGCGAATCGTCGATGGCGTCGTTCAGCCCCAGCGCCGTGCGATAGAAGCCCGCCAGCCGGTCGACATCATGGGCGAACAGGGTGACCGCACCCAGTTTCATGCCGCCCACGCCGCGGTCACGGCGTCGCTCGTGGTGAGCAGCGCGCAGTTCTTCTGGAGCACATTGAGCGTTCCGCTGTGCAGCTCCGGTTCATAGGCCGCGCAGGCATCCGAGACGACGAAAACGTGATAGCCGTGGTGGAATGCCGAGCGCGCCGTCTGGTCGACGCAGCAATCGGTGCTCACCCCAGTCATCACCACGCTCTCGATCCCGCGCGCGCGCAGCTGCTGATCGAGGTCAGTGCCGTGAAAGCTGTCGAACAGCAGCTTCTCGATCTCGATGTCGCCTGGCTTGGGCGCGACGCGATAATAGTCGGCGCCGCCATCCTCGATGCGGCAGATCGCCTGGCCGCCGGGCATGCCCCTGCGAGCGTACAGCGTCTTGAGCGCCCCGGAATCAGTCTCCGGCCGCGTCACTACGCGCATGAAGGCAACCGTCGCACCGGCGGACCGGGCAGCGGCAATCAGCCCCTCGATCCGGTCGACCACCGCCTCGACCGGCGCCATGTCGGCGCCGTGCCGCCCGATCAATCCGTGCGGCGCGGCGAAATCGGTCTGGATGTCTACCACGACGAGTGCAGTCCGCCCGGGCGGCAGCATCTCCTTCAACGCCGCCGCATCGACATGCGGCAGCTCGGCGACGTCAGCCATGCACCGGCACCTTGATCTTGCCGGGGAAGCGCTCGCGCAGGGCCGGCAGCACCTCCTGGCCGAAGATTGGAATCCCCGACAGATAGTCCGGGAAGATCAGCATCAGCCCGTCGGTGCCCGATACCTCGAGGATCTCGGTCAACCGTTCGATCACCGTGCTGGGCGTACCGAGCACGTGCGGCGTCATGAAGGTCGAGCGGCTCTTGGCGACAAAGGCATTCTCCTTGCCGATCTCGGCATCGAGAAAACCATAAGCGCGCATCATGCCGCGCAGCGCGACCTCATCAAGGCCGTCGCGATAATATTCGGCGGTCTGCTCCGCCTCGGCATCCGTGCCGCCGAACACGACGGTCATCATCGAATAGGTGCGGACATAGCGCCCGAGCTCTGCTGCATCTTCCTTCGCCTGGATGCTCGCCTGGGCCAGCTCGGCGGCATTGCCGCCCGTCAGGAAGATCGCGTCCATCTCCTCCGAGGTGAAGCGCATTCCCTTCTTCGAGGAGCCAGCACAGACCAGGAAGGGCCGCGTCGCGGGCTTGGGCCAGGATTCGCAATCGTCGAGCGTGAAATATTTGCCCTGCATGCTGACCGAATCCTCGGTCCAGAGCCGCTTGACCGCCGTGATCCATTCCTTGGCGAGATCATAGCGTGCGTCATGGTCGACACCCTCGGGCCATGCGCCCATCTGGGCGAACTCGCCCTTGTACGCGCCAGTCACGACGTTCAGGCCTGCGCGGCCGTTGCTGACCTGATCGAGCGTGGCGATCATCTTCGCGGCGACCGCAGGGTTCTGCAGGATCGTATGGATGGTGGTCCAAACCTTAACCCGCTTGGTGACCTCGGCCAGCGCCGCCATCATCACCACCGGATCGAGCGTGCTGTTCCAATGCTGTGTCTCGCCCCCGTAACCACGGAACTTCGACATCGACATGATGAAATCGAGCCCGGCCTCCTCGGCCAGCAACGCGACCTTGCGGTTGTACGCATAGGAACCGTCAAGCTGCGGCTTGTTCTTCGACAGGATCCAGCCGCCATTGGCCATGGGCATGAACACCCCCAGATCCTTGCCGCCCGTGTCGGACGGAATCCCGAATTGAGTCGGCACAAACTTGCTCGTCATCGTCGCAAACCCCCAAGCCATGGTTGCAGCTTAGAACTGCCACGCCAGGGTTCTTGATCGGCTGCGCATGTTATGTTGCGCGCGCACAGCAAACCGCCTCGACTGCAGCACGGCTCGGCATCGCCGGCACCGCACCGGGCGATAGGGTGCACAGGGCAGCAGCGGCATTGGCGATCGGGAGAGCCTGCTCCACCGCGAGCCCCTCGTCCAGCAGCGCCGCCAGCGCGCCGCAGAAGCAATCGCCGGCGCCCACCGTGTCCAGCGGCTCGACCGGCATCGCCGGCGCATGGAAATGCCGGTCTCGCCATATCGCGACAGCCCCTGCCGAACCCAGCGTGACGATGACCAACTGGTCCGGTCGCGCGAGCAAGCTGCGCGCCGTCGCCACCGTCTCGTCCAGGCCGCGCGACTCCACACGCCCAGCATAGGCCGCCAGTTCATGTTCGTTGACGATCAGGATGTCGACTCGATCGAACAGCCGGGCGGCCTCGGGAACCGCCGGCGCGGCATTGAGCATCCGCAGCCGTGCGGGCGCGGCAAAGGCTGCGGCAAGCGTTGCCACCGGCACCTCGAGCTGCGCAAGGACCACGTTCTCGGGTGATGCGCGCGGCAACAGCGCGGCCTCAAAAACCCCATTAGCACCCGGCGCGACGATGATCTGGTTTTCTCCCTTCGCATCGACCGTGATATAAGCGCTCCCAGTCGGCACGCCTTCGAGCTTGGCCACCCCGGCAACGCCAACGCCGGCAGCCTCGAGCCCCGCCAGCATCCAGCGCCCGCCTTCATCGTCGCCGATCGCTGCGACAAGGGCGACGCTTGCCCCCATGCGCGCCGCGGCGACCGCCTGGTTTGCGCCTTTCCCGCCCGGAAGTCGTAGCGTCTGCGACGCAATCACCGTTTCGCCCGGCCGCGGCAACCGGTCGACCCGCGCGATGACGTCTATGTTGATCGAGCCCAGTACGCGCACCGCCATCTATCGAACTCCTCCTCGGCCGTAGCCAAGGACCATGGCAATACGGCCGGTGCAACCCGCCTGCGCCGCGATGCGCCGTGCGCCAACTTTTGATGTCTCGCCGGCAAAGAGCGGCGTCGCCCTTCCCACCTAGTGTCGCCGTTCGGAACAAGGGGCACGTGATGACAAATTGGCTGATCACCGGCATCGGGAGCGGGTTGGGCGAAGCGCTCGCCACGGCAGCGCTCGCGCGCGGCGACACCGTGATCGGCACGGCGCGCCGCCAGGCGGACCTGGATGCGTTCGCGGCACGCGCACCCGGACGCTCGCTCGCCCTGAAACTCGATCTGTCGACCCCCGGCGCGCCCGCAACGGTCGTGGCCGAAGCCGAGACCATGGTCGAACGGATCGACCGGCTGGTCAACAATGCGGGCTATGGCATGGTCGGTGCAATCGAGGAGACGGGCCTGGATCAGGCGCGGGCGCTGTTCGACGTCAATCTGTTCGGTGCGATGGCCATGATCCAGGCAGTGCTGCCGGCGATGCGCGCGCGGCGCGCCGGGCATATCGTCAACATCACTTCGTTGAGCGGATTCGCGCCCTGGTGGGGCACCGGCATTTATGGCGCGAGCAAATATGCCTTCGAATGCATCGGTCAGACTCTGGCGCAGGAAGTCGAGCCGCTCGGCATCCGCGTGACGAACGTCGCGCCCGGCGGCTTCCGCACCGGCTTCGCCGGGAGTGCGCTGGTCGAAGCGGAGCGCACCATCGCCGATTATGACGGGGGCGCTCGACAGTCGAAGCTGAGCCTGCTCGCCGGCCGCGGCAAGGAGCATGGCGATCCGACCAAGGCAGCCCGCGCGATTCTCACCGCGCTCGACGACCCGAAGCCGCCGCTGCACCTCTTCCTCGGCGAGGATGCGCTGCGACATGCCCGCGAGCATTTCGAAATGCTCGAAGGCCAGCTGCAGCGCTGGGAGCAGCTTTCCCTCTCCACTGCGTACGAAGACTGATGCACTGCATCGACCTGCCGGACTGGGCGGTCGAGCGCGGTCGCGCGATCAATGCGTTCGACGCAATCGATCCGGCGCGGACCGCGCTGGTCGCGGTCGACATGCAGAACGTTTTCCTCGCACCCGGCGAGGTGTTCGGCAACCAGCACGCGCTCGACATCATCCCCGCCGTGAATCGCCTCGCCGCGGCGATGCGCGGTGCCGGCGGGACGGTGATCTGGACACGGCAAACGGTGAGCCACGCTACCCCGCTCGCGATGCCAGCCTGGCAATATGACCTGTCGATTCCGCATGTCAGGCGCGCAGTCGAGACGATGCTGGCGGGCACGAACTCGCATGCGCTTCATCCGGCGATGGCCATCGCGCGGGAGGACGTCGTGCTGGACAAATATCGCTACAGCGCCTTCCTCTGCCCGGCGCGCGCGCTGGCGGCAGCGCTGGAGCAGCGCCACATCGAAATGCTGGTGATCGCTGGCACGCTGACCAATGTCTGCTGCGAGAGCACTGCGCGCGACGGCAACATGCTTGGCTATCAGGTGATCATGGCCTCGGACGCCGCCGCCGCGGTAACCGACGCCGAGCACAGTGCCGCACTCCTGAACCTGCGCCTCAACTTCGCCGACGTGCGCAGTACGGCCGAAATCTGCGCGATGCTGGAGGCACGATGACAATCTATCGTTCGATCGAAATCAACCCTCTCACCCCGCATATGGGTGCCGAAATCATGGGGATCGACCTGACGCGGCCGCTATCCGAGGCGGCGGCAAGCGAACTCCGGGCGGCGCTCGCGGAGTATCTCGTCCTGTTCTTTCGCGACCAGCCGATCAGCTTCGCCGCGCACAAGGCGCTGGCGCGCCATTTCGGCACGATCCATGTCGCGGCCGCCACTGCTGCCTGGAGCGTTCCCGAGCATCCCGAGATCACCAGGATGCATACTGACGCCACGTCCCAATATGTGCCCGGCGAGGACTGGCATTCGGACATGACCTGCGACCCCGAGCCGCCGCTCGGATCGATCCTGTATCTTCACACCGTACCGGAGAGCGGGGGCGATACCGCCTTCTCCAATATGTTCCTCGCCTATGCCGCGCTGTCGGAACGAATGAAGGCGTATCTCGATGGCCTCACGGCCACGCATGACGCAGCGCGCGTGTTCGGCGCGATCGCACCGGCCGGGACGAGGTTCAACGTCTCGCAGCATCCGGTCGTCCGCACGCACCCCGTTTCCGGGCGGAAGGCGTTGTTCGTCAACAAGCAGTTCACCGCCCGCATCGACGGTCTTCCGAAGGACGAAAGCGCCGCGCTGCTCGCCTTCCTGGTGCAGCACGCGCAACGCCCTGAATTCCAGTGCCGCTTCCGCTGGCGACCGCATTCGATTGCCTTCTGGGACAATCGCTCGGTGCAACATTCGGCGATCTGGGATTATTTCCCGGCGACACGCTCGGGCTATCGGGTCACCGTCGCGGGTGATCGGCCCTTCTGAACACGGTACGGCAGCGACACACCCCGCCATTGCCCCGGTCGGCGCTCAGGAAAGCAGCCGCGGCACCGAGATCGAGTAGATGTCGAAATGCGCGTCCGGATGCTCGGCCTTGCCGTCGCGCGGCGCGGAGCGGACCTGGACAACGCCATTCTTGCCGAAGCCAGGCACGACCGGCCGGCCCGTCCGGCTGCTCAGCCACAGCCGCAGCAAATGGCGGGAGCGTTGCGGCTCGGGCCAGTCGGTGAACGACGTGCGCGCGTGGAGCGCGGCATAGTTGGACAGCCACTGGATGTCGCCCGGACGGAAATCCATCTCGATCGCCATGCCCGGCTCATAGGTGATCTCGTCGAACAGCCGGAGCACCTCGATCTGATCCTCGCTGAGCTTGGGGACCCCGGGATATTCCTGTGCCGTGAGGATGTAGAGCGAGCCGGCGTACATGCTGAAGACGCCATCGACCATCGAGATGATCGGCGACATATAGGTATTGGCTGGCGCATTATGGTCCTGCCGCTTCCAGTCCCAGTGGAACGGCTCGAGCAGCAAGGGCGCGAGATCGGGGCGCCGGCGCAGGATCTCGTTGTAGATTTCCGCGCCCGAGACGAGGCAGGAGGCGCCGCCCGCCCTGGCCGGCCTAAGGCACATCAGCGCGACGATGTCCGAACTGTCGGAATGATAGACCAACTGGTCGCGCACCTTGGAGGAAAGCGCCGTCGGATCCGCCATCGTCTTGTTGGAGGTCGCATAGACATGGTCGATCAGGTCGCCCATCTCGTTCTGGCGGATCGGATCCCCCATGTGCAGGCCGAGGATATAATAGATCGCCGCTGACAGTGCGTCGGAATAGAGGTGGGTCCGCAGGCCGCGCGCCAGTACGAAGCCGCGCCCGAAATCGACGTCCTGCCGCCATTCCTCGACCGCCTCGGCGCACGCCACGAGCGGATATTCCTCGCGCCGCACGGTGCGGAGGTCGGGGCGCTCCGCGACGAACCGAGTGCCGAGCTGTTCGAGCTCAGCCACCTGCGCGTCCGACAGGCGGTAGATCCATTCCCCCGTCTCGGCCAAGCGATCACCACGCCAGGCGGCGGCCGTACTCACCGGTGGCACGCTGATTAGGGTCGCCATGCTCGTCTCCCGTCTGGAACAACTTCTCGGTCGAGAGCTATCACGGTGTCGACGCAGCGGACTTGCGCGCCAGTGCCGAAATGCTTTTCGCGGGACGCACAGCTGTGGATCAGCTGGGCCAGCCGGACGTCGACGCTAGGCGCACGGTGCCGCCGCGATGGATCCCAGCCTGGCGCTGACCGCCTCGATCGTGCGCTCGATCGTCTCGACGAGCACGACGGTCTGCTGCTCCACCTCGAAATTGACCTCGTCCCCCACCTCGTAGAGGCCAAAGGTGGTCTGGCGAATCGTTTCCGGGATGAGGTTGATCGTGAAGACATCGCCTTCGGCCTTTGCCACGGTCAGGCTCGCCCCGTTGACCGCGAGGAAGCCGTGCGTGAAAATATATTTGGCCCATGGCATCGGCACGCGAAGCTTGATCCACATGTGATCCGACCGAATGTCCATATCGACGATCCTGGCCACGCCGGAAACATGCCCCGCCATCAGGTGCCCGCCAATCTCGTCGCCCAATTTGGCCGAGCGCTCGACATTCACCCGATCGCGGGCAAGCGTCCCCAGATTGGTGGTGTCGAGCGTGCCCTTGGTGACGTCGAAACCGATCAAATTGCCGTCCATCGCAGTCACGGACAGGCACACGCCCTCGACCGCGACGCTGGCACCGATATAGAGATCGGTCAGCAGTTCGTCCGCCAGGCGCAGCGTCAATGCGGTGCGGCCGGGAAGCCGTTCGGCCCGCTCGATCGTCGCGACGCCCTGAACCAGACCCATGTACATCGTCGCCACTTCCCGCTTCCAAGTCCCCGGCGGGACCACCCATCGCGGCCGGTTAGCGGACCGACCCCGTCGCCTGCAAGGTGGCAAGCCGCGCTTGATTAGCAAGGGCGCTTCGCTACAGGGCCGGCCCGACGCGTCGGCGCAATGACAGACGAAATGGAGGCTGCGTGACCGAGACCCCTTCGACGACTCCCGCCGACCGGGCGCTTGCCGCCGCGATCGCGGAACGCCTCGACCTCGTCCTGCCGGCAATCTGCATTCCCGGCGTGGCCGCCAATGCCCGGTTGCTCGAAATGCATCAGCGCAGGCTCGCGGAGCCGGAAGCATGAGCGACGCAGCGATGAACCTGCTGTCGATCGCGGCCGACGTCCGCTCCGGGCGCCGCCTCGCCCGGGACGTTGCGGCCGAGGCGCTTGGACGGATCGCCGCGCGCGACGCGGCGATCAACGCGGTGACGCGCCTGTTGCCCGATCGTGCGATGGCCGAAGCAGCGGCCGTGGATGCCACGGTCGCCCGGGGCGAAGATCCGGGGCCGCTGGCCGGCGTACCCTATGGCGTCAAGGACCTGTTCGACGTCCTCGGCCTGCCGACCACCGCCGGAGCAGCGATGCGGCGCGGGGCGACACCCGCTGCCGCCGACGCGCGGGCGATCCAGCGGCTCGAAGCGGCTGGCGCGGTACTCATCGCGACGCTCAACATGGACGAATATGCCTATGGCTTCGTCACCGACAACGCCGAATGGGGCATCACGCGCAATCCCCATGATACCGAACGCTTCGCGGGCGGGTCGTCCGGCGGATCGGCGGCTGCGGTTGCAGACGGGATGCTGGCGTTCACCCTCGGCAGCGACACCAATGGATCGATCCGCATCCCGGCAAGCCTGTGCGGCGTTTATGGGTTGAAGCCGACGCACAAATCACTGCCGATGGAAGGCACTTTCCCGTTCGTCGAAAGCCTCGACGATATCGGCCCGTTTGCGCGCACGGCGGCAGAACTGAAGGCGATTTTCGAGGTGCTGATCGGGGAAGCGGGTGCGGCACCGGACACTCGGCCGGACCGGATCGCGATGCTGGGCGGATGGTTCAGACGCAACCTCGCCCCCGCGATGGACTCCGCGCTCGACGAACTCTCGACCGGGCTCGGCGGGCTTGCGACGGTCGAGCTGCCGCAGGTCGGCCGCGCACGATCCGCGGCGTTCCTGATGACCGCCTTCGAAGGCGGCGCGCTGCACTTGCCGAACCTGCGCCGCAACCCGCTGGATTTCGATCCGGCGACGCGCGACCGCCTGATTGCCGGCGCGGCGCTGCCGCGTTCCGTCTATGACGAGGCCCTCGCGTTTCGCGCCTGGTTCCGCGAACAGGTCAACGCCGCCTTCCTGCAGCACGACGTGCTGATCGCCCCGTCCGTCTTCGGCCCGTCGCCCCGAATAGATCACCCGGTGATCGAGATCGACGGCAAGCCGGAAGCGGCGCGCGCCAATCTGGGGCTCTATACCCAGCCGATCAGCTTCCTGGGGCTGCCAGTGGTGGCGGCACCGCTGCGGCGACCGGACGGGCTACCCCTGGGCATCCAGCTGATCGCGGCGCAGGGCAACGACCGGCGCCTGTTTGCGCTCGCCGAACGGATGGAGGCGATGGGGCTGCTGGGCTACTCGGCGCCATCGCCGCAGCGCTGACCGGGCGCCCGGTCTTCGCCCAGCCTATTGCAGCAACGGCTCGATCGCGAGCTTGATCTCCTCGGCCAGGCGGCTGACGGCCGACCGCAACGTGCTGTTCTTCCGGTAGATGAGGCTCAGCGGCTGCGGCTTCACGAACTGGTCGCGGATCGGAACATAGACCAGTTCACCGCGGGTCCTTTCCTCGGCGATGTCGACCCGCGTCATGAACGTGATCCCCTCCTGACGCCGGGCCAAGTGCTTCATGAAGCTGACCGAATTGGACACGATCTGCGGCTGGAAGTTCAGGTTTGCCTGGGCGAACGCGTCATGGATGATACCGTAGATACTCATCGTCTCGTCGCCGACGATCAATGGATAGGCGATACAATCGCTCAGCCGTACCGATGTTTCGCTCGCCAGCGGGTGCGAGGTCGCCACGACCGCGCCAAGCCGGGTTTCGCACTGATACAGAACCGAGGATCCGGGCGTGGTGGACACATTGTAGCCAAGCGCAAGATCCCACTCGCCACTCGCGAGTCCGGACGCCAGTTGCTGTCCGAACACGCTGAAGACATGGACCTGGACGCGCGGATGGCTGCGGCGGAATCCCTGGGATACCTGCGGCATCAGGTTGGCCGCGAGATTCTCGAACGTGGCGATCGTGACCGCCCCGCCCTGCAACCCCTGCAACGCCGAAATCTCGGCGCGGGCGCGCTCATGTTCCTTGAGCGTCCTGCGGATATGCGCGAGCAGGATCTCGCCCGCAGCGGTCGGGCGGACCTTGCGCGGCAGACGCTCGAACAATTGCGTTCCGATCTCCTGCTCATAGGCGATGATCTGGCGATTGATCGCGGTCGACGCGACGTTGAGATGCTGCGCCGCCTTGCGGATCGAGCCACGCCGGGCGACCTCGTCGATATAGCGGAGCAGTCTGGCATGCAGCATTGAGTGCCTCCGTTCCCGAATACGCCGACGCGCCGGGAGAACCGAGACTTTAAAGGCACCGCAATGAGATCAAAAGAGTTCTTTTAGGCACCGATCTGGCATGATCTACAAGGCGGGTCGGCGCGGCAAGGACGGCGCGCCCACGGCAACAATGCCGGGGCCTTCGACATGAAAACAATCGGCCGTCACCGGCGAGCCGAAAGCAGGAGGGCTGGGAGTTTCGCGACACTCAAAAAGGGGCCTCACATGAACATCAGGAATCTCGGCGGATCCATTCTCTTCTTGACCGGCGCTTCGGCAATGGCCCTGGTTTCCGCGAGCGCCTTTGCCGCAACGACGGATAAGCCAGTCAATGCCGCGCCCGCAGACGACGCTGACGGCCTCAAGGACATCATCGTGGTCGGCGAGAAGCGCGAGACGACGCTGCAGCGCGCACCGCTCTCGATCACCGCTGTCAGCGGCGACGCGCTCAAGCAGCGCAACGCCAACGAACTGAACGACCTCAACGGCATCGTGCCGGGCCTGACGATCATGAAGAGCGAAGGCTCGGCACGCATCGTGGCCATCCGTGGCATCGGCTACGAGACATCGGCCAATCCCAATTCGCAGCCCGGCGTCGCCTTCCACATCGACGGCGTCTACATCGCCCATGTCATGGCGCTGGGCCAGGACCTGCTCGATGTGGACCGCGTCGAGGTGCTTCGCGGTCCGCAGGGCACGGTGTTCGGCCAGACCTCCACCGGCGGCGCGGTCAACGTCATCACCAGGAAGCCGATCCTGGGCGAGGCAAGCGGCACCGCGTCGCTAAGCTATGGCAACTATAATTACCTGAAGGGTGTCGCCGCGGTTAACATCCCGATCAGCGAGACGCTGGCGGCCCGCTTCAGCGCGCAATATCTGCGACACGATGGCTATGGCTACGCGACCAGAGTGCCCGGCTATTCCCAATATGCGCTCGACGACGCCAACAATGTCGGCCTGCGCGGTTCGCTCCTGTGGAAGCCGACCGACGGCTTCAGCGCGATCCTTTCGGGCCAGACCTTCGATGCCGACCACAATGCCGCGCTGCAGAAGAACGTCAACGATCCCAATCCGGATCCCCGCGTCGTCACCCAGGACTATCCCGGCCGATACGCACTCAAGACCCGCATGGTGAACCTCACCCTCGCACAGGAAATCGGCAGCTTCGCGACCCTGAAGTCAGTCACTGCCTATCAATATATGGACAAGCGGCAGACCGCCGATACAGATCGCCTTGCAGGCAGCTTCTTTGTCCACACCGTGCGCTGGCGCGACAAGAGCAAGGCGTTCACGCAGGAGGTGTCGCTTTCATCGCAGGATCAAGGGTCCCTCGACTGGACACTGGGCGGCTTCTACCTGCGCCAGCATGCCCTGAAGGATTATCTGTCGCTCGGCAGCAATCCCGGCCTGACCTATCTGGGCATGCCGATCGTCTTCGCGACCTACAGCCCGTACCAGCACACCTCGATCGCGGGTTATGGCCAGGCGACGCTGCAGGCGACCGACCGGCTCGCGCTGACGGCAGGTGGCCGCTACAGTTGGGACAAGACGACCGGCCAGCCGATCAACTTCTTCAACCAGTTCGGCGTCGCCAATCCGCGCGAATCCAAGAGCGACGCCTTTACCGGCAAGCTCGGCGCGGAATATCAGGCGACACCCACCAACATGATCTATTTCACTGCCTCGCGCGGCTACAAGCCGAGCGGTGTGAACTTCAACCAGGGGGCGGTCATGGTACCGCAGACCTACAAGAAGGAAACGGTCGACGCGCTCGAACTCGGCTTCAAGAACGAATTCTTCGATCGAACGGTGCGCTTCAACGCCTCCGGCTATTATTACTGGTACGACAATTACCAGTACACGGCCGAGGACCCCCGCCCGAACAGCGGCGGCAGCGCCAATATTCCCCGAGCGGAAATCTACGGCCTCGAACTCGAGGCGTCGGTCCTGCCGGTCAAGGGTTTGCGCTTCGATGGCATTTTGTCGCTCGCCTCGGGCAAGTTCAAGGGCGACTACAAAACGATCGATTCACAAGGCGCCCTGCTGATCCGGCAGGCAGCCTCGATCGCCCTGGGCCTGCCACAGCCCTATGTCAGCGGGTATGGCTATAACCCGGCGGTGATCGCCGCCGTCCAGGCGAATCTCAGCAATACCAATGGCCATGAAGTGGCCAAGCTGCCCGGCGTGCAAGGCAGTGTCTCCTCCACCTATACCGGCGAGATCGGCCCGGGCGAAGTCACCCTGAAGGGGGAGATGGTCTATCGGGGAGAGTTCAACTCGCGGATCTTCACCAGTGGCCCGCTGGACCGCGTACCGTCCTACACGGTGTTCAACGCGCTCGTGCAATATGCGCCGCACAATTCGAACATGACCTTTTCGATCTCGGCGCAGAATCTCTTCGACAAGAATGGGATAAACTCCCTGTTCACCGATCCGTACGGCGCGCTGACCACCAGCGTGGAATATATCAACCCGCGCCAGGTTTTCGGGACTGTCGCCTTCAAATTCTAATCGGACGCAACCGTACCGCGTAACTCCGGGCCGGCGTCTCGCGGCGTCGGCTCGGGATAGAGGATCAAGCTAATGCTCACGTCGAAGCAGCCGGTGCTGCGCAATTTCTGGTACGCTACCGAGCCAATCAGCGTGCTTGGCGACGGCCCAAGAGCGTTTCGCCTCATGGGCGAGGATATCGTCCTGTTCCTTGACGGCGATGGCCGGCCGGTGGCGCTGCGCGACCGGTGCTGCCATCGGACCGCGCGCTTGTCCAAGGGCTGGTGCGACAAAGGCAATATCGTGTGCGGCTATCATGGCTGGAGCTATGATCGCACGGGCGCCCTGATCGGCATCCCGCAATATCCCGGGGACAAGGCGATCCCGAAATTCGGCGTCGACGCGTTCCACTGCGAAGAGCGCTATGGCTATGCCTGGGTATGCCTCGGCGAGCCGATGAGCGACATCCCGGAGATCGCCGAGGATGCCGATCCCTCCTATCGGCGCATCGCCCAGTTCCATGATGTGTGGCGGACCTCGCCACTGCGCTTCATGGAGAATTCATTCGACAACGCCCATTTCTCCTTCGTCCACAAAGGGACGTTCGGCCAGATGGAGCAGCCGGTGCCCGGGAAATACCGGCTGACCGAGACCGATTATGGTTTCGACGCGGACGCCACCGTCGAAATTCGTAATCCCCCCTCGTCCCATCGCGTCACCGGCACGGATACGGAAATGGTCGACCGGCACTTGCGCAACCGGTGGTTCCTGCCCTTCTGCCGGCGGCTCGACATCGAGTATCCGGGCGGCCTGCGCCACATCATCTTCAATTGCGCGACACCAATCGACGACGAGAGCATCTACATCGCGCAGATTCTCTATCGCAATGACCGCGAGGAGGATTGCTCGACGGCCGAGTTGATCGCCTGGGACCGGGCGATCATCGAGGAAGACAGGGAAATCCTCGAATCCACCGATCCAGATGCACCGCTCAACGCAGCGTCCGGCGAGGAAGGATCGATGATCTCCGACCATCCCGGCCTGATCATCCGGAAGCAATTGCTCAAGCTGCTGCGCGACAATGGTGAGATCGAGATGCGGAGCAGCGCACCACGGCCAAGCGTCTTCCGCGACGCGACCGCCGATCGACCCAGCCCAATACCCGCTACGACAAAGGCAGACTGACATGGCATCGGTTTCCGCGACGACCCAAGGCTTCGAGGTTCGGCCCATCGGCAGGGGCCTGGGCTCGGAAGTGACCGGCATCGATCTCGCCACGGCCAGCGACACCACGCTCGCCGAACTCGCGGCGCTGTATCGCCAGGGAAGCGTGCTGGTTCTGCGCGGCCAGGACCTGACGCCCGAACAACTGACCCGCTTCGGCCGGGCACTTGGGCCGCTCGAGGATCATACCCGCGAACAATTTACCCTGCCGGGCTACCCGACCATCTACATCCTGTCGAACAAGGAAGTCGACGGCAGGCGGATCGGTGTCCACCGGGACGGCATGGGCTGGCACACCGACGGGTCCTATCTGGCCAATCCGCTGGACACCACGGTGCTCTACGCGCTCGAATCGCCGCCGGTTGGCGCCGACACCCTGCTGGCGGACATGCGCGAGGCGTTCGAAGCGCTCCCCCTCGAGCAACGCGACGCATTGCGCGAAAAGCAGGTGCTCCACAGCTTCGTGCATCTCATCGGCAATCTCGACCCGGAGGCGCGCTCGGTCGTCACCGCCGAGCAGCGCGAGCGCGCACCCGATGTCATTCACCCCCTCGTGCTGCCACGGGCGGACGGCACGGAGAATTTCTATCTCAGCAGCGGCTCGACCAAGGAGATTCTCGGCCAGGATCCCGAGGAAGGGCGGCAGCTGGTTCGCGACCTCATCGTTCACGCGACGCAGGAACGCTTCATCTATCGTCACCGGTGGAAGGTGGGCGATGTCCTGGTGTGGAACAACCGCCAGACGATGCACCGTGCGACCGAGTATGACGACAAGAAATACCAACGTCTGGTGTATCGCCTGTGGATCGCCGGCACCGGCGGGCTCGGGGCGTGAGCCAGGCAGCGGTTGCCGCCAGCATCGCCGTCGACGCCGGTGAGCGACCGAGCCGCTGGCCCTATGCCGTGCTCGCCTGCTTCAGCCTGCTGCTCTTCCTCGGCTTCGCCTCGACCTTCTCCGCTCTGGGGGTAACGCTGCCGAACATGGTCAGGGAAATGGGGTGGAACTGGACCCAGGCAGGCCTCGGCTTCACCCTGCTCGGGGTCTCCTGCGCAGCATCCTCCTATCTGCCGGCGAAATTGATCCGCCGCTTCGGGGTGCGGGCGCCGCTGCTGCTCGGCACGGCCGTGCTGTGCTCGGGCCTGCTCTGCCTGTCGCGCACGCACAGCCTGCCACCCTTCTTCGCCGGCACCATCCTGTGCGGCATCGGCTATCAGCTGATTGCGATGATCCCGGGCACGCATGTGCTGTCATCGATGTTCAGCCGCCGCTCCCTGACCTTCGGGATCTATTTCACCTCCGGATCGCTCGGCGGCGTCGCAGGCCCCTGGATCGTCCTCAGCACGATGACTGCCTTTGACGGCGCGTGGCGCATGGTCTGGATCGTCCTGGCGATCGCGGTGTTCCTGGCGGGCACGCTCTCGACGATCATCGTCGGGCGCGGCAGCGACTCGCACCAGCGCGCCGTTTCCGACGCGCCGGCACCGCTCGCCGAGGAAGGCTGGCCGGTACGTGCCGCGCTCCGCACACCGCAATTCTGGCTGTTGTTCGGTGCCTATTTCAGCCAGTTGCTGATCCTGAGCTGCGTCGCCAGCATGTCGGTCGCCCATCTCACGCAGATGAAGATCACGCCCGCCATCGCGGCGGGAATGCTGAGCCTCGAGGCGCTGGTCCAGGTGGTGGCCCGCCTGCTCGGCGGCGTGATCGGCGAATTCGTAAGCCGCAAGCTGCTGCTGCTCTGCGGCCTCGCGGCGGCGACGGTCGGCGTCTGGACGCTGTCGATCGCGCGCGACGATACCGCACTCGTCATCTACGCGCTGCTGACCGGCGTCGGCGTCGGCCTGACCGCCCTCTCCTCCACGCTCCTGCTGCTCGAATATTTCGGCAAGAAGCACAATCTGGAGCTCTTCTCGATCATCTGCACGCTGGTGGCGGTGTCATCGTTCAATTCGCTGGTGGGCGGCGCGATCCGCGACGCCACCGGATCCTTCGCCCTGGCATTCCAGTTGTTCGGCTGCATTCCTGCCCTGATATTCTTGGCAACCCTGGTCACGCCGCGACCGCGTCGCGCGGAGGATATCGTATGAAGGCCCTGGGAAACACGCCGCGCAACCAATGGCGCGTATCGCCCGAGCGGGTGGACCTGGTCAGGCCGCCCGTCCCGCCTCATATCGTCGAGCTGGAGATCGAGCCGCGCACCCTGCGGATCGACATGACACGCACCGCGCTGCTGATCATCGATATGCAGAACGACTTCTGCCATCCCGATGGCTGGCTTGCGTCGATCGGCGTCGACATCGCACCCGCCCGCGCGCCGATCGAGCCATTGCAACGAGTATTGCCGGCGCTGCGCGAGGCGGGCGTGCCGGTGCTCTGGCTAAATTGGGGCAATCGACCCGATCTGCTCAATATCAGCCCTGCCCTCCTCAACGTCTACGACCCGAATGGCGAGGGCGTCGGCCTCGGCGCACCGCTGCCGTCCAACGGCGCGCCTGTGCTGGAGGCGGGAAGCTGGGCAGCGGCCATCATCGATGACCTCGCCGTCGCGCCGGGGGACGTCAGGGTCGACAAGTTCCGCATGTCCGGTTTCTGGGACACGCCGCTCGACAGCATCCTGCGCAACATGGGCGTGACCAGCCTGTTGTTCGCGGGGGTCAATCTCGATCAGTGCGTGATGTGCACGCTGCAGGACGCCAACTTCCTCGGCTATGATTGCATCCTGCTGGAAGATTGCGCAGCGACCACCTCGCCCGCGTTCTGCACCGAGGCTACCCTGTACAATATCCAGCAATGCTTCGGCTTTGTCGCCAGCGCGACCGCGATGATCGCGGCGCTCGCTACCGAAGGGGATATGCTGTGATCGAGGCCTGGCGAGACCTGACCTGGCAGGATTTCCAGGCGATCGATCCGGAGCGCGCCGTCGCCGTGATGCCGGTGGCGGCGATCGAGCAACATGGGCCGCACCTGCCGGTATCGGTCGATTCCGACCTCAATGCGGGCATCCTGGCGGGTGCGGCGGCGTTCGTGCCGGATGACCTGCCGATCTATGTCCTGCCGCAACTGCCGGTGGGCAAGAGTAACGAGCACATTGCCTATCCCGGGACGCTGAGCATCGGCGCCGAGACGCTGATCCGCCTGTGGACCGACGTGGCGGATTCGGTGGTTCGGGCTGGCTTCCGCAAGATCCTGATGTTCAACTCGCATGGCGGCCAGCCGCAACTCGTCGATGTCGTGGTGCGCGATCTCCGGGTCCGGCACGGCGTGCTCGCGGTCGCCGCCAGCAGCTACGCACTGGGCCTGCCCGACGGGCTGTTCAGCCCGGATGAGGAAAGGTTCGGCATCCATGCCGGTGCGATCGAGACATCGATGATGATGCATTTGCACCCGGGCTCGGTCCGCACCGACAAGATGGCCGATTTCCCTTCGTCGGGGATTGCGATCGAGCGCGATCACGAAATGCTGCGACTGGAGGGGAGCGTCGGCATCGGCTGGATGACGCAGGACGTAAACCCGTCCGGCGCGGTCGGCGATCCGCGCGGCGCTACTGCGGAAATGGGAGCCGCGGCGATCACTCATGCCGCCCGGCGGCTGGCGGTACTGCTCGCCGAGATCAGCGCCTATCCTCTCACTGCGATCAGGGAAAAGCCATGACGTTGCCCGCCGCCTTGGTCTCGCGCGCGATGGAGGCCGAAGCTTTCCGGATCGCGCCCGACGACACCAATTACTTCGCGATCCTGTTCGACCCAGCCACGAAGGGGTTCGCACATATCTGCGTGGTCGAGATCTTTGCCGTCGGCGGAAGGACGCCGCCCAACAGTCATCGTGTCGCCCATGAATTCTTCTACGTCCTGCACGGGAAAGGCATCGCGCATTGCGAGGGCAGATCCACGCCGGTCGCGAAGGGCGATGCCCTGTTGCTCCGCCCGGGCGCTGAGCATGTCGTCGAGAATGTCGGCGCCAGCAAGCTCTACACCCTGACGATCATGATGCCCGACGAGGCCTTCGCTGCGCTGATCCGCGGCGGAACACCGGTCGCGCTCGATGAAGAAGATGCAATGGTCCTGACCGGCGGGCGTGCAAAGGCGCCGGCATGAGCGTCTGCGTGCTGGGATCGATCAACCTCGACCATTTCATGCTGGTCGATACGCTGCCCCGCGCCGGCGAAACGCTGGCGGCGACGCGCACCTTCCAGGCGCCAGGCGGAAAGGGCGCCAACCAGGCGATCGCGGCGGCCCGGACCGGGATCCCCACGCGCATGATCGGCGCGGTCGGCGACGATGCCGCCGGTCGCGTGTTGCGGGACTATCTCGGGTCCAACGGTGTCGACGTAAGCGATGTGGCGATACTCGAAAGCCAGCTGACCGGTGCGGCCTATGTGACGTTGAGCACGGCGGGCGAGAATCATATCATTGTCGCGCCCAATGCGAATGCGCGCCTCGCCCTTCCGGCTGGCAATGTCATGCATGATGCGCGCGTGGCGCTGGCACAACTCGAGACGCCGGTCGATATCGTCGCGCGTTTCTTCACCCATGCCGCAGCGCGCGGAGCCATCTGCGTGCTGAACGCAGCGCCGGCGGTGGCCGCTGCCCGGACCTTGTTCGAAGGCATCGATGTCCTGATCGTCAATCAGGTGGAGCTCGCCACCTTCCTGTCGAGCGACAGCGTCGTATCGACGCCGGATGACGCAGCCGCCGCACGACGATTGCTCGTCCGCCCCGACCAGATCGCGATCGTGACACTGGGCTCGGCCGGTGCGGTCCTGGTCGGACGCGATCGGCTGATCCATGTGCCGGCAGTCGTGGTGCGTGAGGTGGTCGACACGACCGGCGCGGGCGACTGCTTCTGCGGTGTCATCACCGCCTTGCTCAGCGACGGGCGTGAATGGGACGATATCCTGCAGATCGCCAACCAGGCAGCCGCAATGTGCATCCAGCATGAAGGCGCCGTTTCCGCCAAGCCGGCAAATGGTATCGCCGTCCCGGCGTAGCCCGCATTACTTCCGCGGGAGTTGCGGGGCGGTCGCGAGCGCCGAGAGATCGCGTGCGGGGTCGATGGGAACACCGGCGCTCTTCCGTTCCGAATAGCGATCGACCAGTTGCTCGACATGCGGACGCAGCAGGATGGTGAAGCGCACCAACTCCTCCATCACGTCGACGATCCGGTCGTAATAGCTCGACGACTTCATCCGCCCGGTCTCGTCGAACTCGGCAAAGGCCTTGGCGACGCTCGACTGGTTGGGGATGGTGAACATCCGCATCCACCGGCCGAGCAGGCGCAGCGTGTTGACGCTGTTGAAGGACTGGGAACCGGCGGACACCTGCATGACCGCGAGGGTGCGGCCCTGTGTCGGGCGCATCCCGCCCATCGCGAGCGGAAGGTGATCGATCTGCGCCTTCATGATGCCGGTCACCTGGCCATGCCGCTCCGGGCTGCACCAGACATGGCCTTCGGACCAGAGCGAATGCGCGCGCAACTCCGCGACCGCCGGGTGGTCGTCATTGGCGACCTGGTCGGGCAGCGGCAGGTCGGCGGGATCGAAGATCCGCGTCTCGGCACCGAAGTACTGCAACAGTCGCGCCGACTCCTCCACCACGAGCCGGGAATAGGAGCGCTCGCGCAGAGAGCCGTAAAGCAGCAGGATACGAGGCGGCGGATTCTCTGCCCCGAGGCCAAACGCTGGCCGGCGATCAGCGAAACGCGGATCGAGCGCGGGAAGATGGTCTGGGTCGGCCAGGGTCCGAAGCCGGTTCATGCCCTGCCTCCGCCCGGTGCCGTCACCGGAAACCAGCGCCGGCCCAGCCGCAGGGCGACATGGACCAGCAGGATCAGCACCGGCACCTCGACGAGCGGCCCGATGACCGCAGCGAAGGCGACCGGCGAGGCGAGCCCGAAGGCAGCGATCGCTACGGCGATGGCTAGCTCGAAATTATTGCCCGCAGCCGTAAAGGCGATCGCTGTCGTACGCGGATAATCGGCGTCGATCAGGCGCCCCATCCAGAAGCTGATCAGAAATTGGATCAGGAAATACAGCGTCAGGGGTACGGCGATGCGCAGGGCATCGATTGGCAGGCGAACGACATCGCCGCCCTTCAGGCTGAACATCGCGACGATCGTGAACAGCAGCGCTACCAACGTGATCGGGCCGATCCGCGGCAGGAAGCGCTGCTCGTACCAGGCCGCCCCCTTGCGCGCGACGAGCAGGCGTCTCGTCAGGAAGCCTGCAAGAAAGGGTATCCCGAGATAGACTAGCACTGCCCCGGCGATCGTCCAGATACTCACATCGACCACGCTGCCCTGCAGCCCGAGCAGCGGCGGAAGAATTGTCAGAAAGAACCAGGCGTAAACGCTGAAGAACAGGATCTGGAAGATCGAATTGAACGCCACCAGCCCGGCAACATATTGACCGTCGCCCTTCGCCAGCTGATTCCAGACCAGCACCATCGCGATGCACCGCGCCAGCCCGATCAGGATAAGCCCGGTCATATAGTCCGGCCGATCGCGCAGGAAGAGAACGGCCAGCCCGAACATCAGCACCGGCCCGATCAGCCAGTTCTGGACGAGCGACAGCGCGAGCACGCGCTTGTCCGAAAAGACCGTGGGAAGGTCCTCGTATCGCACGCGCGCGAGGGGCGGATACATCATCAGGATCAAGCCGATGGCAATGGGGATGTTGGTCGTTCCCCAGGACAGCCGGTTCAACGCACCTGGCAGGCCGGTGAAGGCCGTGCCCAGCAGCACACCCAGGGCCATTGCCGCGAAGATCCACAGTGTCAGGTAACGATCGAGGAAGGACAGCCGCCCGGGCCCGGTATCGGGCGAGGTCATGCGACCCGCTGCCCGGAAGCATCGACCACGCGCTCCCCATCTTCCTTGGTGAAGGCGGCCAGTTGTGGCGCAGGCAACAGATCGAGTACTGCTTCGGACGGACGGCAGAGTTTCACCCCAAGCGGCGATACGACCAGCGGGCGGTTGATGAGGATCGGGTGCTCCATCATCGCATCCAGCAGCGCTTCGTCCGACAATGCGGGGTTCTCCAGCCCGAGTGCCGCATAGGGCGTCCCCTTTTCGCGCAGCAACGCCCGCGGCGTCATGCCCGCCCGGTCGAGCAACTGCACGAGCAGAGCGCGGGCGGGCGGAGTCTTCAGATATTCGATCACATGCGGTTCGATGCCCGCGTTGCGGATCATCGCCAGCGCGTTGCGCGATGTGCCGCATTCCGGGTTGTGATAGATGACGATGTCAGTCGACATGCGCTATTGCCTTCCGCAGCATGGTGGACGGGGTGACGAACCCGGCGATTTCGGCTGCCGGGTTTCGGGCTCTGATTTCGGGTCTCCAGCGCTGGTGTCGCTCAGCAGCAAGGCAGCAGTTCGCCGACGAGCGGCGCGCACACTTCGGTGGCGCCCCCGCAGCAATCCTTGATCAAGAACAGGGTGAGCGCCTGAAGTCCCTCCAGATCGGCCCGGTAAATGACGGAGCGACTGCGTCGCTCAGACGCGACCAGCCCCGCCCTGGCGAGGATCGCGAGATGCGCGGACATGGTGTTTTGCGGTACGCCCAGAAGGCGCGCACACTCTCCGGCCGGCAACCCGGTCGGCTCATGCCGGACAAGCAGTCTGAACGTATCGAGCCGTGTCTCCTGCGACAGCGCCCCGAGCGCCGCGAGCGCCAATATCTTTTCCATATATCCAGAATAACGGATATATCATCTGCCGCAACCCGCAATCGCCGCGCGACCGACAGCGACCGCTCACGCTGGCGTATCGAGCATCCTGATGATCGCCGAAAAATCGAGGCCGCCCTGCCCCGCCGCCGCGAACTTTTCGTAAAGCTCGGCGGCCTTCGCACCCATCGGGGTGTCGGCATGAACACCGGCGGCGGCTTCCATCGCAAGGCGCAGATCCTTGAGCATCAGCGCGGTCGCGAAGCCGCCCTGATAATCGTGATCGGCAGGCGTATCGGGGCCGACGCCGGGAACCGGGCAATAGCTGGTCATCGACCAGCTCTGGCCGGAGGAGATCGAGGCGATATCGAAGAATTTCTGCGGATCGAGCCCGAGTTTCCGTGCGAGCAGGAACGCCTCGCAGGTCGCGATCATAGTCGCGCCGAGCAACATGTTATTGGCCACCTTGGCGGTCTGCCCGGTGCCGCTCACGCCGGCATGGATCACCGCCTTGCCCATGTCGGCAAGGAATGGCTGGGCGCGATCAAAGGCCTCGGCACTGCCGCCGACAATGAAGGTGAGCGTGCCGGCATTGGCTGCGCCGATCCCGCCCGAGACGGGCGCGTCGACTGCCTGGAGGCCCTTCGCGAGCGCCGCCTCCGCGATGCGCTTCGCGGTCGCCACATCGATCGTCGAGCAATCGATCAGGATAGCGGACGGCGGCGCGCTGCCGAAGATGCTCTCGGCATAGACCTGTTCGACATGCTTGCCCGCCGGCAGCATGGTGACGATTGCCTCGGCGCCTTCGGCAGCGTCCGCCGCGCTGTTAGCCGGCAGGCAGCCGGCCGCCTTCGCCCGATCGAGCGCCTCGGCCGAGAGATCATAGGCACGTACGTCATGCCCTTTCTTCGCAAGGTTCGCGGCCATGCCACCGCCCATATTGCCAAGCCCGATGAATCCGACGCGTGCCATGCTATTTCCCCGTCCAGTTGCCGGGGCGCTTCTCGATGAACGCCGCCATGCCTTCCTTCTGATCCGCCGTGCCGAACAGGCCATGGAACAGACGCCGTTCGAACTGGACGCCCATGGCGAGGCCGGTCTCGAACGCAGCGTTCACCATCTCCTTGTTGGCCCTGACGGCAAGCGGTGCCATCGACGCGATCGCGGCGGCTGCCTTGACTGCTTCGTCGACCAGTTCCGCCGCCGGGACGATACGGCTGACCAGGCCCGCGCGTTCGGCTTCCTCGGCACCCATCATCCGGCCGGTGAGGCACATTTCCATTGCCTTGGCCTTGCCGACAGCACGCGTAAGGCGCTGCGAGCCGCCCATGCCGGGGGCAACGGCAAGCTTGATCTCGGGCTGGCCGAACTTCGCGGTGTCGGCGGCCAGGATGAAATCGCACATCATCGCAAGCTC
Source organism: uncultured bacterium (assembly GCA_903884945.1). GTDB lineage: Bacteria > Pseudomonadota > Alphaproteobacteria > Sphingomonadales > Sphingomonadaceae > Sphingomonas. Next base: position 41,023 of record CAISGR010000068.1, read on the forward strand.
GCAGCCGCCGCCGAGCGCGAAGCCGGCGACGGCGGCGATGATCGGCTTGCGCGTCGCCGTGAACTTCTCCCAGCCGGCGAAGAAATTGTGCCGGTACATGTCGGCAAAGCCCTGGGCCTGCATTTCCTTGATGTCGGCGCCGGCGGCGAAAGCCTTTTCACTGCCCGTGAGAACCGCGCAGCCCTGGCTGTCGTCGGCATCGAAGGCGGCGGTCGCCACGGTCAGGTCCGCGAGCACCTGGCTGTTGAGCGCGTTGAGCGCCTGGGGACGGTTGAGCGTGATCAGCGTGACGGCGCCACGCTGTTCGACGAGGATGGTTTCGTAATCTGCCATGAGCGGTTCCTTATGCGGGCGTCCACGCCTCGCCATCGGGCAAGGGCGCGAAAATCTGGTCGATGACGTGATCGGTGACGCCCTCGGGCGTCGGCGGATTCCAGCGCGGGGCATTGTCCTTGTCGACGATCACCGCGCGCACGCCCTCGAGGAAATCGTGGCGCTGAACGACATGCGCGCCGACGGCGTATTCCTGGCGCATCTCGTCCTCGAAAGTCGGCATCGTCGCGCCTTCATGGAGCAGACGGAGCGAGACCTTCATCGTCTGGGGCGACTTGGTGCGCAGCGTGGCCAGCTGTTGTCGCGCCCACTCGCCCGAATCCGCTTCGAGAGCAGCGAAGACGTCCTCGAGCGTATCCGAGGAGAACAGCCGGTCGATCTCCTCGCGGTGCGCGAGAATTCGGGCGTCCGGCACATGGCGGGAAAGATTGGTCAAAATGGCATCGATCCGCTGCGGCTCGGCAGCGATGCTCGCCTTGGCCTCGTCCAGCGCTTCGCTCGCGAGATAATGGGTGGCAAGGCCGAGCGCGAGGCACTCGGCGCCGTCGAGCCGGTGCCCGGTCAGCGCGAGATACTGGCCGGTGCGGCCCGGCAGACGCGAAAGATACCAGCCCCCGCCGACATCAGGGAACAGGCCGATCCCGGTTTCCGGCATGGCCAGGCGGGTGTTCTCGGTCGCGACGCGGAACTTCGCGGGCTGCGACAGACCGACCCCGCCGCCCATGGTAATGCCATCCATGAAAGCGACGATGGGCTTGGCATAGGTGAAGAGCCGATGGTTCATCCGATATTCGGTGTGGAAGAACGCCCGGGCCTCGGCACCGTCCTTCGCGCCGCTTTCCGCGAGCATGCGGATGTCGCCGCCCGCACAAAAGCCCCGGCCTTCCGCATGGTCGATCAGGACCGCTTCAACATCGAGGTCGATCCGCCACGCCTCCAGCGCAGCCAGGATCTCGGTACACATCGCAGTGTTGAGCGCATGGATCGCCTTGGGCCGGTTGAGCCGGATGCGGGCCGTCCTGCCGTCGCGCAAAGTGAGGACGTCGGAGGTCATTGGCGGGTCAACTCGCGTCCAACGATCATGCGCATCACTTGATTGGTCCCCTCTAGGATCGAGTGGACCCGCAGATCGCGCCAGAAGCGTTCGATCGGATAATCCATCAGATAGCCATAGCCTCCATGCAGCTGCAACGCGCGGTCCGCGACGGATGATCCGGTGTCGGTGGCGAGGCGCTTTGCCATAGCGGCGAATTTGGTCTTGTCGGGCGCATTGGCAGTGACCTTGGCCGCTGCCATGTAGAGCAGCGCGCGGGCCGCCTCGAGCTCGGTGGCCACGTCGGCGAGCATGAACTGCGTGTTCTGGAAATCAGCGATGGCAGTGCCGAACTGCTTGCGCTCCCTCGTATATCTCACGGCTTCGTCGAGGCAGCGCTGCGCCCCGCCGAGCGAGCAGGCGCCGATGTTGAGCCGGCCACCATCGAGGCCCATCATCGCGATGCGGAAGCCCTCGCCTTCAGCGCCCACGAGATTTTCCTTTGGCACGCGGACACCGTCGAAGATGACCTGCGCGGTCGGCTGCGAATGCCAGCCCAGCTTGCGCTCGTTGGCACCGAAGCTGACGCCAGGCATGCCTTTTTCGATCACGAGGCACGATATGCCCTTGGGGCCGTCCTCCCCGGTGCGGACCATGGTGACGTAGATTTCGTTCTCGCCACCCCCCGAAATGAACTGCTTCGAACCGGTGACGATATAGTCGTCGCCGTCCTTCACCGCCTTGGTCTTGAGCGCTGCTGCGTCCGAACCGGAACCGGGTTCGGTCAGGCAGTAGCTGGCGATCTCGTCCATCACGACGAGGCGCGGCAGATACTTCTCCTTCACCGCCTGGCTGCCGAAACGATCGATCATCCAGGACGCCATGTTGTGAATCGAGATGAAAGCGCTGGTCGAGGCGCAGCCATAGGCCATCGCCTCCATGATGAGGGCCGATTCAAGCCGACCGAGCGCGATGCCGCCGCTTTCCTCCGAGACGTAGATCGAGGCGAAGCCGAGCTCGGCGGCTGCCTTGATCGTGTCGCGCGGGAAGATGTGCTTCTCGTCCCACTCCGCGGCGAAGGGCGTGATACGATCGGCAGTGAATTTTCGTGCCAGATCCTGGATTTCGCGCTGATCGTCGGTGAGATCGAACTGGGTGGTCATGAACGGGTTCCTGAAAGGTGGATACGATCCGCTGAAGCGGCGAGTTCCTGGCAAAGGCGATGCGCACGGCCACGCCGGGCAGCACATTGTCGGTGCCGCGCGGCGACGCGGCGCAGCCAGTCGAGACGCCGGGCGGCAGCGGTCTGCGCGTCGGGCTTTGGCGTGGGAGCGGATGCCGCCGCCGGTGCGCGCGTCGGCGCGACCTGGCCTAGCACGCGTTGTTCGAACAGGGCGCTCGCGACCTTCATGTCATTACGCTCATACCAGCGCGGGCCGGTGATCCCCCTCTCCCACGCGATCGCTTCGGAAACCGTGCCATTGTCGAAGGGAATGTCCGGTTCGCCGTGATAGATCGGATCGGCAAAGGCCGTATCGGCGGGCACGATACGCCACCCGTCCTTGCGCAACCCGTCGATCAGCGCGCCGAGATAGCGGGTCGTGAGATCGGTCTCGTGGAGCAGCAGGACATGCGCGGGCGATCGCCCGATCGACCGGCGCATCAGCGCGTCCGAAAAATCCGCCGACTGGACCATCGTCTCGACATAGAGGTCGCGCAGGCCGTCCAGGTTCATCGACTTGCCGGCCTTTTGGGCATCCTGGGCGAGGCGATCGAGATACCAGTCCGATCCGTCGACCGTCACGCCGGCGACCATCAGATGGCGCGCGGCGAGCCCGTCCAGCACGACCCGCCGCTTTGCCGTATCCCGGCCGCCCTGATTGAGCCCGGGGAAACGGAACCATGGCCGATAGCCCTTGCGGCCTCTCAGCCAGGCCTGGGACCGGTCGATATCCGCGAGGAAGGCGGGCGCCGTCACGGCGCTGAGATCACGATGCGAGAAGGTGTGATCAGCAAGGACATGGCCCGCGGCGGTGTAAGCGGCGATCCGCTCTTCCGCTCCGTCCCCCGCGCTGATGCGCCCGGGATTGAGAAAAAAGGCCACCTGCCGAACATCGGCTTCGCTCAGGGCAGCGATCAGCCGGATGGTGCGCTGCTCCTTGGTGTAGAAGGCGCCGGGTCCGCGCGGCACATCGTCGAAACTGAGCGCGATCAACTTGCGGTCGCCGCCCCCGGCGGGGCCGATGCTGCCGCGATCGACCGCGCCCGTCCGCACCGCACCCGGAATCGGCAGCACGACGCCCGCCACAGCCAGCAGGACGAACAAAAGGCGCAATGCCCTCAGCATATCGGCGTTCGTGTCGCCGCCACCTGAAGCGATGTCGACCTGCGGGCGAGGCACCGGAAGCGAAAGGGAGCGAGCGAAGCCATGACGTCGCTCTATCCCGCCCGAGGGATGATTCCTACATCCCGGATCGGGACAATGGACGAGGTGGGACCGCCAAGCCATAACGCCCGCGATATGACGGGACTCGTCCTTCTCGATACGGTGATGCGCGTTCTGGCGATTGGCCAGTTGCTGCTGATCGCGCTGGTGATCGGACGTGGCAGTGCGCCGCGGCCGATACGGCTGGCGACGGCGACGCTGTTGCTGGGCGTGGCTTCCTATCTGACGCTCACGGCGCAATCCTTCGGGCCGCTGCGCGGACCGTTCTGGTCGCTGGTCCAACTGAATTCCCAGTCGGTACCGTTGATGTTGTGGGTATTCGCCCATCTGCTGTTCGAACGCGCGATCGATCGGCGCGCAGCGATCGCCGCCCTGGTGGTCACGTTCGGCTGCTGGGCTTGCTTCTTCTTCGCCGGCTATACCAATGTTGAAGCGCGCTCCTGGATCGCGCTGGTCCAGCGCGGCGTATCGCTGCTGCTGACCGGCCATGCCATCCTGATCGCACTTCGTGAGCGCGGAGACGACCTGATCGAAAAGCGCCGCCAGTTGCGCGTCGGCTTCGTGATCGTGGTCGGTGCGCTGGCCTTTATCGTGATCGCGCTGGAGGCGTTCTTCGGCTTCCGCGGTGCCGGCTCCGACATCGCCATCGCCCAGTCCGCCGCGATCCTGATCGCGACGACTGCCATGGGCGTTGCACTGCTGCAGAGCGATCCCGATCTGCTGTTCGATCCTGCACGGCCCGAGCCGCAGCCCGCGCCCAGTTTCAGCCCGTCCGAGCATGTGCTCAACCGCAAGCTGGAAGCCGCAATCGCCGACGCGGTTTATCGCGAGCCGGGGCTCAGTATCGGCGGTCTGGCCGAGCTGCTGGAAACGCCCGAGCACCGGCTGCGCAGCCTCATCAACCAGCGCCTGGGTTATCGCAACTTCTCGGCTTTCCTGAACCATCATCGCATCAGCGAGGCCAAGGCGTTGCTGGTCGATCCGACGCATGTCGACCTGCCGATCCTGACCATCGCGATGGACCTGGGCTATGGATCGCTCGCGCCGTTCAACCGCGCGTTCCGCGAGACCGTCGGCCAGTCGCCGAGCGAATATCGCCGTACGAACATTGTGCGGAACTGAAAAAACACGATCGATTCCGAAATCGATCGGCATTTTTCGGGCCCGCGCAGCCTCCGAAGACGCGGCCGGATAGGCAGGCAACCGACCGCAATCGAACGGAGCCCCAGCGTGATTGGAACCCTGCAAACCATCGGCGAGCATTGGCTGCACAGCTTCACTGTCGAGATGACGCGATACCTGATCGGGGCTGCGGGCATCGCGCTTCTGTATTGGCTGCTGCGCCGCTGGACCGCGCCGCGCCGCATCCAACAACGCACGGCGACCATGGCCGACCGCCGGCGCGAGCTGACGCTGTCGGTGCAGACAATCGCGGTCTTCGGCGTTGTCGACTTGATCGCCTTCGCACTGATCGCTGGCGGCATCATCACCGTCGCGCACGATTTCAATCCGGGGCTGATCGCGCTGCAACTGGTCGCGCTGGTAATTGCGCACGATGCCTGGTTCTACTGGATGCACCGCGGGCTTCATCTGCGCGCGCTGTTCCGCCGTGCGCACGCCGCGCACCACCAGTCGCGCACCCCGACCTCCTGGGCATCCTATGCCTTTGCGCCGATCGAAGCCGTGTTCGAGGCGCTGTACGTGCCGATCGCCCTGCTCATCCTGTCGCTGTTCGGGCCGATGTATCCACTCGCGGTGTTCATCTTCCTCGGCCACCAGATCGCGCGCAACGCGATCGGCCATTCTGGGCATGAGCTGGCCTGGTCCGGCTTTACCCGGTCGCCCTGGACCGGCTGGCTGACCACAACCACGCACCACGACCTGCACCACAGCGAGGGCCGCTATAATTTCGGGCTCTACTTCACCTGGTGGGACCGGTGGATGGGCACCGAGCATCCGAAATATCACGCGCGGTTCGAATCGGTGGCATCGCGCAAGGCTCTGGCTGGGGAGACGGCAAGAGCCTGAAGCCCATTGCCGCGGGTGCTGACGCGCCCGCAGCAATGAAGGTCGAGGCGCCCCCTCAAGCGCCTCACCCCATGGTCGGGATGACGAAGGCGTTAGCGGCGTCGCCCCCAAGATCATTGACACCGCCGTCGGGCCAGCGTTGCGTGACTGTCTTCACCTTGGTCCAGAACTTCACGCCTTCCATGCCGTGCTGGTTGGTGTCGCCGAACGCCGAGCGCTTCCAGCCGCCAAAGGTGTGATAGGCGACCGGCACCGGGATCGGCACGTTGATGCCGACCATGCCGACATTGACGCGCGCGGCGAACTCGCGCGCCGCGTGCCCGTTGCGGGTGAAGATCGCGACGCCGTTACCGTACTGATGCTCGCTCGGCAGGCGCAGGGCATGTTCGAAATCCTTGGCCCGGACGATCTGCAGCACGGGGCCGAAAATCTCTTCCTTGTACGCCTGCATGTCCGGCGTGACATGGTCGAACAGCGACGGACCGATAAAGAAACCCTTCTCGTGCCCCTGCAATTCGAAGCCGCGACCGTCGACCACCAGCTCGGCGCCTTCGTCGACGCCGGTCTGGATCCAGTTCTCGATACGCTGTTTGTGCGCGGCGTTCACGACCGGACCGTAATGCGCATCCTTGTCGGTCGAGACGCCGACACGCAGCGCGGCGATCGCGGGAATCAGCCTTTCGCGTAGCGCCACCGCGGTCTTCTCGCCGACCGGCACGACCACCGGCAGCGCCATGCAGCGCTCGCCGGCCGATCCGAAGGCAGCGCCCGACAGATCGGCCACGACCTGGTCGAGATCAGCGTCGGGCATGACGATGCCGTGATTCTTGGCGCCGCCCATCGCCTGGACGCGCTTGCCCGCCGCGACGCCGCGGCTGTAGACATAATGGGCGATGTCGGACGAGCCGACAAAACTGACCGCCGCAATGGCGGGATGATCGAGGATCGCGTCGACCATTTCCTTGTCGCCGTGCACGACCTGGAAGATGCCCTCCGGCAGGCCGGCCTCGTGGAACAGCTCGCCGAGCCGCACCGGCACTGACGGATCGCGCTCGCTGGGCTTGAGGATGAAGGCATTGCCGGTCGCGATTGCGACGCCGGACATCCACAGGGGGATCATCGCCGGGAAGTTGAACGGGGTGATGCCCGCGCCGATGCCGAGCGGCTGGCGCATCGAATAGACGTCGATCCCGGGTCCCGCCCCCTGGGTATAGTCGCCCTTCAGCACATGCGGAATGCCGCAGCAGAACTCGATCACCTCGAGCCCGCGCTGGATGTCGCCCTTCGAATCCGCAATCACCTTGCCGTGCTCGGATGACAGCAACGCGGCGAGTTCGTCCATGTTCTTCTCGACCAAAGCCTTGAAATTGAACATCACGCGGGCGCGGCGTTGCGGATTGGTCGACGCCCAGCCGGGTTGCGCCTTCTGCGCAGCGGCAATCGCCGCCTCGAGCACGGCCTGATCGCCAAGGTTCACGGTCGCCTGGACCTGACCGGTGTTCGGGTTGAACACGTCACCGGTTCGGCCGGCACTGCCACCGCTGAAGCCGACGACATGATGATCGATGATGCGCATGACTGGCTCTCTCCGAAACTGGTTTGGCACCTCCATACGCTCGGGAAATTTGCAGGCAAGGCGCACGGTGTGCATGTAGGGGCTGCAAATATGCAGCGGCAGTGCCACGGGCTGAGCCGGGTGTGGCGATGTGCGGCCTGGTCGGGCACTTCGGATAGCAAGGTCATGGCGTAATGTTCGATTGGGACGATTTGCGGATCTTCCTTGCGGTAGCGCGGTCGCGGCAACTGGCGCCGGCGGCGCGGTCGCTCGGGATGGACGCGACCACGGTGGGGCGCCGGCTGAGGCAGCTCGCGACCGCGCTCCAGTCAGAATTGTTCGAGGTCGAGGCGGGCGAACGCCGCCTGACCGAGCAGGGTCAGGCGCTGTTCGCGCATGCGGAAACGATCGAAAGCACTGCCCTCAACGCCCTGGGCGAGGTCGGCGGCGGCTCGACCCAGGCGACCGGACACGTACGCCTGAGCGTCGCCGAGGGCTTTGCGACCTGGGTCCTCGCCCCGCGCCTGCCCGAGTTCCGGGCGCGGCATCCCGATATCAGGCTCGATCTGGTCACCGCTTCGGGCTTTCTCAATCCCTCGAAGCGCGAGGCGGATGTCGCGGTGATGATGGCGCGGCCGCGCCACGGCCGGCTGATCGCGGCCAAGCTGGTCGACTATCGGCTGCGGCTGTACGCTGCGCAAACCTATCTCGACGAGCATGGCCCGGTCAGCTCGATCGGGGAACTCGGGCGCCATGCGCTGATCGGCTATGTGCCCGAATTCCTCTATTCGCCCGAACTCGACTATCTCGGCGAGGTGGCGCCGGGGCTCGACGCCAGCCTCCGCTCGACCAGCATCAACGTGCAGTATCGCGCGATCGCCAGCGGCGCCGGAATCGGCGTGCTGCCGCGCTTCATCGGCGACCAGGATCAGGGGCTAGCTATGCTGTTTCCGGAGCAGGTCGATATCCAGCGCAGCTTCTGGCTGGTAACGCACAGCGACATGCGCCGACTGGCGCGGATCGACGCAGTGCTTGGATGGTTGAGGGACGCGGCGACTGGACGCGCGCCGCCCGGTGCTCCATCGAGCGCCGGATCGGATGAACTGGCCAATTCCGGCCAGGGGAGACTGGCATGAGCGTCGCCTTCCGCCGCGAAAGCGACGAAGAACACAAGGAACCGAAGTTCGAGCTGCCGCTGCCGCCGGGGCCGAACCTGGTGACGGCACGTGGCCGCGCAATGATCGACGCGCGCGTAACCGCGCTCGGCGTCGCCATTGAACAGGAGCGTGATGACGCGGCGCGTGAGGTGCTGAAGCGAGAACTGCGCTATTGGAACACGCGACAGACGACAGCGATCCTCGCCCCTTTGCCGGACGGCGACGAGGTCGCATTTGGAACGCGCGTGACCTTCCGCATGAACGGCAAGGAGCGGCAGATCGATATCGTCGGCAGCGACGAGGCGGCCCCGGCGACGGGCAAGATCGCCTTTACCGCACCGCTGGCGCACGCGATGATCGGGGCCGGGGCCGGCGAACAACTCGACTATAATGGCGTGCCGGACGCGATCGAAATCGTCGCCGTCGCGCGCGCGGAGGGGGAGCCGGAAGCCTGACACACTTTGCGACAATCCGAATCCTTGTGGATGCCGATGCCTGCCCCGTAAAGGACGAGGTCTACAAAGTGGCCTTTCGCCACGAGGTGCCCGTGGCGATCGTCAGCAACTCCATCATGCGTATTCCGGTTCATCCGCTCGTCGAACGAGTGGTGGTGAGCGATGGCTTCGACGCAGCGGACGACTGGATCGCGGAGCGGGCCGACGCTTCCGCCGTGGTAGTGACGACTGACATCCTGCTGGCGAGCCGCTGCCTCAAGGCTGGCGCCACGGTGATCGCGCCGACCGGCAAACCCTTTACCACCAGCTCGATCGGGGCAGCGATCGCAACCCGGGCGATCATGGCTGACCTGCGCGCCGGCGGCGATGCGATCGGCGGGTCCGCGCCCTTTTCCCGGACCGATCGCTCCCGCTTCCTGTCCGCCCTCGACCTGGCACTGGTGTCCCTCAAGCGGAAGACGAGGCCAGCATGAGCGAAGACCGTTTCGAACGACATCGGCAACCCTGGACCAGCGAAGAGATCCAGAAGCTTCATACCCTCGCGAAGAAGGGCATGGCGCTGAAAGCAATTGCGAAAGCGCTCAAGCGCAGCGAGGAGTCCACGAAAGATCGTGCAAAGGCCGATGGCCTTTCTATCGCGAAACTTCGATAGGATATAGGAAATAGGATAATGAAGGGTCTGGTCGCGGCGACGCGGCCAGGAACGAGAATTTGGCCGACGTCGTTGGCACCCAATGGCGCGACATGGTCGCGCCATTGGGTGCGACGCAATCCGAGGCGATGGAGACTGAATGACGTTGCAACCGCTTGCCCCTGCTCGCGCCCTGCGGACACTCCCGCTGTCACTCACCATGGTGGCGGCACTCGCCTTGCTCGCAGGCTGCGGCAAAAGCACTAGCCAATCGCAGGGTGGCAGGCGTGGCCCATCCGGGCCGCCGGAGGTCGGCTACATCATCATCCAGCCGACCTCGGTGCCGATCATGACCGAACTGGGGGCGCGCACCACCGCCTATCAGAGCTCGGAAGTGCGCCCGCAGGTGTCGGGCATCATCCGCCGCCGTTTTTTCACCGAAGGCTCGCTCGTCCGGCAGGGGCAGACACTCTATCAGATCGATCCCAGCGTCTATATCGCCGCCGCCAACCAGGCGCGCGCCAACCTTGCCAGCGCCGCTGCCAATGCCGAGGCGACCCGCGTCAAGGCCGATCGCTACAAGCCACTCGCCGACATGGAAGCGGTGGCCAAACAGGATTATACCGACGCGGCCGCGCAGGCACGCCAGGCCGAGGCAGCAGTCGCCCAATCGCGTGCAGCGCTCGACAGCGCCCGGATCAACCTGCGCTTCACGAATGTCCCCGCGCCGATCAGCGGCCGGATCGGGCGTTCACTGTTCACCGAGGGCGCGCTGGTTACCGCCAGCCAGACCGATCCGCTGGCTACGATTCAACGGCTCGACCCGATGTTCGTCGATATACAGCAATCGAGCGCCGACCTGCTCAAGCTGCGCCGCGCGCTCGCCTCGGGCGGCCAGAGCCCCGCCAGCGCCGATGTCCGGCTCAAGCTCGAGGACGGCAGCGACTATGGCTATGTCGGCAAGGTCGAGTTCTCCGAGGTAATGGTGAACGAAGCGACCGGCACGGTGACCCTACGCGCGAGTTTCCCCAATCCCCAGGGCCTGTTGCTGCCCGGCATGTTCGTGCGCGCGAGCTTCGCGCAGTCGATCGACAACGGCGCCTTCCTGATCCCGCAGCCGGCCGTCGCGCGCGACCCCAAGGGCAATGCGACCGTGTATGTCGTCGGCCCCGGCAACAAGGCGATCCAGCGCAAGGTGACCGCCACCGCCGCGATCGGCGCGAACTGGGTGGTGACATCAGGCCTCAATCGCGGCGACAAGGTGATCGTCCAGGGCGTCGGCAAGACCAAGCCGAACCAGCCGGTCAAACCGGTTCCGGCGAACACCCCCGAGCAGATCAGGACGCCGGCCAAGCCGGGCCAGGCCTCCGGCCAGACAAAGGGCTGACGGGCTCGTGATTTCCCGCATTTTCATCGACCGGCCGATCTTTGCGTGGGTCGTCGCCATCATCATCATGCTCGCGGGCGTGGGGGCGATCTTCTCTCTGCCGGTCGAACAGTTCCCCGACGTGGCGCCGCCCAACGTCAACATTCGCGCCTCTTATCCTGGCGCCTCGTCCGAGACGCTCGAAAACAGCGTGACGCAGGTGATCGAGCAGCAGCTGACTGGGATCGACGGGCTGCTCTATTTCAGCTCCAACTCAAGCTCGCGCGGCAGCGTCACGATCAGCGCGACCTTCGCCAAGGGCACCGATCCGGACATCGCCCAGGTACAGGTACAGAACAGGGTGCAGCAGGCCCTGTCCCGCCTGCCCACCCAGGTGCAGCAGCAGGGCCTGACCGTCACCAAGTCCAACCCCGACTTCCTGATGGTCGCCGCGATCTACGACACCACCGATACGCGAACCAACCAGGATGTATCGGATTACCTAGTCTCAAACCTGCAGGAGCCGATCGGCCGTCTGCAAGGCGTGGGCGACATCAACGTGTTCGGATCGCAATATGCGATGCGCATCTGGCTGAACCCCGATCGGCTGGCGAGCTTCAGCCTGATGCCAAGCGACGTGATCAGCGCGATCACCGCACAGAATGCCGAAGTCGCGGCCGGCGAAGTCGGGGGCGTACCCAACAGCCCCGAGCAGGCGCTGAACGCGACCGTGACGGCACAGTCGCGCCTGTCGACCCCGGCGCAGTTCGCGAACATCGTGGTCAAGACCCAGCTTGACGGATCGACCGTTCATCTGTCCGACGTGGCACGGATCGAACTCGGGGCTGAGAATTATGGCATCGTCAGCCGGATCAACGGTCATCCCGGCGCCGGCATCGCCGTGAGCCTGGCGCCGAATGCCGATGCGCTGAAGACCGCCGAACTGGTCAAGGCCGAGATCGCAGCCCAGTCGAAGAAATTCCCGGCCGGCTTCGCCTATGATTTCCCGCAGGACGTCACCGGCTTCATCAAACTATCCGTCGAGGAAGTGGTGAAGACGCTGATCGAGGCGATCATCCTCGTCGTGATCGTGATGTTCGTATTCCTCCAAAGCTGGCGCGCGACGCTGATCCCCACGATTGCAGTGCCGGTCGTGCTGCTCGGCACCTTCGCCATCTTCGCGGCGGCCGGCTTCACCATCAACACGCTGACCTTGTTCGGACTGGTGCTTGCGATCGGACTGCTGGTCGACGACGCGATCGTCGTAGTCGAGAATGTCGAGCGGCTGATGGACGAGAATCCGGACATGAGTCCGCGCGATGCGACGATCGAGTCAATGAACGAGATCACCGTTGCGTTGATCGCAATCGCCCTGGTGCTGTCGGCGGTGTTCCTGCCCATGGCCTTTTTCGGCGGGTCGACCGGCGTGATCTATCGCCAGTTCTCGGTAACGATCGTCTCGGCCATGGTGCTGTCGGTGGTCGTCGCGCTGGTGCTGACGCCGGCGCTGACCGCAACACTGCTCAAGCGCAAGGAGGATGAAGGCGAGAGCCGCTTTGCCTGGATCCGCTGGGCCAATCACAGGCTCGACCGCGCCAAGATCTGGTTCAACACCTCGTTCGAGCGCAATGTCGAGCGCTATCAAGGTGCCGTCGCCAAAGTGGTGGATCGCAAGGTGATCTTCCTGCTGATCTATGCTGCAGTGGTGGTAATCCTGGCGCTGCTGTTCTTCCGACTGCCGACCGGCTTCCTGCCGACCGAAGACCAGGGGACCACCAGCATCCAGTTTAACCTCGCGCCCGGTGCGACGATCGGCAAGACGCAGATCGCGCAGCGCCAGATCGAGGATTATTTCCTCAAGACCGAGGCGAAAAACACCGACGCGATCATGACGGTCGCGGGCGGCGGCGGCGGTGGCCAGAATACCGGCCGCGGCTTCGTCGCGCTCAAGGACTGGTCCGAACGTCCAGGCACCAAGAATGGTGCCGATGCGATCGCACGGCGCGCTACCGCCGCGTTGGGCGGGCTGCGCGACGTCGAATTCTATTCGACCGTGCCCTCCGCCGTGCGCGGGCTGGGCCAGTCGGCCGGCTTCCAGATGGAGTTGCAGAACACCGGCGGCCTGAGCCGACAGGAATTCAAGGCGGCGCGCGACAAGCTGCTCGCGGCGGCGCGCGCCGACAGCGACCTGCAGGCAGTGCGCCCGACTGACCTGGAGGACCAACCGACTCTCAAGGTCGACATCGACCCGCAGAAACTCAGCACGCTTGGCCTCAGCCAGGCGGATGTGAACGCGACGCTGTCTACCGCCTGGGGTGGCCGCTACGTCAACGACTTCAACGACCGCGGCCGGGTGAAGCGCGTCTATGTCCAGGGCGATGCTCCGTACCGGGCCGCGCCGGACAACATCGCCTCCTGGTATGTGCGGGGATCGGACGGGCAGATGGCGCCTTTCTCCTCCTTCGCCAAGATCAGCTGGGGCACGGCCCCCTCCTCGCTCAGCCGGTTCGGCGGCTTCTCGTCCTACGAGATTTCGGGCCAGGCCGCGCCGGGCAAGAGCTCGGGCGACGCGATGCTCAGGATGGAGCAACTCGCCGCGCAGCTTCCGGGCACCAGCGTCGCCTGGGCGGGGCTCTCTTTCCAGGAACGACTCTCGTCCGGACAGGCACCCTATCTCTATGCGCTGTCGCTGCTCGTCGTGTTCCTGTGCCTCGCGGCACTTTACGAGAGCTGGACGATCCCGATCGCGGTGCTGCTGATCATTCCGCTCGGGCTCGTCGGCGCGGTGTTCGCCGTGACGCTACGCGGCCTCGAGAATGACGTGTATCTGCAGATCGGGCTGCTGACGACGATGGGGCTGGCGGCGAAGAACGCGATCCTGATGATCGAATTCGCCGAGCAGGCGGAGAAATCAGGCAAGCGCGTGATCGAGGCGGCGCTCGAGGCGGCGCGGATCCGGCTACGGCCGATCCTGATGACGAGTCTCGCCTTCATCTTCGGCGTGCTGCCGCTCGCGATTTCGACCGGCGCGGGCGCGAACAGCCGGGTGGCGATCGGCACGGCGGTGATCGGCGGCATGCTGACCGCGACGATCCTCGCGATCTTCTACATCCCGCTATTCTTCGTGCTGGTCCGCCGGGGCACCCGCAACGTGCTGGCGCACCTGCACCACGAGCACCCTGCCCCGCCACCGGCGCAACCCGAGGGGGGAAACATCTGATGCGCCGCATTGCCCTGCTGATCGCCACCACCACGCTCGGCGCCTGCTCGATGGCGCCGCACTATGCACGGCCGGAGTTGCCGGTGCCGTCGTCATGGCCAGTCGGCGATTCCTATCTGCGGCAGAGCGAGGCGACGCTGCCCAGCGTCACCTATCGCGACATCTTCCGGGATGCGCGGCTGCAAGGGCTGATCGAACGAGCGCTCGTCAACAATCGTGACCTGCGCGTCGCGGCTGCGAACATCGCTGCGGCGCGGGCGCAATATCGTGTCCAGCGCGCCGACCTGCTGCCCAATGTGACCACCTCCGCCGGCGCGACGCGCGCCGACAGCGGTAGCGGGAGCACCGCGCGCACCAGCTTCACCGCCGATGCCGGCCTCACTGCGTTCGAAGTCGATCTGTTCGGACGGATTCGATCGCTGACCACCGCTGCGCAGGACCGCTACTTCGCGACCGAGGCGGCGGCGCGGGCAACGCGGCTGACGCTGGTCGGCGACATCGCCAGCGCCTGGCTGAGCTATGGCGCCGACAAGAGCCTGCTCGCCATCGCCCAGGATACGGCGGCCAGCGCCGAGCGTAGCGTGACGCTGACCAGGGCGCGGCTCAAGGGTGGCGTCGCGCCGCGTACCGACTTGCGCCAAGCCGAAACGGTACTGGCCACCGCCCAGTCCGATCTGGCGCAGCAGACCACGAACCTCGCCCAGGACGTGAATGCGCTGCAATTGCTGGTCGGCGCGCCGATCGATCCGACGCTCTTGCCCGCTTCGATCGACGATGCCGGCAAGACGGTCGCGGAACTGCCCGCAGGCCTGGATTCGGGCATCCTGCTACGCCGACCGGATGTCGTGCAGGCAGAATATGAGCTGCGCGCCGCAAATGCCGGGATCGGTGCTGCCCGGGCGGCCCTGTTCCCGCGGATCTCCCTAACCGCGCTGCTCGGACTGGCCAGTCCCGCGCTCAACGGGCTCTTTCACGACGGGTCGTTCAGCTATTCGGCTGGTGGGACCGCAAGCTATTCGATCTTCAACGCCGGGGCTGGCCGCGCCAACGTCCGGCTCTCCGAAGCACAGCGCGACGCCGCGCTGGCGACCTACGAGAAGGCCATCCAGACAGCCTTCCGTGAAGTCTCGGACGCGCTGGCGCGGCGCGGCACGATCACGGAGCAGACGCGCGCCAGTGCCGCGCTCGCTGATGCGGCCGCGGACAGCTACCGATTGTCAGACGCGCGCTATCGCGGCGGGATAGATACCTTTCTGCAAAGCCTCGACGCGCAGCGGACGCTTTACTCGGCCCGGCGCCAACTCATCACCACGCAGCTGACCGCCGCAACGAACCTGGTCACACTCTATCGCGTGCTCGGCGGGGATGCCACGCTGGATGCAACCGCCTCGGGGCCGAAGCCGACAAGCGACGCGACGCCCTGATATCCGATGATGCTGCGGTGCCGGGCTGCAGCACGCTCGCTTGACGGATCGCTCCGGCGGGTAAAGGATACCGGTCGCATGACGACCACACCCGATCCCGGCACCCTTTTCCGCGAGATGCTCGGCCAATGGGAGCAGATGGCCAATCAACTCGGCGGGCAGGTGATGAAGTCCGGGGAATTCTCGCGCGCGATGCAGGGCGCCAACAGCGCTGCAATGACTGCACAATCCGCGGCGCATCAGATCATGGACAAGGCGCTCGCCGCCGCCAACATGCCGAGCCGCAGCGAGGTGGAGGATCTTTCCGGCCGCGTTCGCCGGATCGAGGAAGCGATCGGACGGATCGAGGCGTTGCTGATGACCCAGGCAGGCATCGCCCCGCCGGAGCGCCCCAAGCCGAGACGGACCCGCAAGCCGGCGAAATCGGCTTGAGCATGGCGCGACGATAAGCGTGGCCGGGACAAGCGCCCCCGACCTGCTTGACCAGGCCCGTACCGCGTTCGACCGCGCGCTGCAGCGCAACTTGAAGGGCCTCGATTATTTCACGTCGCCCGCGCCGACGCTCGGGGCCAGCCCCAAGGATTTGCTGATCCAGCGGGGCACCATGAACCTGTATCACTATCGGCCCATGACGGACGAAGTGTACCGCGTTCCTCTGCTGCTCGTGATGGCAACCACCAACCGGGGCTATATCTTCGACATGGTCCCGGGGCAGAGCCTGGTCGAGTATCTGCTCAAGGCAGGCTATGATGTGTTCATGCTCGACTGGACGCCGCCCCGCGCCGACGAGAAGGGGCTGACGCTCGACGACTATGTCCTCGATTTCATTCCCTCGGCGATCGCGCGGGTGCAGCAGGAGACAGGCGAGGAAGCGTTTACCGTCGTCGGCTATTGCTTCGGCGGCGTGCTTTCGCTGCTCTGGGCAGCACTCCATCCGGAGGCACCGATGAAGAACCTGGTATGCTTCACCACGCCGGTGGACTTCTCCAGGATGGAGATGTTCCAGGCCTGGGCCGACCAGCGCTTCTTCGACGTCGACCGGCTGGTCGATACCTTCGGGAATTGCCCGTCGGATTATCTGTATTCGGCCTTCGACATGCTGCGCCCGGGAACGCGGGTCGCGGGCAATATCCGCTTGCTCGACAATCTGTGGAACGACGAATACGTCAAATCCTTCCGCATGTTCGATCGCTGGGCAAGCGACACATTGCCGCTGGCCGGGGAATATTTCCGCGAAACGACCAAGAAGCTGATGTGGGGCAACGAGCTCCACAAGGGCACGATGGAGGTCCGCGGCCGCAAGGTCGATCTTGCCGCCATCACGTCGCCCTTTCTGCACGTCACCGCCGAGCACGATCATATCGTGCCGTCGGCAGCGTCCGCACCGCTGATCGACAGGATTGGCTCGACCGACAAGGAACAGGTGACATTGAAGGGCGGGCATGTCAGCCTCGTCGCCGGGGGTAACGCGATCAAGCGGCTTTGGCCGAAGCTGGTCGACTGGCTGGGGGAACGATCGACATGAGCCACCATATACGCCGCTTCGCACCGAGCGATCGTGACGCGATGCTTGCCTTTGCCAACACGCTGCCCGAGCACGACCTGCTTTTCCTTGGCCGCGACCTGAAACATCCCCGCGTCGTCGACGCCTGGCAATCAGCGATCGAGAATGGCTGGATCGACAGCCTGGTGGCGGAAGACAGCGGCAGGTTCGTCGGAACCGCAGCGCTGGTCCGCGATCCGCTCGGCTGGAGCGCGCATGTGGGCGAGATTCGCCTGCTCGTGTCCCCCGACAAGCGTGGTGCGGGCGTCGGACGCGACCTGCTCGAAGCGATCTATTCCGTCGCAACCGAACGCGGGGTCGAGAAGCTGACCGCCCAGATGACACCGGACCAGATCGGATCGGTGATGCTCTTCGAAAGCCTTGGATTCCGCGCCGAAGCGCTGCTCAAGGACCATGTTCGCGACCGCAACGGCAGGTCACATGACCTCGCGATCCTGGCCCATGACATCGCCCGCATCTCCGCACAACACCGGGCGTTCGGCCTCGAGGAATGAACCTTATAGCAAGTCGGCGCATTTAAGACCGACGTCACGGAAGGGAAGAGATGACTGGACAGGCCCGCAACGAGGCAGCGATCCGCGCCCCCTCGGCGCTGCTCGCGCTGACCGAACTGCCAAGGGCGCTCGCCGAATTCGGCGCGCTCGGTCTGGCCGCACCGATCCTGGCCACCGCACCGCGGGGCGACGGACATCCTGTGATGGTGTTGCCTGGCTTCGTGACGAGCGACCGCTCCACGACGGTGCTACGCCGCTTCCTCGCCGGGCTCGGTTATGATCCGCACGAATGGGGCTTGGGTCGCAATCTCGGGCCGCGGGCAATCGGCTCGGAAGGCGAGAAACTGATCGACCGGCTTGGCCAAATTCATGCCGCTACGGGACGCAAAGTAAGCCTGGTCGGCTGGAGTTTGGGCGGCGTTATGGCCCGGCAGCTGTCGCGACGCAGCCCCGAGGCTGTCCGGCAGGTAATCACGCTCGGCTCCCCCTTCACCGGTACGCCGCGCGCGACCAATGTCTGGCGCGCCTATGAGATGCTGACCGGCCAGAAGATCGACGATCCGGAGGTGCGCGACCAGTTGCGCGAGAGCGCGGTGCCACCACCGGTACCTTCCACTGCTATCTATTCCCGCGAGGACGGCGTGGTGGCCTGGCAGAATTGCGTCGAACCGTCCGGGCCGGAAACAGACAATATCGAGGTGCACGGCAGCCATTGCGGGCTCGGGGTGAACCCATCAGTGCTCTACGCCGTCGCCGACCGTCTGGCGCAGGGCGAGGGCGCTTGGCAGCCTTTCGAGCGCACCGGCCTGAAAGCGCTCGTGTACCCATTCGCAGGGCATGCTTAACGCAAGTCTGCCCGCACGGTGAGGATGTGCTTCTTCCGCAAATGATGGAGGGGCACCGTGTACCCCTCCACCGCGTTTGGCCCACGCTCAGTCCTTGCCCTTGAGCGGCGCGACCGCGTCGCGACCGATCTGCATGATCAACTCGCCGATCTCCCGTGCCTGGCTCATGCTGCGAGAGCCTTGCTCGCGCAGATAATCGCCCTGCACCTTCATCACCTCGGATAGGTCCTTGGCGGCGGCGGCCGCGCGCATCGCCGCAAAGGCCTGGCGGGCGTTGCTCTCTGCCTGGTCGATCAGCTTCATGCTGACAGTCGATCCGCCCTCCGCGACCTTGGCGCCGGAGGCACGCATCGCCTCGCCCGCTTTTTTTGCGGGGTCGACGATCTTCTCGTTGATCGTGTCCTTCACCTTTTCCGTCGTGTTCTTCTTGTCGGCCATCATGCTGCTCCTTTCCTGCGGGGTGCCGGCTTGGGCGCCGGTTTGGTCTTGGGCGCCGAGGCAGGCGCCGGTCTGGCTGAGGCCCTGGGCCTGGGGGCCGGCTTCGGCCGCGCTGACGCGGACGATCCAAGCGTTGCCGCCTTCAACGCATCGAACGACGATTGGAGCGCCGCGGCATATTTCTCCGGATCAGGCATCATGCCCCGATCGGCGGTGAAGGAAATCGCGATCGTATCGCCGTAGGAATAGACCGGATTGATCAGGCCCATGGAATCGAACACCGGCGCAGTGCCGTACATCGCGACCATCTTCGCACCGCAGAAATAGAGCGGGACCCGGCTGCCGGGCACGTTGGTGACGACGGTGTTGAACACCGGCGCGTGCGTGTTGGCCGCACCGACCCGCGTGTAGAGACGGGCTGCGAGACCAGCGAGACCGGACGGGACGAGCTGGCTGTAGTCGGCGAGGCTGCGCGCGCCGACAGCGTTGGTCATTGCCTTGGAATTAACCGCTTCGTTATGGACATATTTCAGCCGCTCGAGCGGATCGGCGATGTGCGTGCCGAGCGGAATGACCATGGCCGAGACGAGATTGCCAAGTGCCGCCTTCTCCCCTTCGCCGCGCACCGAGATGGGCGCCATCGCGGTGAGCGATTCCTTCGGCAACTCATTCTTGTCCTCGAGATATTGGCGCAGACCGCCGCCCACGACGGCGAGGATCACGTCGTTGACCGTCGCATCGGCCACTGCTTCCTTGATCGCGCGAACTTCAGCGAGCCTGAACGGGACTGCGTCGAACACGCGGTGCGGCGAGACCCGGGCATTGAAGCGGGTCTTGGGCGCAAGGCCGGTGTTGGAAAGGCTGACCTCGCCCTTCGTGACGCTGGCCGACAGCCGGGCCATGCCAGGGAGCGAGCGGCCGATCGTCTCGACGACGCGCATCGGCTGACGCAGCGAATTGAAATAGCTCCGCATCAGAAGGTCGGCGACATTCGGCATATGCTCCGGCGACCAGTCGTCGGCTGACGCGGGCGGGGACATGGTCGCATCCAGATCATGGACCGCCGCCGACATCTCGACCCCGGACATGCCGTCGATCGCCGCGTGGTGAACCTTGGAGACGAGCGCGAAGCAGCCCGGCGGCAGGCCCTCCACATTATCGAGGCCCTCGACAATGGTGAATTCCCATAGCGGCTTGGCAAGGTCCATCGGGCGCGCATGGAGCCGGGCGACCTGAATGCAGAGTTGTCGCCAATCGCCGGGCCTGGGCAGCGCGATGTGGCGAACATGGAATTCCAGGTCGAACTCCGGGTCTTCGATCCAATAGGGATGATCGAGATCAAAGGGCACGCGGACCAGTCGCTGGCGGAAGCTGCGCGCGCCGCCGAGGCGCGAGGCGATGAAAGCGAGGACGTCCTTGAAACGAACAAAACCGCCCGGCGCGGTCGCGGGATCGTAGACGCCGACCGAGCCGATATGCATCGGCGTGTGCGGCGTCTCGAGATAGACGAAGGAGGCGTCCTGGCCCGACAGTTGAAGCATCAGCTCTCCCTCTCCTCTTCCCGCTCCCCGGAGGGAGAGGGCATAATCACTTTCCGAACCCGAACACGTCCTGGTGGAAACGCCCGCCCTCGATCATGTCCTCCAGCCACGCGGATCCCTGCGCATGCTCGTCGCCAGCCTGCTGCATCTGGATACGGATCAGCGTATCCCGCACCGCCGGCGCCATGAACCGGCCGTCACCACACATGAAGATTTGCGCACCGGCGCGGAGCGCGGCCCAGACGCGTTCCTGCTCGGCCCAAAGCGCGTCCTGCACGAATTTCCAAGGGTGGCTCTCGACCGCCGAGAAGGCGAGATACGGCTCGATCACCCCGTCCCGCGCCCAGCTCTCAATCTCGTCGCGGCAGAGCCAATCGTGATCCGGATGCCGGCAGCCAAAGAAAAGCAGACTGGCAGCAACCCCCCGGCCCGCAGCCTTCTGCGCCGCGCGCTCCTGGATGAAGCCACGCAAGGGGGCGAAACCAGTGCCGGGACCAATCAGGATCATCGGTACGCCCGGGTCCGTGGGCGGCGCGAAAGGCGGGTTGGGACGTCGAACGTAGCCAAACACCTGATCGCCAGGCGCGACATTCTGCATATAGCCCGAGGCGAAGCCGCGATGCTCGCCAAGCCCGGACCAGGCGGGCGCGGCCATGGTGCCGACGATCAACTCCGCCACATCGGGTGAGACCAGCGGGCTCGACGCGATCGAATAGAAGCGCGGTGAGATCGCGGCCGACAGCTCGACCATGGAATCAAGCGAGAGCTCGGCAGCGGGGTGCTGATCGAGCAAGTCCAGCAGGCTGAGGCGCTTGCTCCCGACCTCGGCATCGAACGCCTCTTCCAGACGGGCGAGTTCGTGCTTCGTATCAGGGCATCGGGTCTGCGCCGCGATCACCGCCAGCGCGCGCCTGGGCAGCGGATCGGATAACTCGACGAAATCAGTCAGTAACTGGCGGATGGTGACAGTCTGGCCGAGCGGCAGGTGACGGAAGCGGCCGCCTTGCCCTTCCAACCGGAGCTGGGCCGAGCCCTGAAGCCCGAGCCGGTCGATCGCTCGGGCAACCAGCTCGGGGCGGTTACGGGCGTAGACCGCGATATGGTCGCCGGTGTGGTACCGCTGGCCGGCGGGCAGACGGATACGGATGAAGCGGGTCGATGGCCGCGGCGGCTCCCTTGAAAAATCCCACAAGTCGTCCGCGGGACGGATCATCTCGTCATTTTGGACGATCCCGAGTTGCTGTGCATGTTCGGGGAGGGCGGCGGCGCGGGTGGCTGCGGCATCGACCATCTGCAGCGACAGCCTGGAGGTGACCTCGCTTGGCGCGGCGTCGCTCCCGAGCGCCTTCCACAGGTTGCGCACGAACGCCGCCACCGCGCCGTCGAAATCGCCTTGCCCGTCAGCCTCCGCGCGCGGAAGCAGGCGGGTTGCGCCGGCGGCCTCGATCGCGGCATCGATCCGCCGGGGGAAGACCTGGTAATTGGGCCATTGGCTGTTGCCGATGCCAAGCACCGCGAAGCGCGCGCCGCCCCAGTCAGCGCCCTCGAACGCGCCGGCATCGAGCGCCTTCTCGACCGCGAGCGCACTGTCCGGCGCGCGGCCATTATAGGTCGCAGTAACGACGACGATGACCTTGTCCTCGGGTGCCGCGCCGCCCTTGAAGCTTTCGTCCATCGACCGCACGATCGTCTCGAAGCCGTCGACATTGGCACGCGCCGCGATCTCCTCGGCGATGTCGCGCGCCGTGCCAAGGCTTGAGCCATAGAGAACCGCGAAACGCTGGCCGGTGCCAGAGACCGAGGCGACCGGCACTTCCTCGACCGGCTGTTCGACAGGCGCAACGCTGAGGCGCTCATGCGGGCTGCGCAGCCGGACGCGCATGTAGAAGTCATCCGGCTTGATCGACAGCGTTTCCTTGATGCGCAGCTTGTAGGCGTGGGGATCGCTGATCGCGAATTTCTGCAGGACCATCGCAAGCGCCATCTTGGCCTCGACCATCGCGAACTGACGACCGATGCAGGCGCGCTCACCACTGCCGAAGGGTTTGTAGGCATGCGGATGGCGGGCGGCTTCCGCCTCGGGCAGCCAGCGATCGATGTTGAACTCCTCCGGATCGGCCCAGACGGAAGGATCGCGGTGAAGGCCGGGTGAGAAGATGTTGACCGGGCGATCCTTGCGCAGATGCCATTTACCGCCGACCACCACATCCTCGAACGGCGCGACACTGAAAGCGGGTGCGGTCGGCCAGAGCCGCATCGCTTCCTTCAGAACGCGCTCGATCACCTCGAGCTTCACGATATCGGTGTATTCAGGGCGCCTGTCGCCCGGGAGGACGCGGTCGACCTCGGCATAGGCCTGGGCCAGCACATGCGGGTGGCGGAGCAGCAGATGTTGCGAGAAGGTGAGGAGGCCCGACGTGGTCTCGTGCCCGGCAATCAGGAAGGTGAGCACCTGGTAGCGGATGTTGATGTCATCGAGCCCCTCGCTCGTCTCCGGATCGACCGCGCTCAACATCAGGTTGAGCAGGTCCTTGCCGTCGTTGGGATGAAGGCGGCGCCCGGCGATGATGCCGTCGACGAGCGCGTTCATCTCGGCGATGTCGGCCTCATACTGGCGCATCGCCTTCCTGGCGAAGCGCTGCTGGATCGGCAGGCGGGTGATCATGTTGAGCGATTCGCCGAGTGCCCGCCCCAGCGCCTGAAGGAAGCTGTCCAATTCCTCCTTCTCGAAACTGTCGAAGCGGTGGCCAAAGCCTGCGACTGCGATTGAATCCAGCGTGAAGCGAGTCATGTCGTCAGCCACGAGCATGTCGGTGCCGGACAGGCGGGACCATTTGGCGACAAGCTGGTCCGCCACCTCAAGCATCATATCGAAATAGCCGCGCATTGCGCGCTGACTGAAGGCGGGTAGCAGGATGCGGTGCGCCTTCCCCCAGTTCGGTTCGTCGCTGAAGGCGGTGAACAGCCCGTCGCCGGCAAATTTGCGTACGACCCGCAATCCCGGCCCCGGCATCTTGCGGAAGCGGGTCTCATCGCAGAGTTCAGCAACCAGATCGGGGGCCGTGACGAACAGACCGATCCGGCTGCCGAATTTCAACTTGAAGATTCCTTCGGGGAAATCGCGGCTGACGGCGAGAAGATGCCCGATCAGCCCGGCACGCGCGATCTGGTGGAGATGCCCGACGACAGGCAACCCGGGTGGCGACGGAATCACCGGTCGCTCGACCGCAGCTGTCGCCATCCTCCCACCTCTCCCCCTGTTGTCATTCAGGGCACTTGTCGTTGAACGGCAGTGGAACACAGCCCGGGCCCGCGCGCAACCGTCGTTGCAGCCAAGCACATCTTAACGCCGCTTCAACCCCGCTGCCGGCATGGACGAAGCTATAATGGTCACCCGCCCACATGCCACCTCCCTGCCGCCGGTTCCGGCTTCGCTGGCGATCGCGACGGCGATCCTGTGGCTGTCCATGCCGGGCGTCGCCAAGGACATGATTACCTATCTGATCCCGTGGTACGACCATGTCGTCGCTACCGGACCGGTCGCGGCCTTCGCCGAGCCCTTTTCCGGTTATACTCCGCCCTATCTCTATCTGCTCGCCGCACTGAGCCTGTTCAACGGCCTCGTATCGACGATGGTTCAGATCAAGCTGCTGTCGCTCGCTGGTACCGTCGGACTGGCGCTCGCAGTGCGGCATCTTTTGATGCGGCTCGATGTCTCCCAGCCCGAGCGCGCCGCCGCGCTCGTGTTCGCCATGCCGAGCGTGCTGCTCAACACGGCGCTATTGGGCCAGTGCGACGCGATGTGGGCCACGCCATGCGTCATGGCGCTGGCAGCCGCGGTCGACCGGCGCCATACCGCCATGCTCGCCTGGTGCGGACTCGCCCTCGCTTTCAAGGCACAGGCGATCCTCATCGCTCCCTTCTTCCTCGCGCTCCTGATCCAGCGTCGCGTTCCTTTCGCCAGATGGCTGATCGCACCCGCGACCTTCATGGTCGCCCTGCTGCCGGCCTGGGCGATAGGGTCGCCCGTCAGCGATCTCGCGACGGCTTATTTCGGACAAGCGGATACCTTCCCGGCGCTATCGGTGAACGCACCCAATATCTGGGAAGTGCTGCAGGCACTGCCAATCGGTTTGCCACTGGCGGGCCTCGCCGCCGCCGCGGCGATCGGCGCGACCGCCGCCTATCTGGCCCGCTTCTCCACACTATTTCTCGGCCACCGCGCATTGCTCTCCGTAGCACTCCTGGCGCCACTGATGCTCACCGGGCTGTTACCATTCATGCACGAAAGCTGCTTCTTCCTGGCTGATCTCCTCGCATTCGTCCTCGCCGCGACCTATCGCGACAAGAGCAGCGTCACGATAGCGATCCTGGTGCAGTCAGGCTCGACGCTGGCCCTGCTCGGCAGTCTCAGCGGGCTCACCGGCTTCGTCATGCTTGGCGCCGCTGCGATGATCGTCGCGACGATCCGCCTGGCCGGTCCACTGCTTCAGCCCGCGGCCAACGACAATCCCCTTATGGCACGTCAGATCGGACGATCGAAGCTGCACCGAAACGGTAACCTATGGTAGCTAGGAACCCGATTCGCAGAGTCGGGAGCGGGGTTTCATGGCAGTATTCGGTAGCAGCAATAATCGCGGCCGCGAAACGGGGGGCAGCAACCTTCCGCCAGCCCCCGCCCCCCAGCCTTCGGGCGGCAAACGTGGCATGTTCTCGGTGCTCGGGCCGGACGTGACCATTACCGGCAATGTCTCTGCCACCGCGGACCTCCATATCGATGGCCGCGTCGATGGCGACGTGAATTGCGGGAGCTTGGTGCAGGGCACCGAGAGCCGCATCCACGGGTCGGTCAAGGCAGATGTCGCCCGCCTCGCAGGCGCAATCGAGGGCTCGGTTTCGGTGCGTCAGTTGACGATCGAACGTGCCGCGCGGATCACGGGCGATGTCGAGTATGAGACGATCGCAATCGAGAATGGCGCGTCGATCGACGGCCGCCTGAAGCACGTCGCCGCAGATGCCGGTGGTCGTAATTTCGAACGCAGCCCGGCCAGTGCCCCGGACATCAGCCTGGTAAGTTCGACCGGCGCCGCCGCCTGATCCATTGCGAGGGCGATCCGGCGGGATCGCCCCTGCAACCGCGGGGACGTTGCGAACGCCCTCAGCGCGCCATGGCGATATTCGCCATCGCTTCCTGGTAGTGCGCTGATGCGCCCGCGATATCGATCGCGAAGCCGAGCCACATTGCCATCAGCGCCGCGCACGACAGCCAGTAGACCATCGCGCGCAGTTGGACGCGACGCACCACGATGTGGATAAAGCTGTGAACAAAGCGCAGGGCGACATAGGTCCAGGCCAGCGCCACCTGGACCATATTGGCCTGGTGGGTGATCAGCAGCAGCGGCACAATCGCGAAATAGAGGACCGGCATCTCGAACAGGTTCGAGAAATTGTTGGCAGGCATCTCGACCGGCTGGAAATAGCGTAGCGCGGTTTCGCCCGTGGCAAAGGTCTCTGCCGTCGGCGGGTTGCGCTTGATATGGCCGATCCGCGCGGCGAAGAGCCAGAACCAGACGATGACGATCAGTGCCACCAGCGTGAACGTCGGCCATAGAATCGCAAACGGCATGCG
Source organism: uncultured bacterium (assembly GCA_903884945.1). Taxonomy (GTDB): domain Bacteria; phylum Pseudomonadota; class Alphaproteobacteria; order Sphingomonadales; family Sphingomonadaceae; genus Sphingomonas. Next base: position 67,182 of record CAISGR010000068.1, read on the forward strand.
GAATCCCCCCTATTTTCGCGACCCTGCCCGTGGCAGGACCCGCCTGTCTAGTAGCAGACGGAGACCGACAATGGCCGAATTGACCCTTCCGATGGAAGGCGGATGCCGCTGCGGGTCGGTGCGGTTCCGGGTGAGCAAGCCCCCGATGCTGACCATGGCGTGTCACTGCACCGGCTGCCAGAAGATGAGCGCAAGCGCCTATTCGCTTAGTATCGCCGTGCCCAGCAACGGGTTCGAAGTGATCGCCGGCGAGCCCGTGATCGGCGGGCTGCACGGCGACCAAGTGCGCCACCATCATTGCGACCAGTGCAAGAGTTGGATGTTCACGCGGATCGAGCCCGACCCGGGCTTTCTCAACGTCCGCCCCACGATGCTCGACGATTCGAGCTGGTTTATCCCGTTCATCGAAACCTATCGCAGCGAGGCACTGCCTTGGGCGACGACACCTGCGCAGCACCGCTTTGACCGCTTTCCGGAGATGGCCGACTATCCGAAGCTGCTGGCGGAATTCGCCACCCGCAACGGCGAGGCCACGACGATGACGCCCGCGCCTTAGGCCAGTCACGGGCACCGAGATCCAGGCTGTCAGTTGCGCCGACGAACCTTCATCCCAGCATGCCCTGATAGCTGCCGGGGCTTCGCGGCAGCGAAAGGCGCGCCGTGGTTGCGGCAACTACCACCAGAAACAGGATCAGCCCGCCGATCTGGATCGGCCGCTTTGGCCATTCCCCACTGCCTGAAAGCAACAGTATCGCCAGAACCGCAGCGATCATCGGCCAGAGATGATAACGCAGGTCCGAAGCGATACTCACCACTGCGAAGCTTGCCTCCAGTCCGGCAGCCGATACCAGCAGCGCCAGCGCCAGATTGCGCGCCGGACTTTCTCTGCGGCTGAGCGCGCCACAAAAACCGACCGCCACGACGATGATCCAGGCGACCGGCCAACCGAGCGGCGTCGCAGCCAGCCAGCCGCCCGCCACAGCCAGCGCCTTTGCAACCACGCCCGGCGAGGCCAGCCCCAGCGTGTTGGGTTCGGACTGCCGCGGCGGGTCAGCATCGGGCGTACCGCTGCGAATGAGAAATCGATCCGTCGAATTCAGGTGCGAGAGGCGATGTTCGGCATAGGCGACGGGGTGGTGCGCAATGGCGGCCAGCCACTGCCGGAAGACCAAGGGACCAGGCATGAGATCGATCCGCGTGGCGATGGCCCCGCAATGCCGGTCGTCCCCGAGCGGGTCCCAGAAATAGGGTTGGTAGCAATGACGCGCGGCAAGCAGCGCGCGCTCCGCCGGTAAAATGCCGGTATCCGCATCGCGTGCCGCGAAATGTGCGATGCCTGCCATGTCGTAGATCGGCAAGGTGCGCGCGACCTTGGTTTCTCCGGCACCGAGTATGTGATGGTTGATCAGCGGCGTCAGGACGATCCACGCCAAAACGCCCGCGGCAACGATCGAGCCCCGCTGCCACCATGCCATCGGGCGTGGCACCAGCATCGCGGCGAGCGGCACGACGGCGAAGACGGCGTTCGCACGGACCAGCGCCGCATAGGCGAGCAGCAGAACCACCAGCGCAATGATGGCGGCCGGCATGCGCCGCTCTGCCAGGCGCCACCAGGCGACCAGCCCGACTGCGGCGAGGATTGCCCCGAGCATCTGGGTATCCTTGAGAATCGCAGCCTGCCAGGCACTGAACAGCGGCAACGCGCCGACCAGAAGCACAGCGACGCCAGCGCCGCGTCGGCCCGATCTTCCGAGGGCGGCGGCCAGAAGGCCGAGACCAAGCCAGTACAGCCCTACCTGCAGGAGGAACATCGGCACCGCGCCCGGCCCTAACGCATGCAGCACTGACCAGAGCCGCGCCATCACCGGCGGGTGCCAGTCAACATAGACCCCGCTCAAGGCCTGCCTGTATTGCTCGACAGAATCATATTCGACGACGCCTGGCCACCAGATTGCCAGCGATGCGAGGCAGAGCAGCACGGCGCCGACGAGCAACCGCGATGCGTGCGAACCGTCCGGTCCAGCGCTCCCTATCCGTTCGAGCACCATCGCTTCACCACCCGTCACACGGAGCCCCCGCCAGGCGGGAGACAAGCGCATTAACGCTCCGGGAGCAATGCACCTTGGCGTTCGATACCCCTCGACGCGGCAGCCCGTGCCGTGCCCAGGCGCTAGCGGATTCGTGCGCCGCCCTTGATCACAACACTGGGATGTTCGAGCAGTCGGATATCGGCCAGCGGGTCACCATCGACCGCGACGATATCGCCATAGCGCCCGACGGCGATCGCGCCGACGTCGCCTGTCCGACCAAGCGCCTCTGCGGCGTTGGTGGTCGCGGCGCGGATCGCCTCGATCGGCGGCATGCCCCATTCGACCATCTTGGCGAATTGCAGCCCGTTCTGCCCCGCGGGGAACACGCCGCCATTGTCGGTTCCGAAGATCATCTTCACGCCGGCCTTGTACGCATCGCGGAAGGCTTCGCGCTGCTTGCGGCCGACCACGCGCTCCTTGGCGAGTGATTCCGGATAGACGCCGTTCTTTTCGCCCTCGGCGAGAATATAGTCGTCGTCATAGATATCCATCGAGAACCAGGCACCGTGCTCCTTCGCCAGCCTGAAGGATTCCGCGTCGGCAAGGCTGGCATGCTCGATCGTGTCGATCCCGGCGCGCAGCGCGTCGTTAATGCCCGCCGTGCCATGCGCGTGCGCGGCGACCCTGAGGCCCAGCATATGGGCCTCGTCGGCGACCGCCTTCATTTCCTCATAGGTCATCTGCTGGGCACCGGCGACATCGGAGCGTGAGAGTACGCCGCCGGTGGCGCAAATCTTGATCACCTCTGCGCCATATTTGCGCATGGTGCGTACCAGCTTGCGATATCCCTCGGGGCTATCGGCGACCGCCGGGTTCGCCACCGCGGCAAAGCTCGGCGGCAGCCCCTCAGTGCCATCGCAATGCCCCCCGGTCGCGCCAAGCGCATAGGTGGCGGGTACGACGCGCGGCCCAGGGACATAGTCCTTGTCGATCGCCTGCTTCAGACCGACATCGTCATAGTTACGAGACCCGACATTGCGCACCGTGGTAAAACCCGCCGCCAGCATCGCCTTTGCGTTCACAACGCCGACGGCCTGCCAGAAGCTGTCGGTATATTCGAGCGCCTTGAAGCCGCTGATCCGCGCATCCGAATCGAGATGGACGTGCATGTCGATCAAGCCCGGCAGGATCGTCTTGCCTGCGAGGTCGATCCGAGTCGCGACGGGAGGAAGGGCCGCCGCCCCCTGAGTGGTGACGGCAGCGATGCGGCCGTCGACGATCACCACCGCCGGCTTGTCGACGATGCGCCCGGCCGCGACGTCGAGCATGTGGTCGGCCGTGACGACCACCGTCTCGGCGGCAGCTGGCGCTGCTGCAAGCGTCAGGAACGCCGCTCCCAGATATTTCAGCATGAATTCCCCTTTTCGATCCCGGCGCGGACGCGTCATGGATCATCCCATCATCCGCCACGGCCGGATCCGATCGATCACCTCGTCAACCGGCGCACCGTACCGCGCCGCTCATGACACGGCTGCGCGAAATCGGCGCGGGCCATGCAGCGATCAGATGTGCAGCGCCCGGCCGTACGCGCCCAGCACGCTTTCGTGCATCATCTCGCTGAGCGTGGGGTGCGCGAACACCGTCTCCATCAGCTCCGCCTCGGTGGTCTCGAGCTGGCGGGCAATGACATAACCCTGGATCAGTTCCGTCACCTCGGCGCCGACCATGTGTGCGCCGAGCAATTCGCCGGTCTTCGCGTCGAACACGGTCTTCACGAAGCCTTCGGCCTCGCCGAGCGCAATCGCCTTGCCGTTGCCTATGAAGGGGAATTTGCCGACCTTCACGTCGTACCCTGCTTCCTTCGCTTTGGCCTCGGTCATACCGACTGACGCTACCTGCGGCCGCGCATAGGTGCACCCGGGGATATTCGCCTTGTCCATCTGGTGGGGATGGCCGCCCGCCATCTTTTCGACCGCGATCACGCCCTCATGGCTGGCCTTGTGCGCGAGCCAGGGTGCCCCGGTGACGTCGCCGATCGCCCAGATACCGTCGACGTTGGTCCGGCCATAGCCATCCGTCCTGATATGGCCGCGATCAGTCTCGACGCCAAGCGCCTCGAGCCCGATATTCTCGGTGTTCGGCACGATGCCGATCGCAACGATCGCGTGGCTGAACTCCTCGGACGTCACCTTGCCGTCCTTCCCCTTGATCTTCGCGGTGACACCCTTGGCGCCGGGGGTCAGCCCTTCGATTCCGGCGCCCGTCAGGATCCGGATCTTCTGCTTGGTCAACGCCTTCTCCATGAAGGCGGAGACTTCCTCGTCCTCGACCGGCAGGATGCGCGGGAGCATCTCGACGATCGTCACCTCGGCGCCCATGTCCGAATAGAAACTCGCAAACTCGACGCCGATCGCACCCGAGCCGATCACGAGCAGCTTCGTCGGCATCTCCTCCGGCACCATGGCGTGGCGATAAGTCCAGACGCGCTTGCCGTCGGCCTTGGCGAAGGGAAGATCGCGGGCGCGGGCACCGGTGGCGACGATGATGTTCTTCGCCTCGAGTTCGCTGGTCTTGTCGCCCAGCCTGACGGTCAGCTTGCCCCTGGCAGTGATGGTGCCGACGCCTTCGTAGACGGTCACCTTGTTCTTCTTCATCAGGCCCTTCACGCCCGCATTGAGCTGACCCGCAACCTTGCGCGAGCGCTCGACGATCTTCGGTAGGTCGAAGCCCGGCTTCTCGACGCTCAAACCGTAATCACCGGCATGCGTCATATAGTGGTAAATCTCGGAAGTGCGAAGCAGAGCCTTGGTCGGGATACAGCCCCAGTTGAGGCAGATACCGCCCAGCCGCTCGCGCTCGACGATCGCCGTCTTCAGCCCGAGCTGGGCCGCGCGGATCGCCGCGACATAGCCGCCAGGCCCCGAACCGAGGATGATGAGGTCGAAACTGTCAGCCACGTGTATTTCCCTCTGCGAAAACCGGGCTCGGCCGTTGGTCCGCGCCCATCGAAACAAGAATATAGGTGCCTTTCGCGGCCTGGGCAGTGCCCTCGCCGTGGCGATCCCGGCGCCAGACATCCACGGCGACCGTCATCGAGGTACGGCCGGTCGCAATCAGCTCGGCATAAAAGGACACTTCGTCCCCGATCGAAACCGGGGCGGTGAAGCTGAAGCCGTCCGCCGCGACAACCGGTGCGGGTCCGCCGCAATGCCGCGAGGCGACCGAGCCAGCGGCCAGCGCCATCTGCCCCATCAGCCAGCCGACAAAGATGTTGCCATAAGGATTGGCATCCGCGGCCATCGCGGTCGCGCGAATCGCCGGCTGAGTCTGGGGAGCGCAATCCTCAGCCATCGGTGCGCGACCGGGCGTTCCTAGCCTCCTGATCCGCTCGCCAGGCAAGTCGCAGCGGCCGAACCGCCATGAACGCCACGATCACCATCGCGCCATAGGCAACGCCCCAGATCGTCCTGCTCAAATAGGGGACACCCCAGGACGCGGCCCACGCGACCAGCGCCGTACCGACCAGACCGGCCGCAAGATGAAGCAGTTCGGTCAGGGTGCGCTTCACCGCGCCCTCACGCCACCATGCCCAGCGGCGCCTCGACCAGCGCTTTGAACGCCTGCATGAGCTGCGCGCCGTCAGCACCGTCGATCGCGCGATGATCGAAGCTGCCGGTCGCGGACATGACGGTCGCCACGCCCAGTGCATCGTCGATCACCCAGGGACGCTTTTCGCCCGCCCCGATCGCCATGATCATGCCCTGCGGCGGATTGATCACCGCCTCGAACTGCTTGATCCCGAACATGCCCATATTGGACAGGCTGGCGGTCCCACCCTGATATTCTTCAGGCTTTAGCTTGTTATCGCGGGCGCGGGCAGCGAGATCCTTCATCTGCTCCGAGATCGCGGCGAGCCCCTTGGTATCTGCACCGGCGATGATCGGGGTGATCAGGCCACTGGGCGTGCTGACCGCGACCGAGATATCGGCCCGCTGGAAGCTGATCAGCTGGTCGGGTGTGAACATCACATTGCACTTCGGCACCTGGACCAGGCTGACGGCGAGCGCCTTGATCAGCAGGTCGTTGACCGAGAGCTTCACGCCGCGCGGCTCGAGCGCAGCGTTAAGATCGGACCGCAGTTTGAGCAGCTTATCGAGGCGGATATCCACGGTGAGGTAGATATGCGGCACCGTCTGCTTCGACTCGGTGAGACGACGGGCGATCGTCTTGCGGACATTCGAAAGCTTTTCCGCCGTATGCGGAATATCGGGAATCAGCGCGGGTTTCGCCGGAGCGGCCGGCGCAGCGGCAGCCGCTTCGGCGGCAGGAGCAGGTGCGGCGACCGGTGCCCCGCCCGGCTTGGCGCCCTCGACATCGGCCTTGACGATCCGGCCATTGGGACCGGTGCCGGTCAGTGCGGAAAGTTCGACCCCCTTCTCGGCAGCGATACGGCGGGCGAGCGGGCTTGCCTTGACGCGTTCCTCACCTTTCCCGGCCTGAGAAGGGGGAGTTGCGCCTGCAGCAGAGGGCGAGGACGGCGCGGGTGCGGGGACCGAAACAGCCTTCTCGGCTTCGCCCGACGCAGCCTTCGGCACCTCCCCCACGCTAGCCGGAACGGGGGCTGGAGGCGCAGCCTTGGGTGACGGCGCGGAATCGGCGCTCTCGCCTTCTTCCAGCAGCGTGGCGATGACAGTGCCGACCTTCACATTGTCGGTGCCTTCGGCCACCAGAATCTTGCCGATCGTGCCTTCGTCGACTGCTTCGAACTCCATCGTCGCCTTGTCGGTCTCAATCTCCGCCAGCAGGTCGCCGGATTTGACCGTATCGCCTTCCTTGACGAGCCACTTCGCCAGCGTGCCCTCTTCCATGGTGGGGGACAACGCAGGCATTTTGATCTCGATCGACATGGGGAGGCTTTCCTCTAACCGAATCCGTAGCGGCCCGTTCCCTTCGCGCCCGATCCCGCTGCGGTCAAGACCGACCTCGCGCTGTCGGACGATCGAGACCAGGGATACCGGTCCGTTCCGGTCCGGACATGGTCTTGCGCGATTGGCTGCGCCGCGCCACCTACACGGAAAGGGGAGGCCCAGAGCCATGCGCATCTATCTGGTCGTGATCGACGAGAATCCGGAAAGCGAGATCGCACTGCGCTTCGCGGCGCGCCGCGCGGTGAAGACGGGTGGCGGCGTGGAAATTCTCGCCCTGATTCCGCCGGCAGAATTCGTCGCGTTCGGAGCGGTGCAGGCGACGATCGAGGATGAGGCACGGATACACGCCGAAGCACTCGTAGCCGGCGCAGCCGGCACGCTGATCGAAGAATCCGGGCTGCGTCCCTCCATCACCGTTCGGCAGGGCGAGGGGCCGAAGATCATCCGCGAGATGATAACGGAGAATCCCGACATCGCGGCGCTGGTGCTGGGCGCGGCCGCGAGTGGCCCGCCCGGGCCGCTCGTCAGCCATTTCGCGGGGACGGACGCGGGAGCGTTGCCGATCCCGCTGATGATCATCCCCGGCTCGCTAGACCGCGAGGCGATCGACCGGTTGAGCTAGCGCTTGCCTTTGGGGTTGATGCGCCGGGCGCGGAGCGCCACCATCGGCGCCATGCACCGCCTCATCCCCCTCCTCGCCCTCGCCATTGCAACCCCTGGCTTTGCCCAGGACGCGCCCGACCCAGCGCGCCTGAAAGCGACAGTCGAGAAGCTGGTGAGCTTCGGTACCCGACACACGCTTTCCTCGCCGGACGATCCGGTGCGCGGCATCGGCGCTGCACGGCGCTGGGCAGCCGGAGAATTGACGCGTATCTCCGACGCATGCGGTGGTTGCATCACCAGCGCCAACATCGCCCGGACCTTCACCGGGCCACGCGCGCCGAATGGCGTGGAGGTCGTCGACGTACTCGGCTTCCAGCAGGGGACCGAGCCACGGCGTGTCGTCATCATCGGCGCGCATATCGACAGCCGCGTGAGCGACGCGATGAACGCGACGAGCGATGCACCGGGGGCGAATGACGATGGATCGGGCGTCGCACTGGTACTGGAAGCCGCACGCGTCCTTTCGAAACAGAAGTTCCGAGCGACGATCATCTATGCCCTCTTCTCCGGCGAAGAACAGGGCCTGTGGGGTGGAACGCTGCTCGCAGAAACGGCAAAGCAGAAAAACTGGACCGTCACGGCGATGCTCAACAACGACATCGTCGGCAACACGATCGGGCAGGATGGCGTTCGCGTTGCCGACCGAGTCCGCGTCTTCTCCGAGGGAATTCGCGAATCCGAGGATGTGACGGCACAACTCGCCCGCCGCCAGAATGGCGGGGAAGATGACGGGCCGTCGCGTGCCCTCGCCAAGGCGGTGGACGGGGTGGCCGCGGCAATTCCGGGCGGGCTTGACGTGTTCGTCGACCGGCGACCGGACCGCTTCGGTCGCGGCGGCGATCATGCACCCTTCATGGCATTGGGCTATCCTGCGATCCGGTTCACCGTCGGCGCGGAAAACTGGAAAGGGCAGCACCAGGATATCCGCGTCGAGAACGGGACTGCCTATGGCGATACCGTGGACAAGATGGATTTCGCCTATCTCGCCAAGGTGACAGCGATCAATATCGCGACGATTCGGCGCCTCGCTGCCGCACCCGCCGCCCCGACCACAGTAAAAATCGCCGGCGCGCTCAGCTATGACAGCACCATCTCCTGGCAGCCGGTCGAGGGCGCCACCGGTTATCGTGTGCACTGGCGCCGAAGCGACGCTCAGGACTGGCAGAAGGCAATCGACCTGCCCGCTTCAGCGCGCAGCACGGTGCTGAAGGACGTGCCGGTCGACGACTATTTCGTCGGCGTATCATCTCTCGGCGAAGGCGGAGCCGAAAGCCTGGTGACCTTCGCCGGGCCATAGAATCAGAGGAGGGCGAGTCCCCCCGGGCTCGCCCTCAACTCTCCCGCGCGTGGCGCGGGCCCCATCCTCCCCAAGGGGAGGTGTCCGGATTCAGCGGCAGGCGCAGGTGCAGGTACAAGCGCGCCGTGCCCTGGGATGCCATTTCCGCTTCGACGCACGATAGACGCGCCGGGTGGTGTACCTATCCTCGATATACTCGGTGGTCGTGGTCGTCACGACCGGCGCGGACTGAACGGTAACCGTGGTGGTCGTCGCCGGCGGATACCAATACCCGCCGCTGACATACCCGCCGGTCGAATAGGTCGTCGTATAGCCGCCCTGCGTCGACGGCGACGGATAGGCCGGGGCCGGCTGATACTGAACAGGTGGAGGAGCGTATTGCGCCGGCGGTGGTGCATAACCGGCGCCATAGCCGGCATAGCCGCCCCCGCCGCCCGATGCCTCGGCATAGCCCCCGTCGCCAGCCGCATAGCCATAACCGGAATCGTAAGAATCCCAGTCGATCCCGTCGACCGAATCCCAGACACGACCACGCGCATCGATCAGCACCGCATCGTCATAATAGCGCGTCCAGCTATAGCCCCGGGGCGGAGTCGACAGGCCATAAATCCCGTAATCGGCGATGAAGAAACTTGGTGCGATCCAGTAACGCGGCAACGTCCACCCACGGCTCGGGCGCCGATAGGCATTCCAGCCGCCCGGCGCGTTGCTGCCGCCATACCAGCGTCCGCCAACCGAGCCGCCCCAATGTTGCTGATGCCGCGCAGGCTGGACCCGAGGATAGCCAGGCAAGGGCGGCATCGACTGTGGGCCACGCTGCGCAGGCAGCGGATTCGGCGAGACGGTTGCGGGCGGCATGATCCGGCCATCCCGCCAGACCTGCCCGTTCGAAAGGGCATGCTGCGCAGCGGCCGGAGTCGCGGCGATCGCGGTAACCATCGTAAGGCCAGCGATCACTAGGGTCCGCATGGTAAACTACTCCCGTAGGACGCGATATCGTCCGATTGATTAAGGCCTTCGTTACCAATTTTCGCGGATTTTCGCGAGTCTCAGCGCTGTCCCGAAACGGATCATGCCGCAATACGCGGCGCGAGCAGGCGTATCAGCGCCTCGCACCCGGCCGCGTCCTCCGCGTTGAAGCGGGCGGCGCTGGGGCTGTCGAGATCCAGCACGCCGATCAGGCGGCCGTCATGCGTGATCGGCACCACCAGCTCGGACCGGCTCGCCGCGTCACAGGCGATGTGCCCCGGAAAGGCGTGAACATCCTCGACCAACTGGGTTTCGCGGCTCGCCGCCGCCGTACCGCAGACTCCCGCACCGATCGCGATCCGGATGCAGGCAGGCTTACCCTGAAACGGGCCGAGCACGAGTTCGTCCCCGACCAAGCGATAGAAACCCGCCCAGTTCAGATCGGGCAGATATTGCCAGATCAGCGCAGCGGCATTGGCCATGTTGGCGATCGCATCCGGTTCGTCGGCGGTCAGCGCGCCGAGCGCTGCTTCCAGGTCGTGGTAAAGCTCAGCCCTCGAAGAACCGCTGTCGATGTCGAACTGGTACACATGCTTCTCCGTGGTCGTCGCCTGCGGGAGATGAGGCTGGCGGGCGACCTGCGCAAGCTCTCTCGGACCTGTCAGTCGCTCGCTTCTGCCTGCCGCATGAGTTCTCCCACGCTCACAGCCCTCAGGCCCTTCGCTTCGAGGCCATTGAGGATCATCGGCAGCGCACGACGCGCGGTCTCATTGTGGCTGTTCATGGCGTGGATCAGGATGACGGAACCCGGCCTGGCCTTGGCGACGATCTCCCGCGCGAAGGCTGCCGGATCATCGGTCCTGGGGTCTTCGACGTTCCACATCACCATCAGCAGGTGCGCTCTCTGCACGGCGAGCGGCAGGCCGAGCAGCTTCTTGGCGCCCGGGGGACGGAACAGACCCGTCGCGCCACCGTTCGCACGGATCAGGGCATCGGTCCGCTCGATTTCATCGCGATAGAAGGCCTGCGGATATCCGATCATCCGCACATGGCTATAACTGTGATTGCCGATCTGGTGGCCCGACGCGACCAGCGTCCGGACCAGTTCCGGGTGCCGTTCGATCTCCCGACCGATCAGGAAGAAGGTGGCATGCGCATGGTGCCGGGCCAGGACCGGAAGAATGGCCGCCACGCCGACGGTGGTCGGACCATCGTCAAAGGTCAGCGCCACGATCGGCTTGGTGGTGTCGATGCGGCACAGCGTCGGGCCGACGAGCGAAAAGCAGCGTGCCCGACTGATCTGCCAGACCACCACGAACAGGGCGGCAAGCATCCCGACACCAGCCAGCGCCCAAAGCCCCATTTTCACCGACCTTCGATGGCGGAGCGGTCGCCCGGGCCGGATATTTGCATCGATGTCGTTCACGAACACCCCCGCAGCAAATGCCGGTTCATCGGCCGAGAGCGACACCTGCGTGCCGCAACGACCGGCGGCTAATCGAGGCTGACCCGCCCCCGCCCCGCCTTCACAACGGCCCTGCCCTTCTTCGCATCCACCCGTCGCGCCCGGGCAGCCTTGCTCGGCTTGGTCTTCACCCGCCTTGCCTGGCGCTCGTGCGCGCGCTTGAGCAGATCCACGATACGGTCGCGTGCGTCGGCCCGGTTCGCTTCCTGCGTGCGAAAGCGCCGCGCGGTGACCACAAGATCGCCGCCGGCGGTCATGCGGCTGCCGGCCACGATCTTCAACTGCTGATAGGCCCAGGGCTCGAGCCCCAGCTTGAAGACATCCACCCGCAACTGCACCGCGGTCGCAACCTTGTTGACGTTCTGGCCGCCCGGCCCGGAGGCGGCGAGGAAACGTTCCTCGATCGCATCTTCCGGGATCGCAAACTCAGTCACCGCCAAAACCCGCTTTCAGGAAGCGCTCCGGAAGCGGCGCCGTGGCGGATACCGGATCCTTGCCGACACGCGGTACGATGAGCGACGACGCATGAAGCAGTGTTTCGGCGCCGCCCCTGCCATAGACCGGATCGCCGACCACCGGCGCACCGAGCGCTTCGGCAGCGTGTACGCGAATCTGGTGGGTGCGCCCGGTCTGCGGCCTGAATTCCACGAAGCTGCGCCCGTCCTTGACCGCCAGCACGCGCCAAGCGGTGCGCGACGGCTTGCCGTTCGGATCGCCCTGCATGCGCCAGCCGGTCTCGGCCGTGCTGACCTTGGCGAGCGCGAGGTCGATCAGCCCGCTCTCATTCTCGGGCACGCCCTCAAGCACGGCGAGGTAGATCTTCTCCACAATCCCTGCCTCGAATGCGTGGTGCAGCCGCGCATGGGCCTTCGGATTGCGGGACAGCAACAGGCAGCCGGAGGTGTCGCGGTCGAGCCGGTGCACCGCCTGCGGCCAGCGCCGGAAACCGAAAGCGAGGCCTTCGAGATGGTTTTCGAGGCTGATCGAGCCGTCGCGCGGCCGATCCACCGGAAGTCCCGAGGGCTTGTCGATCACGATCGCCTCGCCATCGAGGAACAGGACTTTGTTTGCGAGCATTCCGGGCTATTGCCACTCCCGGGGCCGCCATACCAGAAAAAGACTGTGGCGCTCCTGCGATGTGCGCGAGCCGAACGATAGCATGGGGCTTATGCCGGGCACTATTTCTCGCAGCTGCCGCCCACGGGGCCGCCCTGTCACCTCTGGCGCAATGTAGCGGCCGACTATGTCCACCTCACTCAATGCAGCGAACGCGGCTCCGGGCATGGGGAACAATTGAAGCCATTATCTGCTATCAGACGGCCGCACACTGGCGCCTGATCTTCGGCCGCGCGCGAACATAATTTCCACGCAACCTTATGGCCGACGCGCCACGTGAGACAACGGAAAGGCAATCGCCCACAGACCATCGATCCCAGTTCGGTTTGCGTCGCGCCTAATATTAAATCTTACGGGAAAACCCGACCCACTACCGGAGGAGCAGGTCGGGGATCGGATCACGCGAGTTTCGCCGCCACTTCGGCGATGCGGCGACCCTGATAGCGGGCACCATCGAGCTCCGCAGCGCTCGGCTGGCGGCTGCCATCGCCATCAGCCATCGTGGTAGCGCCATAGGGCGATCCGCCAACGACTTCCTTCACGCCCATCTGGCCGGCAAAGCCGTAATCGAGCCCGACGATCGTCATACCAAAATGCAGCAGGTTGGTGATGATCGAGAACAGGGTCGTCTCTTGGCCGCCATGCTGGCTGGCGGTCGAGGTAAAGGCACCGCCGACCTTGCCATTGAGGGCGCCGCGGAACCACAGGCCGCCTGCCTGATCGAGGAAGGACGCCATCTGGCTGGACATCCGGCCGAAGCGGGTCGGAGAACCGACGATGATCGCGTCATAACCGGCGAGTGCCTCGACTCCCTCGATCGCCGGATGGGCGGTATCCGTCTTGAAACCGGCCGCGGCTACCACTGCGGCGGGCGCCGTCTCGGGCACGCGTCGAATATCGACTTCGGCGCCGGCGGAGCGGGCGCCCTCGGCGACGGCGTCAGCCATCTGCTCGATGTGCCCATAGGAGGAGTAATAAAGCACGAGGACCTTGGTCATTTTGATTTTCCTTCTTGTTGGCAGTTGATCACGAAACTTCGGGAGTGGGCGCCCGGCCGACTGGCCGGGACTTTCGGGGAGGACAGGCCCACCCCCGCCCATTCCCGCCCGGGGACGGCGGGAACGGAATCGGCTATTCAGAGTCCACGAGCACCAATTCGGCGTCCTCGATCGCGGTGATGACGATCGTCTGCCCCCCGGTGATCGCAGCACCATCGCGCGCCTTGAAAGGCTCTCCGTCGATCTCGATCGCCCCGGTTGCCGGAACGAGGTAAGCATGACGTCCCTCGCCGACCATGTGGGTGATCGTCTCGCCCGCCTTGACGGTGGCGCCCAGAACCCGGGCATCCGCCCGGATCGGAAGCGCGTCCTTGTCCTCGGCGAATCCGCTGGCGAGGACGGCGAACCGGCCGCTGCGGTCGCCCTTCGGGAAGGGCTTGGCTCCCCAACTCGGCGAGCCGCCGGTGCGTTTCGGCTCGATCCAGATCTGGAAGAGGGTCGTCGTCTCCGGTTCGAGATTATATTCGGCATGGCGCACGCCAGTGCCCGCGCTCATCACCTGAACGTCACCCGCGCCGGTACGGCCCTCATTTCCCATCGAATCCTTATGGGTGATGGCGCCCCTGCGAACATAGGTAATGATCTCCATGTCGCGGTGCGGATGCGGCGGGAAGCCCGAGTTCGGGCCGATCTCGTCGTCGTTCCACACCCGGATCGCGCCCCAGCCCATGCGGGAGGGGTCGTAATAATCTGCGAAACTGAAGTGATGGCGGGCATTGAGCCATCCGTGATCGGCATGGCCCAGGCTCTCGAATGATCTTTTCTCGACCACCTGATGTCTCCTTGGTTGGCGCCAAGATAGTGCTTTGGATCAGAGCGTAAATGGAAACGCTGGAAACCGATCGTTTCCGCCGATATCGTATCCAAGCAAAATGCGGAGGATTTAAGTGCGACTGCCAGATTTCGAAGCCTGGGCCATCTTTGCCAGCGTCGTCGAACATCGCTCGTTCAGCGGGGCAGCGGAAGCGATCGGGGTATCCAAGGCGACGGTCTCGAAGGCCGTGACCCGCCTGGAGTTGCATCTGGGCCAGTCGCTGTTCCACCGCACCTCGCGCCGCCTCACGCTCACCGAAAGTGGCCGGAGCCTGGCGGAACATGCGGCACGCATCCTGGCCGAGGCGCAGGCGGCCGAGGAAGCAGCGCACGATGCAGCAACCGCGCCGCACGGCCTGATCCGCGTCACGGCACCGATGACCCTCGGCCTGGTGTCGCTCACGCCGGCGCTGGCCGAGTTCCTGAGCGATCACCCGGGGATCGAAATCGATCTCCATCTGTCGGATGCAAAGGTCGACATCGTCGCGGAGGGCATCGACATCGCGCTGCGCATCGCGGATCTGCCCGACAGCTCGCTCCGCGCCCGGCGGCTCGGACCGATCGCGACCCATATCGTCGCCGCGCCTTCCTATCTGGACAGGCACGGCCGCCCTACTCATCCCGCGCAACTCGGGGAGCACGCCTGTCTCGGCTACACCAATGTGACCGGCCCCTGGCGCTTTGTCGGCCCGAACGGGGGCGAGGCTGCTGTCAGGCCGGCCGGGCCGCTGCGCTCCAACAGCGGCGACGCATTACTGCCGGCGCTGCGCGCCGGGCTGGGTGTAGGGCTCCTGCCCGATTTCATCGTTGGCGGCGATCTCGCCACGGGAGCGCTCGAAGCTATCCTAGTCGACTGGCACACCCCGCCGATCGCGCTGCATTTGCTCACCCCGCCGGGCAACCTGCGGCCCGCGCGCGTCGAAGCGTTGATAACCTTTCTTGCGGAACGATTTCGTAACCTGTGCGCGGGCGAGGATCGCCTCCAAACGCCCCACTAGGTGTAATTCCCAGTCGGGAGATTCCCCGCGACTCGTGGATTCAGGCCGGTTAGCGAAGAATTAACCTTTTGCGTTCATCTATGATCAGGTTAATAGTTTGTGCAGGGTGCGCGGGGCCAATGGGGGTGTCCACGCCGCAATGTGACAGAGGAACTGCCAGATGCGCGTGCTGCTGATCGAGGACGAACCGACGACCGCCAAGGCGATCGAGCTGATGCTCACGACCGAGGGCTTCAATGTCTACACGACCGACCTGGGCGAGGAAGGCCTCGATCTGGGCAAGCTGTATGATTACGATATCATCCTGCTCGACCTGAACCTGCCGGACATGCACGGCTATGACGTGCTCAAGAAGCTTCGCGTCGCCCGGGTGCAGACGCCGGTGCTGATCCTGTCGGGCATCAACGAGATGGATTCC
>CAISGR010000069.1 GCA_903884945.1 uncultured bacterium
CAGGGCGCACGCGTGATCCGGTCCGCCGGATACATGCCTGCGTCCGGGAAGGTCTCGTTGAGATATTCGGCGATCGCCAGCGTATCCCAGACGCTGGCGCCCTCATGCGTCAGGCGCGGGACCAGCACCGAGGGGGAGAGCAGCAACAGCTCGGCGCGGTTGGCGGGGTCGTTCATCTCGACCATCCGCTCGATCACCTCGAGCCCCGCAAGGCGGCACAGCAGCCAGCCGCGCAGCGACCAGGCTGAATAGGTCTTGCTCGACAGGGTGAGCTCGGCAGCCGCCATGAAATCCTCCCGCTGGCCGCGCCGTGATCAACCTTGCTTTCGATCATGATGCAGCGCAGCATAGACTGCATGAAGTCGGGGCTGGGGGGAAGTCCCTGTTTCGGTCAGGGGGAAATCCGGCATGCTCTACGCGAGTTACCAGGGCCTTTCCGACGCGATGGAGCCACTGCGGATGGCGGCGCGCATGGCCCTGGCGATACGGGACATGCTCGGTTCGGCGGCGGAAGAGCCGATGCTGCGCCGCGGCTACGCGCTGGCTGACCTGGTGGCGAACAGCCGCTGCACCCATGCCCGGCCTGATTTCCATATCGGATCGGTGCTGGTGGGCAATCGCGAGGTCGCCGTGCGCGAAGAGGTGGTGACCAGCCTTCCCTTTGGTGATCTGCTCCATTTCGTCAAGGACGATGTCGGTGCGCCTCAGCCGAGGATGCTGGTGGTCGCGCCGCTGTCGGGTCATTTCGCGACTCTGCTCGGGGATACCGTCCGCACCCTGCTGCGCGATCACGATGTCTATCTGACCGACTGGAAGAATGCCCGCGACGTCCCGCTCTCGGCCGGATCCTTCGGTTTCGAGGACTATATCGATTACGTCATTCACTTCCTGCAGGACCTGGGCCCGCGATCGCATCTGCTGGCGGTCTGCCAGCCCTGTGTCCCGGCGCTCGCGGCGGTCGCCCTGATGGCCGAGGATGGCGATCCGGCGCAGCCGCGCACGATGACGCTGATGGGCGGGCCGGTCGATGTGCGCGTGTCGCCGACCGCGGTGAACGACCTGGCCAATTCCAAGCCACTTGCCTGGTTCGAGGAGAAGCTGATTTCACGCGTGCCGTGGCGGCATGCCGGCGGCGGGCGCCGTGTCTACCCCGGCTTCCTGCAGCTTACCGCCTTCATGTCGATGAACATGGAGCGGCACACCGAGCAGCATCGCCGCCTCTATCAGCATCTCGCGGACGGCCAGGAGATCGAAGCCGCGAGGATCAAGGATTTCTACGACGAATATTTCGCGGTGCTTGACCTCACCGCCGAATTCTATCTGGAAACGGTCGACATCGTGTTTCAGCGCGCGCTGCTTGCCAGGGGCGAAATGACCCACCGTGGCCGGCTCGTGCGACCCGAGACGATACAGCGCACCGCACTGCTGACCGTGGAGGGCGAGCGCGACGATATTTGCGCTGTCGGCCAGACCGCGGCGGCGCATATTCTGTGTTCAAGCCTGCGCCCGCATTTGAAGCGCCATCATCTGCAGCCGGGTGTCGGCCATTACGGCGTATTCTCGGGCCGGAAATGGGAGAGCCAGGTCTATCCGCAGGTACGCAATCTGGTCCTCGCGATGGCGTGAGGATGTCGATCGCGCCGTTGACGACAGCGATCGGTCAGAAGCTGTAGACGAGGGATGCCCGGCTGGTGGTGTCGGTGCCGACCCGGCCGACCGGGGGCATGCTCTCATATTGCACGGCATAGGTGAACTTCGCTGCCAGCGGCCCGATCAGCTTGGCATTTACCGCTGTCGTGCTGCTCACGGTGCTGTTGTAATGCTGCATATAGGCCGAAGCCGCCTGGCTGAGCGAGATGGTCTTGGTGAGCTTCCAGCCGAAGTCGAGCGATCCGCGCGCCGCGACGCTGCTTTCCTTGGTACCGTCGGTAAAGGCAGTGTCGCGATAGGCGGGGCCGACCTCGAGATCGAGCGAAACGGCCGGCTGCTTGATCGCGCTGTAGCCGGCGCCGACCGAGGTCGAATAGCGATCGGTATAGCCTAGAAACCGGTCGCTCTCATATTGCGCGGCGCCATAGACATAGCCGCGCGGCGAGAATTTGAAGTTCGGTTCGTAGCTTGCGAGGTAATGCTCGCGGCTCACCACCCCGGCGCTCTTCTTGTAGTCGGTCGCCAGGTGGAGCTTGTGACGCCAGCGCACCGTCTCGCGCGAGAGGTCGATCGCGCCGCTTAGGCCGATGTCTTGCGTGTTGCCGGTGGTCATGTAGCCGCCGAGTTCCGCGCGCCCGTGCCAGAGCTCGAAGGGGCCGGCCTCCCGCAAGGCCAGTTCGCGCTTCGCTGCGCGGTCCTTGCGCCAGGCGTCGATCGAGGCGGCGATCGCGGGCGCCGCTTCGGGCGCGGCGGCGCGTGCATATTTTGCGACCGTCTCCACCTCCGCCTCGCTTCCCGATGCCATGGCGGCGTCGAGCATCGCCTTCATTGGTTGCGGAATCGGGGCCGGCGCGGTGTTGGCGAGCAGCAGCGGCGCAGCGAGCAGGGCCAGACGAAGGTGCATGGCGATCGGATAGCGCGGTCCGAGGCTTCCGGCAATCAGCCGAGATGCTCAGAGAAGGCCGCCAGAACCTCCTCGTACAATGCCCTTTTGAACGGCACGATGAGCGCTGGAAGGTCGGCGGGGTCGATCCAGCGCCATGCGCGAAACTCCTGGTGCGCGGTCGCGATATCGATATCGTCATCCCGGCCGAGAAATCGGTACAGGAACCAGCGTTGTCGCTGGCCACGCCATTTGCCCTTCCAGACCTTGCCGACCAGGTCGGGCGGCAGATCGTAATAGAACTCGCCCGGCGCCACCGCGATCAATTCGACCTTGTCGGGCGCGACGCCGGTCTCTTCGCCCAATTCGCGGAGCGCTGCGGTTTCTGCGTCTTCGCCATCGTCGATTCCGCCTTGCGGCATCTGCCATGCCTCGACGGTCGTATCGATGCGCTGGCCGACGAACACCTGGCCGGC
Organism: uncultured bacterium; assembly: GCA_903884945.1. Classification (GTDB taxonomy): domain Bacteria; phylum Pseudomonadota; class Alphaproteobacteria; order Sphingomonadales; family Sphingomonadaceae; genus Sphingomonas. The sequence goes on from CAISGR010000069.1 coordinate 3,010, forward strand.
GCGGTTCAGCAGCATCAGGCCCGCACAGGGGCGATAGGGCAGGGTGGTCGGGTCGATCATCCTGCGGCCTGCTCCATCACGCGCTCGCCTTCTGCCTCGGTGAGCAACGCCCGGAGCACGGCCAGCG
>CAISGR010000070.1 GCA_903884945.1 uncultured bacterium
CCAACGCTTAGCACGCCCTGATAGCCCTTCGCCTGCGCTGCGAGCGTATAGGCGCGGGTCATGTTGACGCCATAGAGAAGGTCGCCGACGCCTCGGGCCTCGGCCGCTGCGGACATGCCGGCGAACTCGCGATTGTCGCGCATGGTGGCAAGCGCGCGCTGCACTAATTTCAGATTATAGTCGTTGATAAGGACGCGCTGAACCGGGAGCCGGGAGCCGGCCCATTCTATCACCTCGTCAACGAGTAGCTGGCCCTCGTCGTCGGGATCGCCGGCATGGATGATGCTCTTGGCCGGCTTCAACAGGTCGCGGATGATGCGAAGCTGCTTCATTTTGTCGGGCGACGGTTTCTTGCTCCACGGGATGAAGCTGATCGGTAGCTCGGCCATGGTCCACGGCGTTTCCGGGGCCTCAAGCTCAAGCATGTGCCCGAAAACCCAAGTGACGTAATGGCGGCCGCAATCAATGTAGCCGTCCTGACGGCTCCCTCCCCCCAAGCCCTCGGCGATGGCTTTTGCGAGGTCCGGTTTCTCGGCGATGACGACGATCTCTCCGCTCATCGGCCCGCCCCTACCATGTCACGATCGGACGAATGACGGTGCTGATCTGCTCGCGCGGGATCGGCCCGAAATATCGGCTGTCGAATGAAACCTTGCTCTCTCCGATCACGATCACGTCGCCGGCTGCGACCTTGCCGCTTCCGACGAAATGCGGGAGCGGACGCCCTGCGCCATCGTGCAGCCGGGGGATGCTGTTGGGGACCGGCACGCCGTTGATGACGACGCCATTGGCACCGATCTGCACCCGGTCATTTTTAGCCGCTAAAATCCGCTTCATCATCGGATAGCTGCCTCCGGGGCAGTCGCCGGGCTCGATGTAGCGACGCTTCAAGGCGAGAGCGAAAAGCTCACGCTTGGGCGGGCAGAACATGACGTAAGCGCCCTTTTGCACCGGCTCGCTCGTGGTCCGGTAGAAGCCTAGCGGTATGCTGCGGGTCATATTCACGCGCACGCCCGCTGCTGCTGCGGCGACGCCCGCGATCGACAGGGCAAACACGCTAAGCGCGGTATTGCGACCGATCACTTTTAGGCTGGGGCGCTTCATAGCTTCACCCGGATCGGGGCGCGTTCGCCCTCGTCCCCATCGTCATTATCGCGGCGGCTCGCGGTCGTAGGCTTCGCCTTGCGAATTATGTCGCTCTTATCGGGGGCCGTAACCTGCGCGCGCACAAGGAACGTCGGGTCTTTGAAATACAGCGGTTGCTTGCCGTAAATCATGGGATAGCCGGCCATGTAGAGAAGCATATCGCCGGCCTCCTCGATATCACCGTTGGCGTTCTTCTTCGGCCCCGGCATCCGTAAGCATTCGTCGGGGGTCAAAAGCGGGCGCTGGGTTTCCTGCACGGTTCGGGATTCCGAACCTGAAAACCATCCCCCGCCCCTATTCTTGCTGGTTGTGATTTGCTCTTTGAGGATGGTCGTCTGCCCCGTCATCTTTGACAGGTGCTCGGCCGTCTCAAGCCGGTTCGGCGGATAGGCGTTCTGAACATGGCAGTTGGACGTGACTAGCTCGTCATGGCCGTAGCCTGTTTCCCGGCTGCGAAGCTGGTTGATGTCCTGACAAATGAGATAGAATTTGAGGCCGTAGCCGGCGGCGAACGCCAAGCTCTCCTGAATGATTTCGAGCTTCCCCAAGCTGGGGAACTCATCGATCATAAACAGCATCCGGTGCTTGTAATTGGCCTTCACGCGGCCGTTCTCGAACTCCTGCTTGGGTGCGAGGATGCGGACCATCATATTCAACATGATGCGGACAAGCGGCCGGAGCCGGTTCTTATCGGTTGGCTGAGTGATGATGTAGAGGCTAACCGGCGTGTCGTGGTTCATCAGGTCGCGGATCGAAAAATCCGACGTTGACGTGTTCGCCGCAACGACGGGATCGCGGTAAAGCTCGATATAGCTCTTGGCGGTGGAAAGGACGGACCCGGCCTCCTCATCG
>CAISGR010000071.1 GCA_903884945.1 uncultured bacterium
CCGGCGTGTAGGCGAAGTGCTCGGGCTCCACGACGCTGCGACCCTGGCTCTGCGCGTGAGCAACGATCGCCTTGCCGAGTGGGTGTTCGGAACGCAGCTCGGCCGCCGCTGCCGCATCTAGAACCTCTTCAAGCGATACGCCGGCAACTGGCACGATCGCCTGCACCTCGGGCCGTCCAAAGGTCAGCGTGCCGGTCTTGTCGAGCACCACGGTATCGACCTTGCCCAGCGTCTCCAGATGGACACCGCCCTTGATGATCGCGCCAAGGCGTGCGGAGCGGCCGATGCCGCCAAGGATCGCGAGCGGGGTTCCGGCAGCGATGCCGCAGGCGCCCGCGACGATGATGACGGAGATCGTCGATGTGATGTTCTGCGTAATCAGGTAGGTCAGAACCGCCGCGCCGATCGCGAAATAGACGAGATAGCCCGCCATGCGATCGGCGAGCCGCTGGACCGGCGCGCGCGAACGCTCGGCCCGCTCGACCGCCTCGATGATCTTGCCGTAGCTTGTGTCCCGGCCGATGCGTTCGGCCCGCACTTCAAGCGCGCCCGACTGGTTGATCGAGCCGGCGAAGACGGGCCGGCCCTCGACCTTCTCGACCGGCATCGACTCGCCGGTGATGCGGGACTCGTCAACGAAGGAGTGCCCGGACAACACCGCGCCGTCCACGGGGATGCGACCGCCGGGCGCGACGAGGATGGCATCGCCGATGCTCAGCTCGTCGGCGGAGATGGTGCGGATAGAGCCGGTGCGGCGTACCGAAACCTCGCTGGGCAAAAACTCCAGCAGGTCGCGGATTGCCTTGCGACCGCGCCCGACCGTCAGGCCCTCCAAAACCTCGGCGACGAGCACGAACAGCGTAATGACGAGCGCCGTGAAGAACTGGCCGATCGCCGCCGCCGCGACGATGGCGATCGTCATCGACAGCTCCATCGTCATGCGACGCTGAAGGACGTTCTCGAAAGCCTCCTTCACGATCGGCCAACCCCCGACAAGGAGGCCCGCGACGCCGATCACGCTGACGGCGGCGAATGGCTCCCAAGCTCGGAACCAGACGAGCGCGGCGGCAAGCGCGACAAATCCGATGCGAACGGCTTCCTGCCACTCGAACGGATGCTCGTGGTCGTGCCCGTCTTCATGATCGTGGTCGTGATCGCCATGCTCGTGGTCATGGCTATGGTGCGTGCGCGGAGCGTCGTTCAGCGCCGCTGGCGCGGTGGTGCGCGCTTCGGCCTGGTCGGCCAAGGTTGCGCTATCGCGGCTCGCTAGATCGGCCATGCTCGTCATCCTCTCATTTCAAATACGTGCGCACGACGTCGATCAGCTCTTCCGCGCCCTTGGCGCGATCCGGATCGGCCTCGTGGGCGGGATCGACGACGTGCAATCGAATGTGGTCTTCCATGACCTCAGCCATCAGGCCGTTCATCGCGCCTCGTACCGAGGCGATGAGCTGGAGCACGTCGGCGCAACCGGTTTCGGCTTCCAGAGCACGTTCGACCGCTTCGACCTGGCCCCGGATGCGGCGCACGCGCGCGATCAGTTTCGACTTTTCACGGATCGTATGTGCCACAAACAGCCTCCCTTGGTCCCCTGTAATATAGGGGGGTAGTCTATTGTTGTAAATGCAGCCCAATCCCTGCTAATGAGAGTCTTTCGCACAACACCGTATGATTGAACCTGAAAGCTAATCCCCCGATGTCGTCTTCCCCTGTCGCCCTGCTCAAGTCCGCACTCGGGGTGCTCGCGTGGCTTATGCTGTTGTTGATCCCAACCGGTGCAATGGCCGATACCGGGGATGTGCAAACGGCGTGGCGGCTGCTTGACTATGTGGCGGTCGATTACGATGGCGCCGTCCAGGGCGGTCGGGTCAAAAGCGCTTCGGAATATGCCGAGATGACGGAGTTCGCAGGCTCGGTGTCCTCCCGGCTCGCTGCGCTGCCGCTCAAGCCGGAGCGGGCGGCGCTGATCGCAGGCGCGGCGCGCCTCCAAAGCGTGATCGCACGCAAGGGAACATCGCAAGAGGTCGCGACACTGGCGCACGGACTCGCGGCCGATCTGCTGCAAGCCTACCCCGTGCCGCTCGCGCCCGCTGCGCCGCCCAGCTTCGCGCGGGGTGCGGCGCTGTTCGGTTCCACCTGCGCCGCTTGCCACGGCGCGACAGGGAACGGGCATGGCCCCGATGCGGCGAAGCTCACCACGCCGCCGATCGCGTTCACGGACGGGGAGCGCGCCCGACAGCGGAGCGTATTTGCCCTGTATCAGGTCATCAGCCAAGGCATCGACGGGACGGCAATGCAGAGCTTCGCCGATCTGCCGAGCCAGGACCGCTGGGCGCTGGCATTTCGCGCCGGCAGCTTCGCATTGACCGACGAACAGGCGCGCGAAGGGGGGCGGCTGTGGAAGGCCAATCCCTCGCTCCGCCAACAGGTGCCGGACCTGAAAACGCTGGTGGGACTCACGCCCGCCGCGCTCGCGGATCGCATCGGCGAAAAGCGGGCGCTGGCGGTCATGGCCTTTCTGCGCCGCCATCCGGAAGCCGTCGTCGAACAGGCTCCGGCGTCGCTCTCGCTCGTCCGCCAGAAGCTTGCAGCAAGTCTCGATGCCGCCCGCAAGGGTGATCGCCGCGCCGCGAAGGAACTGGCGCTGTCGGCCTATCTCGATGGGTTCGAGCCGATCGAGCCGACGCTGGGCGCGCGCGATGCCACGCTGCTCGCCCGCATCGAGGGCGCGATTGGCGAATATCGCGCCGCGGTCGATGTGGGCGCTGCGCCCGACGATCTGGCGAACCGAGCGCTCGTCCTAAACGGCCTGTTCGATGATGCGGAAGCGGCGTTGGCCCCCAGCGCGTCCAGCAACGCATCGACCTTCTTGGGCGCGTTCACGATCCTGCTGCGGGAGGGTCTGGAAGCCCTGCTCATCATCGTTGCCATGATTGCTTTCCTGCGGAAAGCGGAGCGGTCGGAAGTCTTGCCCTATGTGCATGGCGGCTGGGCAGGCGCGCTCGCCGCCGGTCTGCTGACCTGGTTGGTCGCCACCTATGCGATCGGGATCAGCGGTGCGAGCCGGGAGCTGACCGAAGGGTTCGGATCGCTGTTCGCGGCCGTGGTCCTGCTCTCGGTCGGGATATGGATGCACGGCAAGGCGCAAGCCGATCAATGGCAGCGCTATATCCGGGAGAAGATGGCGCACGCCCTGTCGGGCCGCTCGGCCTGGTTCCTGTTCGGGCTCGCCTTCGTGGTGGTCTATCGCGAAGTGTTCGAGACGATCCTGTTCTACGCGGCATTGTGGACGCAAGGGAATGGCGGCGCGCTGCTGGCTGGAGCCGGGGTGGCCGTCGCCGTGCTCGCCGTGATCGCCTGGGCCATGCTGCGCTACAGCCGCCAGCTCCCGATCGCCAAGTTCTTCGCCTACAGCTCGTGGCTGATGGCGGGCCTCACGGTGGTTCTCGCCGGCAAGGGCGTGGCGGCGCTGCAAGAAGCCGGGATCATCGACATAACGCCGATCGCCGATGCACCCCGGCTGTCGATGCTGGGCGTGTTCCCCACATGGCAATCCATTGTTGCTCAGCTCCTGATGGTCCTCGCCATCGTGGCGGGCTTCTCGCTCAACCGGCGCAAGGGGCATCAAAAGCCTGATCTTGCGTCAGCCGAGTAGGATTCATGTCAGCGCCAAATTGCGCCGATCTGCTGATCGGTATAGGGGCGGGGGGTATAACTCACCTTTCCGGTTCCAATGCCGATCTGGTCGCCCGTGTCCCTCGCGAGGTTTGCTGATGCCCGTCGAAGAAACCTGCCCATGACACAAGAGGAACGCGGCCGGGTCCTGCCGCTTGCCGCGCGGGCCGCGCTGGCGAGCGTCGGGATGGCGAGTTTCCTGCTGGTCCTCAAGGCGTTCGCCGCCTGGCGCACCGGCTCGGTCGCCATGCTGGGGTCGCTCGCCGATACCGGGCTCGATCTGCTTGCCTCGCTCGTCACTCTCTACGGGGTGAAGCTCGCGGCTGAGCCTGCCGACCACGATCATCGTTTCGGGCACGGCAAGGCGGAAGCGCTCGCCGCGCTGTTCCAGGTCGTGCTTATCACCGTCTCGGCCGTCGCGATCGGCTGGCGCGCGGTCGGGGCGTTGGGCTCCACCGCGCCCACGCAGGATGCGGACCTCGGCATCGGCGTCTCGATCGTCACGATTGCCGCCACACTGGTGCTGCTCGCCTACCAACGCAGCGTGATCCGCAAGACCGGCTCGGTCGCGATCCTCGCCGATAACGTCCATTATCAGTCCGACGTGACGCTCAGCGTCGGGGTCATCGTGGCGCTCGCCCTGGAACAGTTCGCGGGGCTGCGCGGGGCCGATCCCGTGTTCGGAATTGCCATCGCGCTTTGGCTCGCCTGGGGCGGATTTCGGGCATCCAGTCAGGCGATCAACATGCTCATGGACAAGGAATGGCCCGACAAACAGCGGGCGGCGTTTCTGGAAGTGGCCGCGCGCCAGTCCGGCCTCAAGGGCATCCACGATTTTCGCACCCGTCACTCGGGCACGCACGATTTCGCGCGGTTCCATATGGAGGTCGATCCCGATCTATCGGTGAGGGACGCCCATGACATTGTGGAGCGGGTCGAGACGGCGCTTCGCCAAGCCTTTCCCAAGGTCGAGGTGCTGATCCACCTCGATCCCGAAGGGCACGTCGATACCGATAGCGAGCTGGCCGAAGCCGACGTGACGCCCCACTGGTTCGGCAAACGGGTCTAGGACAGGCGGTGCTCTATCTCGCCATAAAGGCCCTCGTCTCGGGCATCATCGTCGCGGCCGTTTCGGAGGTCGCCAAGCGCTACCCCGGCTTTGGCGCGCTGATCGCCTCGCTGCCCCTTGTTTCGGTGCTCGGCATGATCTGGCTGTGGCGCGACAAGCCGGATGCGGAGAACATGGCCGCCCATGCGGGTGCGACCTTTTGGTATGTGCTCCCCTCGCTGCCGATGTTCCTGTTGATGCCGGTTCTTCTGCGTCACGGCTGGCCGTTCTGGCTGGCGCTGACGACGGGCTGCGCGCTCACGATCGCGCTCTATCTCGGGATGACGTGGGCCGGGCCACGGTTCGGACTGCGCCTGTAACGATCGTTATGGGTGGTCGAACACGGTCAGAACGGGGCATGGCCCGGCGGAGCCGTCCCGCACTCGCGCGCGAGCTGGCGAAGCGAGACGCGCACGCGCTCAAGCTCTTCAATCCGACCGTCCAGCGCTGCCATCCGCTCGTTATCCCTTGCCCGAAGGCAGAAACGAAGCACACCTCGGGTCGCCTATGGCGCGGGCGCAACCCTGATCGTGCATCGCACCGCCTCGCGCTTTCGGGCCGCTGCCTTGCTGCACCCCTCGATCGCTTCGTGGTTGGCCGTCACGATCCTGTCGGCCCCGACGATCGCGCGGAACGCGGTCGGGCTGGCGCTCTGCATCATCCGCTGTCCTGCCTCCCAACGCGGCAAGTCGAGCGTCCGCGCCGCCATGCGCTCGGGCCATTGCCAGCTCGCCGGCGCAACGTCGCGCGCGACCAGGCCGGGCATGATCGCCCATGCGAGGATGCCGATCGCCACCCCGCCCAGCCCGAACCATAGCTGCCGGTTTCTCTGATCGGCCCGCGTCCATGCGGACCCGGCAATAGCGCGAAGCTCGGCCATAACGCGGGCCTTGTCCTCGCCGGCCTTGGCGAGCGCCGCCTGATCCTCGCGCCGGGCGGCATTACCCGCTGCGGCGATCCGCTGCGTCATCTGCTCGGGCGTCATCGCCAGCGCCGGACTCCGGGCGATCACGTCGTTGACGACCGCAATCCGGTCGACTGTGGCGTCCACACCCTGCTGTATGCGCCCCAACGTCTCGGTATAGTCGGGCATGTCGATCGCGCCGCGCTCGGCTGCCAAACCCTCCACGGCGCGGCGCAACAAGGCCCCGTGACCGCGAAGCTGTGCAAAATGGCCATTTGGGATTTCAGCGCCAGAGTCCCTCGAACCGGCGTCCGGCCGTACGCGTGTAGCGGACGGTGTGTTTGGGGTCACGGTGGCCGAGATAGTCCTGGATCAGGCGAAGGTCGTAGGCGCGGTTCGCAAGCGCGAACCCGCAAGAGTGGCGCAGCATGTGCGGGTTGACCGACGGCAGGCTGGCGCGCGCTGAGGCCTGGGCCAGCAGGTAATTGACGGCCTGGCGGGTTAGCTGCGCGCCGCGCTCGGACACGAACAGCCAGGGCAGGTGATCGTCGCGCAGCGCGAGGTAGCGCCGGATCGCACGCAGTTCGTCGCCCGCGATCGGTTGTTCGACGGACAAACCGTTTTTGAGGCGACGCACCCACAGGCGCGATACGGCAAGGTCTACTTCATCGCGCCGCAGCGCGGTCGCCTCGCTTACACGCAGTCCATGACGGTACATCATCAGCAGGAGCAGGTGATCGCGTAGCCCATGCCGTCCGGCCTTGGCGGCATTGAGCAGGCGGCCGATCTCGGCTGCCGTCAGGAAATCCTTGCGGCGTTCGTGGGCATCGGCGGCCGTATCCGTGTCACTCTTTACATTTTGCCGGTTGATCGCCTTCTCGGCCATGCTGTGTTCCCTTGGGTGCATTCCCTTGCCGTCGGCGTCACTCTTGACGAAATGCGCTTTTTGTAAAGAGTGGCTGGGTACGCCGAGGGTCACGCGGCGATCCTGGCCTCGATGTCGAGCCGCCGCTCCATATTCAGGTCGAACGCACCATACGGGCTGACATGCGCCCAGATGAGCGGGGTCAAGCCGCGCTCATCCGCTGCGGTCATGCGCCCGCGCCAACGCTCCTCGGCAAGAACGCGCTGGAGCATCAGCGTGTTGACGTACACCAGGCAGGACTGGAGGAGGTGCAGCGCCGCGACCGATGCCTGCTGCTCGTCGAGCCGGTTCGATGCGACCTCGCCGCCCCGGCCGAAAAAGATGAAGCCGTTGGCCGAGTTCCAGGTCTCTACGACGTTCAGCCCCTCGTTGATTTCGCGGCGCAGGGCCTCGTCGTGCAGGTAGCGGCACAGGAACGCCGTCTTCATCGCCTTGCCGAGCTCGGCAAGTGCCTTGTAGGTCGGATGCTGGACGTTGTTCCTCGTGAACCGCCGGAGGATCGCCTCGGGATCGGCGGTGCGCTCGGCCATCGCGGTCGTGTAGCGGACCATCTCGTCATACTGCCGCTCGATCAGCGGCCAGTCGATCGGGCGCGTCAGGATGCAGGCGAGGTTGGGGTAATCATCCGCCGTGCCAGGTCCGGGCAGATAGAGCTTCTGGCCTGCGATGGCCTTGAGCCGCGGCAGCAGCTGGAACCCGAGCAGCTTGCAGAACGCGAACGCCACCTCGCTCTGCCCGTGGCTGTCGACGTACTGGCGATCGATCTCCATCTCGGTGTCATGCGCGAGGACGCCCTCGATCATCGAGGCGACCTCGGACGACGAGCAGCGCTTCAGGCGCGAATGGATGCACACCGACTGGCGCTCGACGTGCCAGTAGATCATCACGCCCCGCCCGCCGTAGCGCACATGCCACTCAGTCATCAGGTTCTGGTCGAAGGCGGCGAAGTGCGTGCTGTCCGACGCGCACGCGGTCGTGCCCTCGCCCCACACCGCTGGATCGCGCGCGGCGAGCGTGGCGTTAACGACGCGCCTGGTCGCGTCCCGCAAGGACTCGGCGTCGATATAGCGGCGACGGGTGTGGAGCAGTTCCTTATAGGTGAAGCCGTGGTCGCCGACGACCAGGCGCTTCAGCCCAGCATTGGTGCCAAGGCCGTATAGGCAGAGCAGTAGACGTCGCCGGACGTCGTCAGGGTCCGTCGCCGCGCGCGATGCCGCCGTCGAGAACGCCTGGGTGAAGCCGATGCGGAGGTCCGCCTCCTTCAGGATGTCGAGCAAACCCGTCATCGGCCAGCGACGACCCAGCTCGCCGCCGAGCGCCTCGAGGGTGGGAGGTGCCGGAAGGGGATCGAGCGGGGTCACGACGATTGGATGACGGCGGCGCGGATTGAGTTTGACCCTGGTGTTGCCCGGCATGCCGCGATCGAGCATTGCCAACGCCTGCTCCATCTCCGCCTTCACGGAATCGGTGAAGGCGCGCGCGTCGGTGGTAAGGCCGAGCCGCTCATAGCATTCGGCGCGTCGTTCGTTGAAGTCGGCAGGCAGATCGTCGTCGGGGTTGCGGAACCGACCCGCACCCGCGACCCACACCTCCTTGCAGCGGAGCTTCTCGCGCAGCGTCTGGAGCACGCAGATTTCGTAATTGATCCTGTTGACCCGCTCCGAGCCATCCGGCGCTTCCTCGATCACGATGTCGAGCCATTTGGGGCGCACGACGCCGTCGATCGCGACCTCCGCAGTGCTGAAATATTGCCGTCCGTCATTCTCGGCCGCGCGGATCTTCACCAGCGCGTCGGTGAGCGGCTTGTGTGCGCTGTTGTTCGAGCGGAAGTCGAGCGCGGCGAGGAGTTTCGGCATCATGCGCCGGTAATAGGCGCCGTAGGAGGCGCGGACCGCCTTGTGGACGCGGCGCGACGGCGCCGAGCCGGTGGCGAGCGCTTCCTTGACCAACGCCTGAAACGTGCGCTCGTCGACCACGGGAAAGATCACCTCGCGCACGGAGCCGTCGGGCGCACCGGTGACGGCCGACGCCACCTTGAACAGGATACCGTTCTTGCCCCTGACCGCCTTTGCTTCCTCCAGCAGCTCGGTGACGACGCGCCGCTCAGCCTTGACCGTGATACGGTGTGTGATCTGGATGAGCAGGTCGACCAGCCCGTCGACGATCTCCGCCTCGCGCGGGACGCAATAAAAGGTGAGCAGCGGCAGCCTGATACGATCCGGGTGGCGGCGCAGTTCCCAGGCGCTTTCGACTGCGGCCCGCCTGCGAAATCGTTTCACGAGGTCGGGATGCACGTCGCCAAGCAACGCAGCCGACAGTCCCAGCCCACGAACTAGGTCGAGCTTGGCGACCTCGGCCAACAGGCTGTCGAGCCCCGGCTTTCCGGGATCGGCGGACAATCGCGTATAGCCCGCGCCCTCACCATCATCGGCCAACAGCGCGTTCAGGCGTGCGCGGGATCCATCGTCAAGGCGATCATAGACCCCGGCGAGCATCGCATCGTCGTGGCTCGAGCGAAGCGAGCGGACGAGCCGGTCGAGGCGGTAGGATCCGGGTCTGACGACCCGCCTCGCGGCGAACCATCCGGTGATCTCATCCTCAAGCGCGGATGGTGTCGGCTCGCGGGGGAGGATATCCGATAGCAGCCACGACCGAAATGCCGCTTCGGCCGCATGGTCGAAGGTGCCGACCGCCAGATGATCGAGAACACGCTGGCGGTGCCGACGTCCCGAGCGACCGGTGAACGCGTAGCTCTCGACGTCCGCCGCCACGCCGATCTGGTCGGCGAGGTGCGCGATCACGGCCGGAGCGAGGTCCGCTTCCTCATCTGGAAAACGACCCTGCGACCGCCAGAACGTCAACTGACAGGCGAGCCCCAGCCTACCGGCATCCGCATTGTCGGCGATGAACGCGACATCGTCGGGCGACAGCGTCCAGAGTTCACCCAGCTCGTCCGCCGACCACAGCCGCTTCATGCACGCTCCCTGATCCATGCCTAAACGGCATTCTAACCCGGATCACCGGGCGCGCGAAGTCAAATGGCCATTTTGCACAGCTTCGCGGGCACGGGGCCAACAACGCCTGCTCGGCGCGCAACGCCTCCAGTTCCGCGCGTTGCCTCTCGAACGCCTCTGCTGCGTCCGCTCCGCCCTGGTCGTCCTCGTCCGCCACCTGTCCCCCTTACCGGCTCATGCCGCGATCACGGTCGCGGCCGATCGCGACCGACTGCGCCAGCTCCTGCCCGATCGACCGGCCCCGCTCCATGCTCAACGCCAGCTCGGGGGCGCGGGCGCGCAACACGGATTCGAGCTGCGGGTCGCGGTGCAATCCGCCCGCCATGCTCTCCATGCGCTTGCCCAGCTTCTCCGCGCCTGCACGGTCGCCGGCACGCTCCATGCTGGCGCGCGCCTCCTTCATGCCCTGCCACTGCTCCACGAAGCGGCCCGCGCGCTTCTCCGGGTCGATGCGGACCTGGCGCTCCGCCTCCATCGCCCTCGCCGCGCCGCCCGTGTTCCCCTCGGCCGCGTCGCGCGCGAGCCGGGGGTCGCGCTCGATCGCGCTGGCAAGGTCGCGCGCGCCGTGCGGCCGCACCTGGTCGAGCGCGTCGCCGGCCTTCGTCAGCGCCTGCTCCTGGTGCGCCAGCACCGGCAACCCCTTCTCCCGCATCCGGCCTATATCGGCCGCGGCGCGCCCGTAGCGTTCGATCGCGCGGGCCTGCGAAGGCGCAAGCGCGCGATCGGCCGCGACGCGCTCCGGCGACGTCGCTTTCTCCGGCGCCGGCTTCGGCCGGAAGCCGGCGAACATGCCCCTGGTCTTGTCGCGCACCTTCTCGACCACCTGGCGCGCGAGTTCCGGGAACCGGATCTCGCGCCGATCGGCGAACGCGCGCGCCTGGTCCTGCTCGGGTCGGGCATAGTCGCCGGCCATGTCCTTGCCCCGGTCGCGCGACAGGGCGCGGACGAGCTGGCGCTGATCGGCAAAATCGTCGCGGCCGTAATGGAGCTGCACATCGTCGCGGTGCCGCGACATGCCGACATAGGCACTATGCCGGTCCATGCCGGGGGTAGCGAGAACATGCGCGTGATCGACCGTCACGCCCTGCGATTTGTGGAACGTCGCCGCGTAGCCATGATCGACATGGGCATAGTCTTTCGCGTCGAACGCGACGCGCGCGCCACTGTCGAGCCGAACCTTCATGCCCTCGGCCGATACCTGCTCGATCGTGCCAAGCGTGCCGTTCTTCACGCCTAGCGACCGCTCATTCCGAAGGAACATCAAGCGGTCGCCGCTCGCGAACTGACGCTCGCCGCGCTCGGCCTTCACCATCACGTCGTCGCCAAGATCGCCGCTCGCGCGCAATCGGTCACGCGCCTCGCCATTGAGGCTCTGCACCTCGGCGTTGGTGTGGGTGAGGATGATACGGCTCTTGCCCGGCTCGGCTTGGCGCGCGCGATCCCAACCATCGACCAGCTCGCCCCGCGCAGCCAAGCGCGTGTCGGCCGCGTGGACCATGCCACGGCCGTCATAGGCGTGGATCGCCTCGCCGGTGCGCCCGGTCGCCAGCGCGCGCGTGGCGTCGCGCTGCCAGTCCTCGCGCTGGCGGCGTATCTCGGTGATCTCGGCCGCGCCGTGGCGCTCAGTGACGCTGCGGAACGCCGCGCCGGCCTCGATCGCCTGCAACTGCTCGGGGTCGCCGACCATCACGACCTTGGCCCCCGCATCACGCGCCTGGGACAGCACCCGCTCCATCTGGCGCGAGCCGATCATGCCGGCCTCGTCCACCACCAGCACGTCCTTGGGGCCTAGCTGCTCGCGCCCCTCCCCCCATGCGTGTTCGAGGCTGGCGATGGTGCGGGACCGGATACCGGACCCGCCCTCAAGATTCTCGGCCGCGATGCCCGACAGCGCCGCGCCGCGAACCGTGTAGCCCTCTCGCTCCCACGCCTCACGGGCGACGCCCAACATCGCCGATTTGCCGCTGCCGGCGTAGCCGACGACGGACGCCAGCCCCGCGTTGCCGATGACATGATCGAAGGCGTCGCGCTGCTCGCCCGACAGGACAAGGCCACGTCCCTCGGCCGCGCCGATCGCGGCGTCACGCTGCCGATCGCCGACACTGTGTTCGCCCCGGCCCGCCAGCTCGTCGCCGGCCCGCTCAAGCCGGTTCTCCACCGCGATCATGTCGCGCGACGTGAACCGCTCCTGGTCGCGTCCGTCCTTCCCCAATGCAACCAGCTCGGGGCTGGCGCGCACCGCCCCCATCACCTGGTCGAACTGCTCCTTGCCGTCGCTGTGCCGGAACGCGAACGTCGCAAGATCGCGGGTGGTGAACGTCGCCTGCTGCCGGGTGACCGCGTCCAGCGCGACATTGGGATCGGCGATAATCTTCGCGCCGTTCTCGCGAGCGATGCGTGCGTGATCCTCGATCCGCTCCGCCTCAAGCCCCTGCTCCGGCCTGCGCGACGCGGCGGGTCCGATCTTGTGCTGCGGCTCCAGCGCGATCCCCTGCGCTTCGTAGCTGCGATGGTCGATCCGGCCCTCAAGCCCCAGCTCGGCCATGCGCTCGTTGACGTGCGCGCTCCACGCCTCGCGCCAGTCCTTCAAAAGCTCGGTGCTGTTCCAGTCGCGGTTCTTCTTCCCGAAGCCGTCCGGTCCCACGTCGCGCATCGTCATCATCACATGCGCGTGCGGCTTCGGCGTGCCGTCCTTCGCCTTGTCCCAATGCACGTTGAGGTCCGCGACCATCCCGCGATCGACAAACTGCTTCTTCACGAAATCGCGGGCGAGCTGGACGCCCTGCCTCTCGTTCATTTCGCGCGGAATCGAGAACTCCACTTCACGGGCAAGCTGCGCGTCCTTGCGCTTCTCTCCTGCCTCCACCTCGTTCCACAAGGTCGAGCGATCGTTTAAACGCTCCGGCGCGCCCTCCGGCAACATCACCTCGGAGTGGATAACGCCCGCCTTATTCGAGAAGTCGTGATCGCGTCCAAGCCGCTCGTCATACAGCTCGGACGCGGAACGATAGGCGGCGCTCGCGATGGCGCTCGAACCGTTCGCGCGGCTTACGACCTTCGCGGAGAAATGGTAGATCGCCATGATGCTCTGCTTATTGCACTTCTGAGCGCACGTCGGCAACGACGTATAAGCGCGCACTCACGATCTGCTGCGCATCTCCTGACTGACCTGAAGCTGGTTTCCGATGTGGTGGTCTTCCCCCCGCCAATCCAGTGCGCTAAGTTATCGGCGACGATCCACCTGGGGATAAGCGATGGCTACGAAAGTATATGACGGCAGCAGCAACAAGGTGCTCGCAACGCTCGATGGAATGAAGCTGAACGAAGGGACCACCAATACCCAGATCGCACGGATCGACGCCAACAAGGTCTATCGTGGCACCTCGAACACGCAGCTTCTCAAGATCGATGGCGTGAAGGTGTTCCAAGGCACGAGCAATACCCAGCTTGCCCGCATCGAAAACGGCAAGGTGTATCGCAGCACGTCCAACACCCAGGTCGCCGCAATCCACGGTGGCAAGATCACCGAAGGCACCTCGAATACCGTGCTAGGCCGGATCGACGGACCGCATACGATCGCCCAAACAGCGGCGATCCTGCATCTCGTATTCGCACTGATCTGAGGTCTGTCATGCGCAAGGTCAGAGATTACGACGCGGAGCTGCGCGCGCTGAACGACAAGGCCCGCTCACTTAAGGCGAAGCGGGTCGAACAACTTGGCCAGCTCGTCACCGCAACCGGGGCCGATGCGCTCGACGCGGAAACCCTCGCCGGCGTGCTGCTCGATGCGACCGGGTCGAAAGATGCGGGCGCAAAGGAGGCATGGCGCGCGAAGGGCGCTGCCTTCTTTCAACGGCGTGGGCGCAAAGGTGGCGGCGCTGCTGCAATCGACGGATCGGGCGCTGCGACTGAACCGGGCGGCAACGCTGCGGGCGGAAGCGGCACAACGCCGAACGGATAGCAGGGGCTGGGTCGTGCAACGTCGCGAGCGAACGCGCCATCTGATTGAGCTAGGCGGGCTGGTCCAGAAAGCCGGACTGGTCGAGCTGACCGACGACGATCGCGCTACCCTCTACGGGGCGCTGCTCGATCTAGCCGGGCGTGGTCGCGGCGACGATGCCGGCGACGTGCTGGCGCTGTGGAAGCGGCGCGGCAAGCGGGCGTTCGATGCGGAAGCGGAAGGAAGCGAAGCGCAATGAGCGATTTCGATATCGAGGCAATCCGCCGCCAGGTCCGCGCGATGGATTTCGTGCGCGGCACGCCAACGGAAATCGCGATGTGGCACGAGGACATGGCGGACTCGCGCGCCAACCTGGTCATCGAGGACATGATCCCTACGCCCAACGACGATGCGTTTTTCGGGATGATGTTGGATGAGGGCGTGCCCCCTCCCCTCGTGTCGCAAATCCTGCTCCGGCTGCTCGATCATCCCGACGCCGATCGGTCCCTGCCGATCACGCCTATTCAACGGACGACGTGATGCCCAAAACCGTCGATCGGAATGAACAGATTGCGTCCTTCGACACAGGCCCTTTGCTGCGGACGGTGGATGATCTGGACGTGATGCGCGATCACCTCAAAGGCGATAATTTCAATGCACCGGAGATGCGGCACGACCTGCTGCGCCTGCACGGGTTAGCCATGCGCTTCGTCAATGAGGCGCACACCGATCCGGTCATGGCCGAAGAAATGTTCGACCTGGCGGCAGACCTTGAATGTCGCATCCAAGATCTGTCCGACGCGCTGGCGAGGATGCTTGCTCCGATCCGCACGCTGCAAGCACTGGAGCCGAGCGATCAGGAGAGACCGGGTTTTTGATGTGCTCGCCTTTGCAGAACGCTATCATATTCTGATCTTGAGATATTCCGAGCGTAACGACGCCCCGGTCATTACGCTCCCGCTGGGGAAGTAGCATGGGCCTTGCGCGCGCCACCCGTAATCTCGCCCGCACCGCCCGTGCCAACCCGATGTGGGCCTTGTTCGGCATCCTGCTCGCCCCTTTCCGGTTCGCCCGGCACATCATCGGCGTGGTCCTGTTCGCAATGGTGCTGTTCGTGGCGCTATTCCTCCTGCTGATGCTGGCGATCTGGTACTTCGGCCTCGATAAGAACGGCGCTGTCGCTCAATTTGGCGTGTTCGGGATCAGCGGTGCCGTAGTGCTGGTCATGGTCTGGATGTTCGTCCTGCCCCTGCTTCGCCGGTTCGACTATGGTGATAGCGCCGACACGCATGGTTCGGCCCGCTTTGCCACAGCCGGGGAAGCCCAAGCCCTCAACGACGATCACGGCCTGCTGATCGGCCGCGACGTGAAAACCGGCAAGCCGATGCGCTATGCCGGTCCCGCCCATCTGCTGACGATCGCGCCCACCCGCACCGGCAAGGGTGTCGGCACGATCATCCCCAACCTGCTGGAATATCCGTTCGCGGTCGTCTGCATCGTCCCCAACGGCGAGAACGCCCGCATCGCCGCGCGCCAGCGCGGCAGGTTCGGCGCGGTCCATGTCCTCGATCC
>CAISGR010000072.1 GCA_903884945.1 uncultured bacterium
GGACCTTTGCGATCTCGGCCTCGACGATACCGGTGAGGCCGGCACGCTGGCGGCGATAGCCTTCGGGCATCTCGGTGCCCGAAGGCAGCCGATGATCGTAGATCGCCATCCACAGATGCGGGTTGCGCGCGGCGAAATCGAAATAGCCGGCGACGAGCGCCGCGATCCGATCTTCGCCCGCCCCTTCGCCGGCGGCCGTCAGCTTGTCGCGTAACCAGGCGGCCCAGACGGTGAAGGTGCGGCTGTTGATCGCGAGCAGCAGCGCGTCGAGGCTGCCGAAGACATTGTAGATCGTGCCGATCGAATAGCCGATCCGCTTCGCCACCTCGCGCGCGGAGAAGCGCGCATAGCCGACCTCCGCCATCAGGGCATGCCCTTCGGCAAGGATCAGCTCCTCCAACTCCGTGCGCGAATGATCCGATCTGCGACCCATGGGGCACCGATAGAGTTAAAATTGAACAGCGTCTAATTTAATTATTGAACAGCGCTCAATTTCGTGGCACCCCATGATCGTTCGGTGATTCGCCGGAACCGGGAATAGGGCGGCTGCAGTGAAGACAGCGTATATGAGTCAGCAGCGCTTCCCCATTTTTCGCCAACGGGCTTGTCCCGCGTTCAGCGGGGCCGCACACTCGCCGGCCGCTGGCGGCGCAGTGGGATCCGGAACGGGCGCGGCCGGAGATATGCGCCCGACCTGATCGTTCGAAGCAAGTTCAGTTCGTCCTGCTGGGAGGCACCAGGCAATGTCAGCACCCGATTTCTCGCTGCTCACGAAACGCCGCTTTGCGCCGATGTTCGTCGTCCAGTTCCTGGGCGCGTTCAATGACAACGTCCTGAAGTTCGCGATGCTCACGCTCGCGACCTACACGCTGTTTCCGCAGGATCCCGACCATGTCGCTGAGCTCGGCAATATCGCGAGCGGGCTGTTCATCCTGCCCTACTTCCTCTTCTCGGCCATGGCCGGGCAGATCGCCGATGCGTGGGACAAGGCGCGGCTGGTGCGGATCATCAAGGGCGCCGAGGTGCTGATCATGGGCCTGGGGCTGCTCGGCTTCTGGTTCCAGTCGGTGCCGCTGCTGCTGGCCGCCCTGTTCATGATGGGAATGCACTCGACCTTTTTCGGTCCGGTCAAATATTCGATCCTGCCGCAGCATCTTCGCCACAACGAAGTGGTCGGGGGCACCGGGCTGATCGAAGCGGGCACCTTTCTCGCGATCCTGGGCGGGCAGCTGCTCGCGGTGACGCATTATCTGCCGGCGTGGGAATGCGGCCTGGTCGCGACCGGGCTCGCCGCGATCGGCTTTACCGCGAGCTGGGCGATCCCGCCGGCGCCGCCCGCCGCCCCGGGCCTGGTGATCGATCGCAACCCGCTTCGCAGCACCTGGCAGATCCTGAAATCGGCGCATGACGGCGAAGGCGTGTGGCTCTGCATCCTGGGCATCAGCTGGTTCTTCGCGATCGGCGCCATCCTCGTCACCAATTTCATGCCGCTGGTGAAGGGCGCGCTCGGCGGCACCGAGGGCGTGGTGACGCTGTTCCTGATCGTCTTCTCGGTCTCGGTTGCGCTCGGTGCAAGCATCGTCAACCGGCTGCTGGGCGGCGCGGTATCGGCGCGGTTCGTGCCGATCTCGGCGCTGGCGATGTCGGGCTTCATGATCGACCTGTGGCTCGCCACCCGGCATTACCCGATCCCCGCCGCGACGGTCGGCTGGTGGAGCTTCCTCACCACCCCGGGCAACTGGCGCGTCCTGATCGACCTGATCGGCATCTCGTTCGCCGGCGGCATGTTCGTCGTCCCGCTGTACGCGATCCTGCAGACCGCGACACCACCCGAGGAACGCTCACGGATCATCGCCGCCAACAATATCGTCAACGCGGCGGTCATGGTCGCGGTGGTGGTCGTGGTGTTGTTCATGCAGGCCAGGGGCACGAGAATCCCCGGCGTGATCGGCGCGCTCGGCTTCTCGACGCTGGCGGTGGCCTTGATCAGCTGCTGGCTGTTGCCGGAGACGGTGATCAAATCGGTCGTGCGCGGCACGCTGAAGTTCCTGTACCGCATCGAGTTGCACGGCGCCGAGAACATGCCGATGCCGGGCGAGCGCGCGGTCGTGGTGGTGAACCATGTCTCGTGGCTGGACGGACTGCTGCTCGCCGCCTTCCTGCCGGGCAAGCCCGTGTTCGCGGTGCACAGCAAGGTCGTGCGGCTGTGGTGGATCCAGCCGGCGCTGAAACTGTTCCGTGCCTTCCCGGTCGATCCGACCAACCCGATGGCGGCCAAGGCGATGGTGAAATCGGTGCGCGCGGGCAATACGCTGGTGATCTTCCCGGAGGGGCGCATCACCGTGACCGGCGCGCTGATGAAGATCTTCGACGGCCCCGGCATGGTCGCCGACAAGGCCGATGCGCCGATCGTGCCGGTGCGCATCGATGGGGCGCAGTTCACGCCCTTCTCCTATCTCAAGGGCAAGGTGCGGCTGCGCCTGTTCCCGCAGATCACCCTTACCATATTGCCGCCGCGCCACTTCGTGATCGAAGGGCAGATGAGCGGCCGCGCACGGCGCGCGATCGCCGGCCGCCGGCTGTACGATGTGATGAGCGAGATGATCTTCGCCACTTCCGACGTCGATCGCACCCTGTTCCAGGCGCTGCTCGACGCCAAGGACATCCATGGCGGTCGCGTCGGCGTGGTCGAGGATATCAAGCGCGATCCCCTGACCTACAAGAAGCTCGTCACGGGCAGCATGGCGCTGGGCCGCGTTTTCGAGGGCATCACCCGGCCGGGCGAAGCGGTTGGCGTGCTGCTCCCCAATGTCTCCAGCGTCGTCGCGACCTTCTTCGCGCTGCAGGCGGTGGGCCGCGTGCCGGCGATGCTCAACTACACCGCCGGCCCAGCCAACCTGAAGGCGGCCTGCGCGACGGCTGAAGTCCGCACCGTGGTGACGGCACGCGCTTTCATCGCCCAGGCCAAGCTGGAGCCGGTGATCGCGGCGCTGGAGGCGGCCGGGCGCAACATCCTGTATCTCGAGGATGTCGCCGCGGGGATCGGCGCCGGAGCGAAGCTGCGGGCGCTCGTCACGGCACGCTTCGCCGGACGGCTGCATCGCCGGCGCGGCGTGGCGCCGGACAGCGCGGCGGTGATCCTCTTCACCAGCGGATCGGAAGGCCTGCCCAAGGGCGTCGTGCTGACGCACCGCAACCTGCTTGCCAATTGCCTGCAGCTCTCGGCGCGGATCGACTTCAACGAGAGCGACCTGGTGCTGAACGCGCTCCCGGTGTTCCACAGCTTCGGCCTGACCGGCGGCACGCTGCTGCCGATCCTTTCCGGCATCCGTACCCTGCTCTATCCGAGCCCGCTGCACTACCGCATCGTGCCGGCGCTCGCCTATGATTCCAATGCGACGATCCTGTTCGGAACCGACACCTTCCTCGCCGGCTATGCGCGAATGGCCCACAGCTACGATTTCTATTCGGTGCGCTATATCTTCGCCGGCGCCGAACGGGTGCGCGACGAAACCAGGCGCATCTATGCCGAGAAGTTCGGGCTGCGCATCCTGGAAGGCTATGGCGCGACCGAGGCCGGGCCGGTGATCGCCGTCAACACGCCGATGTATTATCTCGGCGGGAGTGTCGGGCGGCTGCTGCCCGGGATCGAGGCGCGGCTGGAGGATGTGCCGGGCATCACGGAAGGCGGGCGGCTCGCGATCCGCGGGCCGAACATCATGGCGGGATACATGACCGCCGACGCGCCGGGCGTACTCAAGCCGCCGGCCGAAGGCTGGCACGACACGGGCGATATCGTGACGATCGACGCGGGCGGTTTCGTCACGATCCGTGGCCGCGCCAAGCGCTTCGCCAAGATCGGCGGCGAGATGGTCTCGCTGCCCGCGGTCGAGGGCTATGCCGCGAGCACCTGGCCCGGGGCGGAGCATGCCGTGGTC
Organism: uncultured bacterium; assembly: GCA_903884945.1. Lineage (GTDB taxonomy): Bacteria > Pseudomonadota > Alphaproteobacteria > Sphingomonadales > Sphingomonadaceae > Sphingomonas. The sequence continues at coordinate 3,939 of CAISGR010000072.1, forward strand.
ACGCGGCCCGACGCGAAGAAGGGCGAGCAGCTGGTGCTGTTCACCACCCGCGCGGGCGCCAGGCCGGCCGAGCTGCTCGCCTGGGGCAAGGCCAATGGCGTGGCCGAGCTCGCCTTGCCGCGCGACGTGCGTGTGGTCGATGCGCTGCCGGTGCTTGGCACGGGCAAGCTGGATTATGTGACGCTGGGCGCGATGGCCGCGGGGAGCTGATCAAGGCGCGCATGCAGCGGGCGGCACCAACGTTTGGCGTCGTGGCTCCAATCATTGCAGACGATGACGCGGAATGGTGCACGTGATAGGGTTACTATATTGCTCCGTTAGCGTCTGTATCGATGTATTTTTCTACCATCATTAAAGCATCCTTACCAGCGTGCCGAAATTACCACCGATATCAATTCCAGTTCCCCTTACCGAACTCGATAAAGGACTGGACCCACAACGATCTTCGTGGTGATATGACTTCGAAATTACGGAACAAGATGGTGGCCAGGACGAATGGTGGCCGCCTCTGTAGGTAATGGGAGGTGGAATGGCCGACAGTTGGCTCAGCGAAATCCGCATGTTTCCCTACACCAAGATACCGACCGGATGGCATCTCTGCGACGGTACGATCCTGCAGATAACCGAGAATCAGGCGCTCTTTTCCCTGCTCGGCAATCGCTACGGTGGCGACGGCCAAAAGACCTTCGGTCTGCCCGATATGCGCGGGCGAGTCCCGGTTCATATGAACCAGGCTAATGCGGATTATGCCTGGCCCGGCAAGGCCGGCGGCGTCGACACGGTGGCGCTCAGCACCACCCAGATTCCGTCGCACCACCACAGCGTCAACGCTTTTTCAGCGGTCGGGAATTTTCCCCTTCCCGTCAATGCCTATCCGGCTGGCGTGGCCAACAACCCGATCGCAGGCGCCCCGCCGACGCCGCAGATATATTCCCCGCCCCCGACCGGGACCGGCAACACCACGACGCTCGATCCGGGTTCGGTCGCCGCCGCGGGCGGCACGCAGGGCCACGAGAACCGCCAGCCGACCATGGCGCTCAACTGGTGCATTTGCGTCAGCGGCTATTACCCTGCCCGGAACTGAGCGGACAGCCAGGAGAAAAATAATGGATCCCTATATCGGCGAAATCCGCTTGTTCGCCTCGATCTATGCGCCCGTGGGCTGGGCGTTGTGCAATGGCCAAACGCTGCCCGTGTCCGGTAATGAAATCCTCTTCTCGCTGCTCGGCACCACCTATGGCGGCGACGGCACAACCACCTTCAACCTGCCGGACCTGCGCGGGCTGCTGGCATGCGGTGCCGGGCACGGTGCCGGCCTGAGCAACACCTATGCCCTCGGCCAGACCTTCGGCAAAGCCTCCGTCACACTGACCGAGGCACAGCTGCCTGCCCATACGCATACCGCCACAGCGTCGACACAGCCTGCATCCTCGAAGATTCCGACCGGCAACCTCTACGCGGCAGCGACTACGGCCGAGTATGCGAACGCCGGCGCGGCCAGCCTCGTGACACGCGACCTCAACATCCAGGCACTTTCCACCGAAGGCCAAAGCGCAGCACACTCCAATTTGATGTCAACGCTGGCGGTAACCTACATCATGTGCACCAACGGCCTGTATCCGAGCTGAGGGAGACCAAGAAATGTCGGATCCATTCATCGGCGAGATTCGCGGCTGGGGCATGATCTGGCCGCCGCGCGGCTGGGCATATTGCAATGGCGAGAAGGCTTCGATTTCGCAGTATCAGGCCCTCTATGCGCTGATCGGGGATATCTACGGTCCTGTCGTTCAGAACCAGACCTTCACCCTTCCCGATCTTCGGGGCGTTTCCCCCATGTCGGCGGGCAATCCCGCCGCAGTATGGGTCGCGCAGGGCCTGCCGCCCGCGATCAAGGCAGGACAGAAGCTCGGCAGCAGTTCGGTCCAGCTGAACTATTCCCAAATGGCCGCCCATACGCACCAGGCCGTCGGCGCGACGGCTCCCTATGCAGGAATGACGTCGACGCCATCTGCGACAAACTATGTGTCGCGGCCCTTGGGCCCTCCCTCCCCTCCCAAGTTTCCGACGGGCGCCTCCTTCAGCGCCTGGCAGAATGCAGGAACGCCCGATCAGACGATGGCGGCGAACATGATCGGTGGGACCGGCGGAGGACAGCCCCATGAAAACCGGCAGCCGTATCTGACCTTCAACTTCTGCATCGCGCTCGAGGGTATCTGGCCGTCGCGGAACTGATCGGGCGCTCGTTCATCCCAGGAAGAGCGGCGTCAAACGTTCGACGATCCGCTCAAGCACCGTCGCGCCGGCCAGGTCCGGCTCGAATGGTTGCCCGGTGATCGTTTCGAACGCCTCGGTATAGATCGCGGCGGTCCCGAGCACGAGTTCCTGCGGAATGGGCGGGATGGGGTCCTTATAGGGGTCGCAGCGCGCCGCCACCCAGGCGCGGATGACATCCTTGTCGAAGCTTTCGGGCCGCTCGCCGGCTTCGAAGCGCTGCGCGTAGCTCGCCTGTTTCCAGTAGCGGCTGCTGTCCGGCGTATGAATCTCGTCTGCCAGGATGATCGCGCCCGCCGCGTTCACGCCGAATTCATATTTGGTGTCTGCCAGGATCAGGCCGCGCTCGGCCGCGAGCTTCTGCCCGCGCGCGAAAAGCGCGAGCGCGGTGGCGCTCAGTTCGTCCCACTGCGCCGGGGTGAGCAGGTTGCGTTCCAGGATCTCGGCCGGCGTCAGCGGTTCGTCATGCCCGCCGTCGAATTCCTTGCTGGTCGGGGTGATGATCGGCGTGGGCAATGGCGCGTTGTCGCGCATGCCGTCCGGCAGCGTCATGCCGTACATGCTGCGCTGGCCGGCCTTGTAGAGCGTGAGGATGGAAGTCCCCGTCGTGCCTGCCAGATAGCCGCGGACCACGATCTCGACCGGCAGGATGTCCAGCCGGCGGCAGAGCAGGACGTTGGGATCGGGATAGCCGAGCACATGGTTGGGGCAGATATCGGACGTGTGCTCGAACCAGAAGCGCGCGGTCTGCGTGAGGATCTGGCCCTTGAACGGGACCGAGCACAGGATCCGGTCGAAGGCGCTGAGCCGGTCGCTCGCGATGATCACGCGGCGCCCGTCCGAAAGATCGTAATTGTCGCGGACCTTGCCGCGATAATGGCGCGGAAGCTGCGGGATCGTGGCATCCTCCAATGTCCGCGTTGCATAGGCGGCGAGATCCTGGGGCGACATGGACGGGTCCTCATGGAGAAAGCGCGCGTCCCCTAGACCAGAGCGTGCGCTGGTGCCAGCGACGGATCGGCCAGGCGGCGATATCGGGAGACAGCGCAAGGTCCGGAGGCTTAACCATCACATCGTCTTACGCGCCGTGACGCCCCGTGGCCCACTGCCCGGGGATCCCGGCGCGCTTGCCGTGCCGACCTCCCGCGACGCCGGCGTGGCACTTCGTCGACTATAATTCGGACTCCCCGGGCATCGTCAAGATCAGCTGGGAACCCTGGGCGCTGCCATGCAACGCGATCCCGGCCTCCCGCAGGGCGCGGACCGGCTCGACCGCGAGCACGTCATGCCCCTGCCGCGCAAACCAGGCCGCATCGCGCCCGGTTCCCGCCCCGATATCGACGACGCGCGCCGGGCGCGTCGGCATCAGATCCACAACAGGCGCATAGATCTCCTCGGACGGGATCGCATCGAAGCGCGCGATCAGCGCTGGCGTCGCCGCGGCCTCATAGCCTTCGAGAATATCGTCCATGCCGGTTCTCCCCGCCGACACGCCCGGCGCGTCGCCCCACGCTACCCCATGGATCGCCGCACGTCGCCGAGCAGGCTGTCGAACCCGTCGACGCGGATCGCGCCGAGCCGCGGGTGCTCGAAATCGACGATGACATAGAGGGTGATTGTCAGGATCGCGGCGAAGACCAGGATGTGCAGCCGGTGATGGGTATGCGCCTCGCCCATGCCGTAGCCCGCGAGCAGCGCGCTGGCGAAGGCGAGGCAGAGCAGCAGGACGTACACGATCCCCGGCGGATGCATCTGCGTCGCCATCGCGCGGCTGGTGGTGATGTCGATCATGGCGTTGATCGCCGGAAGCAGCTGCGTATCGATTGCCGGGCGGGCGCCCGCTTCCCGCCCGGCGGCGACCGCAAGCCCCCAGACACGGTTCTGCAGCACCGCTGAGCGCTGCTGCGCAGCCTTGAAGGCGACAGGATCCGCCACCTGGCGATAGGCAGCGAGACGAGAGTCCGCATAATGGCGCAAGGCATCGCGCAGCGCAGGCTGGTCGGCGGCGGGAAGCAAATCCACGCGCAGCCAGGCGGTGCCGATCGCATTGGCCTCCTGCACGATCAGGTCGCGGCGCGCATCGAAGCGGCTGGCGGCGCCGGAAAAGGTGAAGGCGATGAGCAGCCCGAACAGCGCGAATATGGCTCCGTCGAGCGCGGCGCTGCCCTGCCCGCCCGCGCCCTCGCGCGACCACGCTTTGCCGAGGCGCCGGCCGAGTTCGACCATGAGCAGCAGCGCCGCGAACAGCAGGAAGCAGAACAGGATCGGGGAAGCGAGGGCGAAGGTCATCCCGTCGATGAGTAACCGCGCCGCCCTGCCCGTCAAGGTCGGCACGGCGGCGCAGTCGGGCGCGATGCGGTCAGGCCCCGGGGCGCTCGATCAGCGTGCGGAGCGTCGACAGGTCCTTGTTGATCCAGCGCGCGTCCGCGGCGAATTTCTCGTCGTCCATGCCGGGCTGTCGGAACAGGGTGAGCATCACTTCGGCGCCCTCGCCATTCCGGATCACGCGCAGCGGAATATGAATCTCCACGCCATCTCCAGCGTCGACGACATGATCCATCACGCCATAGTCGTTATGCGGGGTGAAGCGGATGCGGATCGGCCCCTCCGGGCCATCCGCGACCCACTGGTCGCCATCCTGTCGCAACGCCGATTCGGCGAGACCCGAGGCCCAGCGCGCGAAGAACGCAGGCTGCCAGATCTGCTCGTACAAAGCGCGCCAGTCGCACCTGATCGAAACGCTGAAGGTGCGGGCGGGAAGCATGGCGGTCTTTCTGCTGGTGGCGGGTGTCGGCGTTACAGCGGGTCGGCGACAATGTCAGCGGGCAAGACGCCTGCGCCTCAGACGGCGGTACCGACCAGCTTGCCGATACCCGCGGTGAGCGCCATCGCCAGCGCGCCCCAGAAGGTGACCCGCAGCGTTGCCTTCCAGACGGGGGCGCCCCCCGCCCGCGCGCCGATCGCGCCCAGTAGCGCCAGGAACAGCAGCGAGGCGATCACTTCGACGACGAGCAGCGAACTGCGGGGGGCGAGGAGGACGATCGCCAGCGGCAGAGCGGCACCAGCGGTAAAGGTCCCCGCCGAGGTGAAGGCAGCCTGGATCGGGCGCGCGGTGGTCATTTCGGAGATGCCGAGCTCATCATGCGCATGGGTGGCGAGCGCATCCTTGGCCATCATCTGCCGCGCGACCGACTCGGCCGTCGTCGCATCGACACCGCGCGCGGCGTAGATCCCGGCCAACTCGCGGACCTCGGCCTCGACATCGGCTGCCAGTTCGGTGCGTTCGCGTGCCAGGTCCGCCTGTTCGGTATCGGACTGCGAGCTGACCGAGACATATTCGCCCGCAGCCATCGACATGGCGCCCGCCACCAGCCCGGCGGCGCCAGCGATCAGGATATCGGCCGGCTTCGCCGCAGCGGCCGCGACGCCGATGATCAGGCTCGCGGTCGAGACGATGCCGTCATTCGCGCCGAGCACCGCCGCGCGCAGCCACCCGATCCGCGAGACGAGGTGGCGTTCCGGATGAAGATGCAGCCTAGTCATTATCGTCTTCTCCCGCTTGGTGATCGCCGCCGGCTCCCATGTGCGCGCCGGGTATGAAAGCGGTGCGATCGATCACCGTCGCGCCGTACGCCGCGGCGCCGATCGCAATGGTCGCAAGCGGGAGTGCGATCGTCAGGGGTGGCTGCGCGTCGCCAGCACCCGGATGGAGATCGGCCCGCTTACGGCCAGTGACGAAGGCGCGGGTCAGATTCTCGCGCGTGAGGAGGGACATCGCAACCACGGCGACGACATGCAGGACGATCAGCCCGATGAGAAGATTGGCGAGCCCCTCGTGGAGACCTTCACCCTCCCCCTGCACGGTGATCCCGGTATATACGACCCCGCCAACCGTCCCGAGCAGCGCCAGGATCGCCACACCACCCAGGGCGTTGTGCCCGACCGAGCGCGCCGGCTTGCCCGCGAGCAGGCCGCCGAGGTGATGGAGAAGTTGGGCAGGCCTGAGAAAATCGGCGAAGCGCGCATGCTCGCCACCGACAAAGCCCCAGACCAGGCGGAAGACGATCAGCACCGCCACGATCCAGCCGGCCGGGACGTGCCAGGGCGCAAGCGGGCTTTCCTCCTCGGACGAAACGAAGGCAACGAGGATCGTGCCCGCCAGCAGCCAGTGGAACAGCCGCACCGGCAAATCCCAGACGCGGATCATGGTCTTCTCGGCAGCGCTGGTTGTTGCATTCCGTATCATGTTCATCTCCCGACAACGCGGGCACTGCTCCCGAATACTGACATAGGCCTGACGGTTACGATGACGCACGGTCCTTCCACGGACTATGCGGATTTTCCCATAGCGTCGAAGTCGACCGTGAAGCGCGCACCGCCGCCAGCCGCATTCTCCACAGCTATGGTACCACCATGAGCCTGCGCCAGCCGCTGAGCAATGCCGAGCCCCAGCCCGGCGCCTTCCGCCTTGCGCCGGTCCTTGCGCCAGAAGCGCTCGAAGATATGCGGCAGGTCTTCCTCGGCGATGCCGGGCCCGTAGTCGCGCACGCAAAGCCGCGGTCCGGGGCCGGCCGTCACGTCGATCGGCATTGTGCCGGGGGCATGGGCGAGGGCATTGTCGATCAGGTTGCGATAGATGCGATAGAGCGCCTCGGCATGGCCGAGCATGCCGGTGTCACCCAGCGCCTCGAAGCGGAGATTGCGCTGCGCCGCGAATGCCTTGGGGGCCATTGCCGCCACGACAGCGCGACCGATGTCGGCGAGATCGACCGGCGTGTCTGGCTCGACCGCGAACGCGTCAGCCTGGGCGAGATCGAGCATCTGTCCGACCAGCCGCGTCATATGTTCCGTATCGGCCTGCAGATCGTCACGCGCCTCGCCCGGCGGCAGGCGATCGAGCGACAGCTGCATGATCGACAGCGGCGTGCGCAGCTCGTGCGCTGCATTGGCGGTGAAACCGCGCAGGATGGCCATCGCTTCGTCAAGCCGCGCCAGCGCGCGGTTCACGGCGCGGACCAGCGTGTTTACCTCGCGCGGGGCGGGCGGCTCCGAGAGGCGCTGCAAGGCGCCACGGGGGTCCAGCGCGTCTACCTCGGCTTCCGCCCGCCGCAGCGGCTGAAGCACCCGGCGCACCGCGACGATGTTGAACGCCAGCAGCAGCAAGGACAGCGGAACCAGCGGCAGTGCGACGTGCTGCATGATCTCGTTGACGATCACCGGCACAAAGGGCCGCAATCCATCTCCCTCAAACTGCATGAACAGCCACTGCTGCTCGCCGTCGCGCATCACCGATCGGACGCCCGAGATCCGGTAGCCGCCCGGCACCCGCTCGCGCCGGGTCCAGTCGATCAGCGCCCCGGACACGCCCGCAACACCGGGCGATGCGGCACGCTCGGCCTGCGGATCCAGATACCGCGCAGACCAGCGCCGCGCGCCCGGCGGTCCGGCCAGCAGGTCCGGCGCCAGCGCTGTCGCGGACTCGGCGCGAGCCGCCTCCAGCGTCAGCAACTCCTGCGCGAGCGACTGGGGTTGGCTGCTGTAGGTGATGACCACGATCATCACGTCGAGCAGCGCGAACAACAGGGTGAAGGCCGCGAGCCGGACCGCGATCTGGCGGAACAGGCTGGGCCCGACGCGATCGTCGCCGGCCTTATCCATGCTCGAGAACCGGCCCGAACAACGCATAGCCAACGCCATGGACGGTACGGATCTGCACATCGGCCGCGGCCGCGGCGAGGCGCTTGCGCAGCCGCGACACGATCGCCTCCAGCGCATTGGGCGTCACCTCCGCGTCCATCGAATAAATGGCGCCCTCCAGCGCGGGCTTGGCCACGACATGGCCGGCGCGGCGCAACAGGCATTCGAGCAGATCGACCTCGCGCGGAGTCGCCTCGATCGGCGCGCCCGCAACCGCAACCTCGCGCCCTGCCGTATCAAGCACGACATTGCCTATCGCCAGTTGTGTCCCCAACGAGGCGCCGGGCCGCCGCAGCAACGCACGACACCGCGCCGCCAGTTCGGGGGTATGGAATGGCTTGACCAGATAATCGTCCGCCCCGGCATCAAGACCCATCACACGGTCATCGAGCCCTCCCCGTGCGGTCAGGATCAGTATTGGCGTCATATCCTGCCGTCGGCGGAGCGCACGCACCAGATCGAGCCCCTCGCCGTCGGGCAAACCGAGATCGAGCAGCAACAGGTCATAGGCATTGAGTTTCAGCGCATGCTCGGCACCGTCGACGCTTTCGCACCAGTCGACCGCGAAACCCTGGCGATCCAGCCCCTCGCGGATCAGGCTCGCGAGGCGCGCATTATCTTCGACGAGCAGCAGGCGCATGATCGATATCCGTCCCCCTTGCGGCGCGCTTGTAGCCGGTAATCATGGCGAGCGGCAGATTCTCGCGATGCCGAATGCTTTCGACGATCGCGCCGATGACATGCAGTGTGACGGCGCCGATCAGCATATTCGCCGCGACCTCGTGCAGCGTCTCGACCCAGCCGACGCCCCAGAAGCGATCAAGGCCCATCATCCAGCCCGTCGCACCAATCGTGGCGAGCAGCGCCATCAGCAGCAGAATCATCGCTGCACCCGCCGGATTATGGCCAATGTAGCGCGGCTCGCGCCGCGCCAGCATCGCGCGAAGATAGGCAGTCAGCCCGCGCGGGCCCGGCACGAAACTGGCGAATCGGGCGTGCCCCCGGGCAACAAAACCCCAGACAATCCGAACCAGCAGCGCCGCGAGTACCGCATAGCCGACATAGCGGTGCGGCCCCTCCGCATGACGGAGGAAAGCAAGATTGGCGATGACGCCGCCCGCGACCGTCCAGTGGAAGAGGCGGACGAGCCAATCCCATACCCTGACCCGGGGCGTATCCGGGTCAGGGGGAGCGACTGGGGTGGAGACCTTCGCCATGATCAATCGATATTGTTCTGGACGACGGCACCGGTCACCGGGTTGAAATAGACCTCGGCGCGCTTGCCGTCCCTGGTATGCGCATAGATCTCGTAGCAGCTCCCCGAGACCTGGAAGACCTTGATGTCGCGATAGCCCATGGTGGCGATCTTCGCTTTCATCTGCGCGGGAGTCAGCCATTTGGACTGCGGCTCCTTGGTGCAGCGCGGCGAGGCGGAAGCCATCGACGCAATCGACAGCGCGGCGGCGGCAAGCAGGATCCTGAACGGGGTGGTACGCTGCATGGTGGACTCCTCTATCAACAAGCCGGGCATGGCGTGTCCGGCGCGTTCGACCTGCGCCGGGCGGCTGACGGAAAGCTGACGGGGGCGGGAATATTCAACCCGGAAATGGCCTTTCTGCCGGGCGCGTCAGGAATGCGTCAGGAGCGTGGCCGACAAGCCGGGCACCGCCCCTCCCGCGGCACACCGGAGATTTCGTCATGAACCGAATCCTGCTTTCGACGGCGGCTGGCATTGCCGCGCTTCTTTCCACAGCCGCGATGGCGACCGCGCCCGAGGCGAAGCCACTCGCGCCGCAGACCCGGGCCAATCTCGAAGCAGCGATGCGCGGCGAGGCCTATGCCAATCTCAAATATCTGCGCTACGCCGAGCAAGCCGAAGCCAGCGGCCAGCCCGAACTCGCCAAGTTGTTCCGCGACTCGGCGAATATCGAGGCGAACGAGCATTTCGACCGCGAGGCGCAGGCATTGCAACTGGGCGGCACGAACGCGGCCAACCTCGAGGACGCGATGGCCGGCGAGCATTACGAGAATCTCACCATGTACATTGATTTTGCCAGGCAGGCCGAGGCGAGCGGCGACGTGAAGGTCGCAGCGATGTTCCGCCAGATCGCGGTCGACGAAGGCACGCACTACGACTCGTACAAGGCTGCGCTGGCGAAGCTTCCCACCCGGTAAGCCAGCGCTCGGTGCCGGCCGTCTCTTCCCCCTCCCCGCGGCCGGCACCGAAACGGGATACCATTGCCCCGGCCCCCTTCGCCCAATTAAGGCACCGAGACCAGCCGGCCGCGGGCGCGGCGCGAGGGAGGCGATCAGGATGCGAAGTCAGTCCCTGAGACACATGGTGCTGGGCTGGGCCGGGGCGATCGCCCTTGCATTCGACGCGAGCTGGGCGGCAGCGCAGGCGAGCCCGACGGTTGAACCGGCCCCGCTGAAGATCATGATCGACACCGATATCGGTGACGACATCGACGACAGCTTCGCGGTGGCATGGGCGCTGGCCAACCCGCGCTTCCATGTCGTCGCGATCACCAGCGCCTGGGGCGATACCGCGTTGCGCGACCGGATGCTCCAGCGCCTGCTGCAGACGATGGGCCGGAGCGACGTTTCGCTCGGGCATGGGATCGTAACGAAGAACCCGACGCCCTTCACGCAGCGGCGCTGGGCGGAAGCGGCGGCACCTCCACCAGCGCCCCTGCCCGATGCGGTAGACCTGATGCTCGAGCGGATTCGCCACGACCCCGGCGCGATCACGCTCGTGGCGCTGGCGCCGCTCACCAATATCGGCGCCCTCCTCGACCGGGATCCGGATGCGTTTCGCCAGCTCAAGGCCGTCGTAATCATGAGCGGATCGGTGGTTCGCGGCTACAATAAGGGCAATGGTGCCATCACCGGCGCGCCGCCGAGCGCGGAATACAATGCCGCGATGGATCCGGCATCGTTGCGCAAGCTGCTGGCGAGCGGCGTGCCGGTCACGCTCTTCCCGCTCGATTCGACGCAGGTGAAGCTCCAGGAAATCGAGCGGGATCGCCTGCTCGGCAATGGCGGCCCGACGAGCGAGATGCTTGCGTCGCTCTACCATCAGTGGAAGTTGAACAATCAATGGGGGCAGCTCACCCCGACCTTGTTCGACGTGGTGCCGCTGGCGGCGCTGATCGACTCGACGATCTGCCCGGCACGCCCGATGCGGATCGAGGTTTCGGAAACGGGCCGGACGACCGAGGTGCCGGGGCCGGCGAATGCCGGCGTGTGCCTGACTTCACGCGGGGACGCGGTCGTGCAGGCGATGACGTCCGATCTGCTGGGCGTTTCGCGCTAGTCGGCCGGGAGGCCGAATCCTTCTCCCGGCCGCATCCGTCCTGGAGGAGCGGTACCGGCGCCGCGGTCAGGCGCCGAGACGCGCGACGTCCTCCGGACGGAGGGACTGGCCGGTGCGGTTCCTGACCGCTGGCAGTCGCGAGACCCGTTCGCGCCAGGCTGCGAGCGCCGTCAACTCAGGGGAGATCGGCAAGCCGGCGCCATCGGCGAAGGCGAGGCCGGCGAACAGCGAGATATCCGCCATCGAGAAGATCTCGCCAATGAGGAACGGTCGATCCCGCAGGACCGCGTCGAAATATGGCAGGTTCTCGACCGCCTGCACGCCACGCCGCGAGCCCCATTCGCGCGCGCCGGCCCATTCCGGCATCCGCCACGGCCGCAGAGCCTGGCCGAGACCCGGTGTGGCATAGTGGAAAAAGTCGTCCACCGTCTCAAGCAGCATCATCTCGACATGGCGCTGCATCATGTGGACAAGCGCCTTCTCCCGCGGCGCCCTGCCCGTGAGCGTCGGGTTTCCATCGAGATTGTCGAGATATTCGGTGATCGCAGTCGATTCGGCGAGGCACAGACCGTCGTCCAGCTCAAGCACTGGCGTCTTGCCGATCGGGTTCATCTTCAGGAACCGCGCCTGCTTTTGCTCGGCCGCAATCAGGTCGACGCTGACGAACTCGATCCGATCCTCCAACCCCTTCTCGGCGATGACGATGCGAATGCGCGCGGCATTGGGCGTTCCCTCGCGATCATAAATCTTCACGACCTGGCCTCGCTTTCTATCTATCAGTAGATAGGCATCCTTTAGAAAAGTTGCGCCGGCTCCGTCAACGCCTATCTACCGATAGACTGGAAGAGATGACGAAGATGCTGGATACGCGCGAAACGATCATGGCCGTCGCCCGGGCGACCGTCCAGGCGCATGGCTATAACGGCCTGAGCTTTCGCGAATTGGCCAAGGCGGTCGGTATCAAGAGCGCCAGCATCCATTATCACTTCCCGACCAA
>CAISGR010000073.1 GCA_903884945.1 uncultured bacterium
CGCAGGTCGTCGACCTGTTCCGGCGAGGGTATCTGCACAGCGCGTCGCTGATGATCGCCTCGCTCAATCAGATTCCGTCGCTGGCGCGGCGGCGCAACGACCGGGTGACTGCCCCCCTCCCCGCCGGCCTGTTCTGACGCACGCGGCATGACAGCAGTTCCCGAATACCCCGTCGAACGGCTCACCGATGCGATGCTGTTCCATCGCGAGATCGTCGAACCGTGCCGGCCCGTCGTGTTGCGCGGGCTCGGGCGGGGCTGGCCGGTCATCGCAGCGGCAGCGGAATCGCCAGGCGCGTTCGCGCGCTATCTCGCGCCGTTCGATGCCGGGCGCGAGATGGAGGCGTTTTTCGGGGAGCCGCGCATCGGCGGCAGATATTATTATGACGAGACGCTCGCCGGCTTCAATTTCGAGCGGCGGCGCATGCGCTTCGCCGCGGCGATCGAGGCGATCGTCGCCGGGGTCGACCGCGTCGATGCCGGCAGCATCTACGCCGGCTCGCTGCCGGTCGACGATTACCTCCCCGGGCTGGCCGATCGCAACCCGCTTCCCCTGCTGCCCGACGTCCGGCCGCGTATCTGGATCGGCCATGCGTCCGACGTGTCAGCCCATTACGACATGATGGATAATCTCGCCTGCGTGGTCGCCGGCCGACGCCGCTTCACGCTCTACGCGCCCGATCTGATCGAAAGCCTCTATGTCGGGCCGATCGACCATACCATGGCCGGCCAGCCGGTCAGCCTCGCCGCTTCGGCGGCGCCCGGCGATCCGCGCTATCCGCGGTTCGAAGCCGCCCGCGACCGGGCGCTCGTCGCGAATCTGGAGCCGGGCGATGCGCTCTATCTGCCCAAGCTATGGTGGCACCGGGTCGAATCGACGGCACCGTTCAATGTCCTCGTCAATTACTGGTGGGATGCCTTCGCCGCCGGTCCGGACGCACCCTATACGACGATGTTGCTGGCAATGATCGCCATCGCCGAGCGTCCACCGGCCGAGCGGGCAGCCTGGCGTGCCCTGTTCGAGCATTATGTGTTCCGCGAAAACGGCCATCCCCTCGCCCATCTGCCGCCTGCCCGCCATGGCATTCTCGGCCCGCTGCACGACAATTACGGCCGGATCCGCGCCTATGTAATGCGCATGCTGCGCGGCGGCTGAAGCCCCCGGGCGGTGCCAATCGCATTATCGCGGTGACAGCGCGATCCCGGCGAGATTCTGCGAGCGGCCGATATGCCGGATTCGCGGTGCGGGCGCGTCGCCCACAAGGGCGCGAAAGGTCGCGCGATGCGCAACCCCGACGCCGCGGCACTTCACCGTCCCGTTGGCTTGCCCCACCACCGCGGCGGAATCCCCGAGCAGCACGACATCGACCAGCCCGAGCGATTGCGCGACGCGCAGCGCCTCGATCAGCGCCAGCCACTCGGCGTCCATGCTCGTGCCGTGCCCCAGGTCGCGCGCGATACGCGTCTGTCCGCCCACCACGACGGCAATCTCCATCGCGCCCGGATTGGGGCGGCATCCGCCGTCGAAGAAGATCTTCATGCGCGCGGCCATGCTGCGCTCCGCCCTCAGCCGATCCGGGCGACGATCGCGCGCGCCGCCGCGCTTACCTCGGCCCAGGTCAGGTCGAAACCCGTCACGTCGCCATAATAGGGATCGCGCACGCTCTCGCCTTCGCGACCCGGCACCAGGTCGAGCAGCAGCCCCAGCGCCGCCGTCGCATCGGCCGGCGCGATCGCCGCGAGAGTGGCGAGATTGTCCCGGTCCAGCGCGAAGATTTGATCGAAGCGCCGGAAATCCTCCCGCCCCACCTGGCGCGCGCGATAGCCGGAAATGTCGCTGCCATGGCGCAACGCCGTCGCCTGCGCCCGGGCGTCGGGCGCCCGCCCGACATGCCAGTCGCCCGTCCCCGCTGAATCGATCGTCAGCACCAGGCCAGCGCGTGCCGCCTCGGCGCGCAGCGCAGCCTCAGCCAGCGGCGAACGGCAGATATTGCCGAGACAGACGAACAGGATCGCGGGGGAATCGGACATGATCGCCCGATCGGGCAGCGCGCGCGATATCATTTGCAGCGATCGTCCGCGGCCGGCCGATTCAACCCGCCCGCCTCCCGCGCCATGTGGGGCGGGGATGCCGAGGCCCGGGCCGCGGCGCCCCTGCCCCGCACGATCTCGCATCCCACCGCGGCATCGCGATAGATGTCGGGTTTCATCGACCGTACCGTCACCTGCGCCACGCGCTGGTCGGCGAGGCACAGGCCGGCGATCGCCTCGCACAGCGTCTCCTGCAGATGGAAATGCCGCTCGGCCACCAGCGCGCGGATGCCCTCGCGCAGGAAGTCATAGTCGAGCACCTCGTCGATTCGATCCTCGGATGGCGGCGCGGGATAATCGCATTCCATCCGCACATCGACGATCACCCGCTGCGGCGCAGCCAGTTCCTCGGCATGGATGCCCAGGCCCATGACGAGTTCGAGCCCCGACAGGATCGTGGTGAAGCGGATACCCTCAGCCATGCGCTGCCTCCTGCGGATGTCCCTGTTCGCGCCGAGTCTCGAACATCACATCGCCGTCGCGCATCAGGAAATGCTGGCCATTGTCCACGAACAGATTCTGCCCCTGGATGCCGCCCGCCGCCAGCAGGAACTCCACCGCCTCGGCGATCGCCGTCACATCGACCGGTCGGCGGAGCAGGTTCTCGCTCGCCACTGCCCTGAACTCCGCGTCGCTCTGGTCGAGGCTCGGCAGCGACAGCCCGGGCGATACTGCATTGACCCGGATCCGCGGGCCCAGCGCCTGTGCCAGCATCGCCGTCGCGCCCGCCAGCGCGATCTTGCCGCAGCTGTACGAGAAGAAATCCGGGTTCAGGTTCGCCACCTTCTGGTCAAGGATGTTGACCACCGCCCCTGCCACCAGATCCTGCTGCGCGGCCAGCGCGGAGGCGAGCAGCACCGGCGCATCGAGATTCACCACGCCATGTTCGCGCAGCATCGCCGGATCGGCAAGCGGCGGCCGGTCATAGGCGAACAGCGATGCGTTGTTCACGATCGCGCCGAGCGGAGAGCCGAACGCCGCCCGTACATCCGCCACCAGCTGCGCCGCGGTGTCCGGCAAGGCGAGGTCGCCGGTCACCACGCAGGCCCCTTCCAGCCCGGCCGCAACCGCCTGCGCGTCCTCGGGCGAGTGATGGTGGTGGACCGCCACCCGCCAGCCGCGCGTGCCGAGATGACGCGCGATCACTGCCCCGATCCGGCGCGCCGCACCCGTCACCAATATCGTGCGCACGATATCGGGCATGCCTCAATAGCCCATCAGCGCCAGGACTTCCTTCCGGCTGCGGTCATCGTCGCGGAACACGCCCATCATCCGGCTCGTCACCATCGATACGCCTGGGGTGCGCACGCCCCGCGCCGTCATGCAGGCATGGCTCGCCTCGATCACCACCGCCACGCCGACCGGCTTGAGATTCTCCCAGATGCAGTCGGCCACCTCGGCGGTGAGCCGCTCCTGGACCTGTAGGCGCCGCGCAAAGGCGTGGAGCACCCGCGCGAGCTTCGAGATGCCCACCACATAATTGCCCGGCAGATAGGCGATATGCGCCTTGCCGATGATCGGGGCCATGTGATGCTCGCAGTGCGACTGGAACGGGATGTCCTTCAACAGGACGATCTCGTCATATCCGCCGACCTCTTCGAAGATTCGGGACAGGTGGCGAGCCGGATGATCGCCATACCCGGAACAATATTCCTTCCAGGCGCGCGCCACACGCTGCGGCGTATCGAGCAATCCTTCGCGGGTCGGATCGTCGCCGGCCCAGCGGATCAGCGTGCGAACCGCCTCGGCGACCTCGTCCGGCACAGGGATTTTGGGCGTTTCTGCAACAAGATCGCCATTCTCTGGCCCGCCCGGGCCGTGTTCCATACTCATTTATCTGGGCCTTATTCGAACGTGACGTTACGGCAAGCGGTGTTTGCGCGATTAGGTTCGATTCTGAAACTGTCTCATTTGGGCAACAAGTGCGCAACCCCGCAGATTTCCTCCGATTACTCCATTGACGGTTGATTCGTGGAGACGCTAAATTCGCATACCGCAATTACTAACAGAGCTCAGTGGGCAATAAGACCGACGGGCCGGCCAAGAGGGGATGTCAACATGAAGAAGTTCGAACTGCTTGCCGCGTCAGCAATCGCACTGCTCTACGCCACGCCGACGCTGGCGCAAACCACGCCTGCCGCTCCCGCGCCCCGGGAGGAAGCGGTCCCGGACAGTGACGACATCATCGTCACGGCCGCCAAGCGCGAACAGACCCTGCAGGATGTGCCGATTTCGGTCTCCGTAACGAATGTCGAGACGATCGAAAAGGCGCAGATCCGCGATCTGATCGACCTGCAGTCGGTCGTCCCCTCGCTCAAGGTCGCGCAGTTCAACGCGGCCGGCCAGACAAACTTCATCATCCGCGGCTTCGGCAACGGCAACGGCAACGATGGTATCGAGAGTTCGGTGGGCGTGTTCATCGACGGCGTATACCGCTCGCGCTCCGCCTCCGCGCTGGATGATCTTCCCGAGGTCGAGCGGATCGAAGTGCTGCGCGGGCCGCAGTCCACCCTGTTCGGCAAGAACGTGTCCGCCGGCGCGATCAGCATCGTGACCAAGCGCCCCTCATTCGATTGGGGCGGCAAGGCCGAGGTCACCGTCGGCAATTACGGCCTGATGCAGACCAAGGCGACCCTTACCGGCCCGCTCACCGACACCGTCGCCTTCCGCGTATCAGGCAGCCTCAACGAGCGTGACGGCTATTTCAAGAACCTGACGACCGGAAGCAGCGTCAACGATCGCCATCGCTGGTCGGTGCGCGGTGACATCCTGTTCGAGCCGTCGTCGGACTTCTCGGTCCGGATCATCGGCGATTACAACCTGATCAAGGAAGTGTGCTGCGGCGTCACCTCGATCTACAATGGCCCGGCCACCCTCGCGATCGGCGCCTCGGGCTTCCGCATCTCGGACACGACCAAGATCTTCGACCGCAACGTCATCTTCAATACGGATCCCTATAACCGGATTTCGGGCAAGGGTGTTTCGGGGCAGGTCGACTGGAATATCGGCTTCGCGAAGCTGACCTCGATCACCGCCTATCGGAACCAGATAAACCAGTCGGACCAGGACATCGATTTCACCGGCGCCGATATCTCCAACAACAAGACGGCGAACGAAGCAAAGACCTTCTCGCAGGAGTTCCGCCTGGCATCGACCGGCGACGGACCGCTCAGCTGGCTGGTCGGCGGCTATTATCAGGACGAGAAACTGACCACCGGCCGTGACATCCGCTTCGGCAAGGATGCCCGTGCCTTCGTCAACGCCCTGACGGGTGGCTCGCAGGGATTGATCTATGCGCTTGAATCGCTCCAGGCCGCCGTCGGGACGCCAGGCGTGGTGCCAGGCAGCACCTATTTCGCCGCCGGCCAGGGCATTTCGGACCAGTATTCGCTGAAGCAGCGCTCCTACTCGCTGTTCGGCCAGGTCGATTTCAAGGTCACCAGCCGCCTGACGCTTACCGGCGGCCTTGCCTATATGAACGATCGCAAGGCAGCGGTTTCCAACGTCGTGCTCAACGACAAATTCTCGGCACTGAACCTGTCCAACCAGGCTGCGTTCGCCTTTATCCCGTTTGCCAGCCTGCCGACCTCGCTGTCAGGCTGCCTGCTGCAAAAGGGCTTCAACCCGGCCTCGACGGGCGGGCGCGTGCCCGTCAACCTGTTCGACGGCAGCCTCGGCCTGTCGCTGCCCGGGGCGGGCTCGGCACCCTGCCCGGCCTCGCCAGCTGGGACAAACCCGTTTGCCCTCAACGCCCTGCAATTCTTCTATGCGAACACGGCCAATCACGGGCCGGTCAATTATCCGAACGCCAATGAATCGGGCATCATCACCGGCGATAAGGTCACCTATGCCGCCCGCGTCGCCTATGATCTCGACTTCGTGAATGTCTATGCCAGCTATTCGACTGGCTGGAAGGCAAGTGCGATCAACCTCTCGTCGGACAGCCGGCCGCCGCTGAACGGCGTCGGCCGCTCGGCTGCGCCAGAGGAAGTCACCGTCTACGAAGCCGGGCTGAAGGCCAAGTTCCGCGGCGGCTTCTTCAACCTCGCGGTCTTCAAGCAGGAGATCAAGGGCTTCCAGTCCAACGCCTTTACCGGCCTGGGCTACAGCCTGGTCAATGCCGGCAAGGAATCGGTCCGCGGCTTCGAGGTCGATGCGGCCTACCGCCCGATCCCCGCTCTCGCGCTGACCGGGGCGGTTACCTATCTCGATCCGAAATATGATTCCTTCACCGGTGCGGCCTGCGTTGCCTATGATACCGTCCGGTGCCCGGTGAATCCATCGACCGGGCTCCGCCCGTCCTTCCGCGATCTGTCGGGCGAGCGCCCGGCGGGCATTCCGACGTGGAGCTTCTCGACCTCGGCCACGCTGTCGCACGATTTCGGCAGCGGAATCGGCGCCTATCTCCGCGGCGAGTTCGACTATATGAGCAAGTTCCAGCTGACCGAGACGACCCCGCCGAGCCTCTCGACCTATGGATCGCAGAACGTGAATGCCAGCCTCGGCATCACGAGCAGCGGCGCCCAGCTCGAACTGATGTTCTGGGTTCGTAACCTGACCAAGTATAATTCGCTGATCTCCACCTTCCCGACAGTCGCGCAGGATGGCAGCTACAGCGGCTACCCGAACCAGCCCCGAACCTTCGGCGCAACGCTGCGCAAGAGCTTCTGAGCGTGGGGCCCGCCGGC
>CAISGR010000074.1 GCA_903884945.1 uncultured bacterium
CGACGATGCTCCCAACAAAAAAACGTGGGAGGATTGCATGATTCGGTATCGGAAACTCGGTGCGTGCCTGCTGGGCACGTCGGCGCTTGCCGCGATGCTGAGCGCAGCTGCACCGGCATGGGCGCAAAGCACCGGCGCTGTGGGCACGCCGACGGAAACGCCTGGTCCGCAATCCGAGCCGGCGGCCGCGGCGGACGGCGACAGTCCCGAGATCATCGTCACGGGCACCAGCATCCGCGGCGTTCCGCCCATCGGCTCCAATCTAATCCGCCTGTCGAGAGAGGACATCAAACAGATCGGTGCGGCGACGACGCCCGATCTGCTCGCCACCATTCCGCAGTTGAACAGCTTCAACACGGCGCCCCGGACCAGCAATGGCGGGTTGGGGTCCTTTGCCCCGGGCCTGCGCGGCCTTCCGTCGAGTGCGACGCTGCCGTTGATGAATGGGCATCGGCTGATCTCGGGAAGCACACAGCAGACCAATCCGGATTTTCCCTTCCTGCCCGAGCTCGCCATCGAACGCGTCGAGATCGTCGCTGATGGCGCGTCTGCCATCTACGGCTCGGATGCGGTGGCGGGCGTTATCAACTTCATCACGCGCAGTCGCTTCTCCGGGATCGAGGCCACCGCCCGTTACGGAATGGCAGACGACTATCATACGTTCAGTGCGGCGGGGATCGTCGGCAGGGATTGGGGCAGCGGGTCGGTCGCGCTCTCGTATCAATATGCGGAAAGCAACAATATCACCGGCGCCGACCGCCGCTATCGCTCGCTTGATTTCCGCGCGGCCGGTGGTGTCGACACGCGAGCGACCGTCTGCCCGGCGGCGAACGTCAATCTGTTCCTGGGTACCATCTATGCCGCGCCAAGCCTCGCGCCCGGCGTCAACACCTGTGACCCGCGCGGGCCGGTCGATCTGGTCCCTGCAAATCGCACGCACAGCGCCTATCTGACCGCGCGACAGAACCTTACCCCGAACATTACGCTGTGGGGCGAGGTGCTCTATTCGGATCGCAAGGACGTCGTGCAGGCAGCGCTGCCGGGCCAGACCTTCGTCCTGATCCTGCCAACCAACCCGTTCTACCGCGCTCCACCCGGAACCGCGGCGGGGTATGAATATGTCGACTTCCGGCCCGACAACCTCGTCGGCGCCGATCATTTCGATCAGACGTACCGTGTCAGAAGCGGCGATTCGTCGGTGGGCGTTGATGCGAAGCTTGGCGATTTCAAACTGAGCGTATCAGGCACCTACAACTGGTCGCGGAACGACACGTTCCAGCCGGGGATCAACACCACGGCGTTGAGCGCCGCGGCAAGCGGCACCACGCTTGCGACCGCATTGGATCCGTTCGGAACCGGCACCGCCCCGGCGGTCGTCGCGGCGATCCTGAACAACCCCACCGATTTCACCAATCACCAGCGCACCAAATTGGGCGCGGTCAGGATTGATGGCCCCCTGGCAGAGCTGCCCGGCGGGCAGATCAAGATCGCGGCTGGCGCCGAATATCGCCGTGAGACCTATGAGCAGCGAGGATCGAGCGGTGGCATTCCCTTCCCCGAAAATCTCGATCGCAACGTCGGGTCGCTCTACGGCGAACTCTTCGTGCCGATATTCGGCCAGGGCAATGCAGCGCCGCTCATGCACCGCCTGTCGCTGTCGCTGTCGGGGCGCTACGACCATTATAGCGATTTCGGATCGACCACTAATCCCAAGGTCGGCATCGATTGGGAACCGTTCGACGGGCTGACCCTGAGGGGGACGTACGGGCGCTCGTTCCGCGCCCCCGGGCTGCGCGATCTGGGTTCGACCGTCGGCTCCTATTACGCCGCCGCCGCTCTGGTCGACGCATTCGGCGTTCGCGATCCCTCGCGCGGCGCAGCCCAGGTCAATACGATCCTTCTGCTGGGCGGCAACAAGTCGCTAAAGCCCGAGAAGGCCCGCACCTTCTCGTTCGGCGCGGACCTGCGGCCGCGCTTCCTTCCCGGCTTCAGCGCGAGCGTAACCTACTACGATATCGTCTATAACGACGTGATCGGCACCCCATACGGGCTGGGCGCGCTGATCTTCACCGACCCGACCTTCGCTTCGCTGGTGGTTCGCAATCCTTCGGCCGCGCAAGTAGCCGGCGCCATCAGCAATACCGTACCGTTCTACTACACCTTCGCCGCAGTCCCGGCGGTCGGGAATTTGCTCGACCTTCGTCAGGGCAACTTCGGCGTGCGCAAGACCAACGGTCTCGACTTCGACGTGAACTATCGCAGCCAGACCTCATTCGGCTCGGTTTTCGCGGGCGTCGCCGGCAACTATATCCTCCAGTACAAAACGCAGTTCTCGGCGACATCCGCGCTCAGTAACTCGCTGGAGGCCGGCGTGCCGCGCGCGACGTTACGCACGACCCTGGGCTTTACCGCAGGTCCGGTCACCCTGGTCAATTTCGTCAATCATCGCAGCGGAATCACGAGCCCTTACGCCACGCCAAGCGGATCCAGTCTGTACACTGCCAATGGGTACACGACCGTCGATCTGCGGCTGTCCGTGCGGCTGCCCAATGTAGGTCTTGCGAAGGGCACGGAGTTGTCGATGCAGATCAACGACCTGTTCGATGCGACGCCCCCCTATTTCCCGGGCGCCGACGGGATCGGGGGAAGCTACAATGCGATCGGGCGCTACGCCGCCATGAGCCTGCGAAAGGCATTCTGATCGCGCCGACGGCGCCGCGGAGATCACGCCCAGAAGCGCGATCTCCGCGGCGCAGGCCGCTTGCCAGTTATCGCTCCTACACTCCCTTGAACCCTCGCATAGGCGGCACGTGTTTCACCCGATGCAAAACCATTCCCTCACGTTGGACAAGTTCATCGACCATGCCGCCAAATGGCACGGCGGCAGCACGATCGCGACTGCGTCGCGGGGAACGGTGCTCCGGCGCACCGGCTATGCCGACCTGCGCGACCGCAGCAACCGCCTGTCCGGTGCCTTGCTGGCACTGGGGCTGCGCACGGGCGACCGCGTCGGCACGCTGGCATGGAACACCCAGCATCATCTCGAACTCTACTACGCGACCATGAATGTCGGGCTAGTGTGCCACACGCTCAACCCGCGGCTGACGCCCGAGCATCTGTCCGCGATGATCAACGAGGCCGCGAACCGCGTACTCGCCATTGCCGCGAGCCTAGCACCGATGCTGGCGGACCTGCTTCCGCTGTGCCCGTCGATCGAACGGGTCATCGTGCTCGACGATGAGGTCGACCCGGCGATCGTCGCCAGTGCCGCTATCCCCGTCGAGGCGCTCGATACGCTTGTCGAAGCGCATGGCAGCGTCGTCGAATGGGGTCGGTTCGATGAGACCAGCCCGGCCGGGTTGTGCTTCACCTCCGGAACGACGGGCAAGCCCAAGGGTGTCGTGTTCACTCATCGTTCCAACTATCATCACACGCTGATGTCGATTCAGCCCGACGCCTATTGCCTGTCGGCCCGGGACGTCATCCTGGTCGCCATCCCGATGTTCCATGCCAATGCCTGGGGGTTCCCGTTTTCCGCGCCCGCGGTCGGGGCGAGTCTGGTGCTTCCCGGCCGCGAGCTGGACGGCGCCAGCCTGGCCGCGCTGATCCGCAGCGAGAAGGTGACGATCGCCGGCGGCGTGCAGACGGTCTGGATCGGCCTGCTCGACCATCTCGACGCCACGGGCGAGGATGTACCCAGCCTCGAGCGGGTCATCATCGGCGGATCGAAATGCCCGGAAGCACTGATCCGGCGTATGGAGGAGCGGCTGGGCGCGCGCGTCCAGACGACATGGGGCATGACCGAAATGTCGCCGCTCGGTACTGCGGACCCGGTGCATTCCCCGCCGGCCGCCGAGCGGTCTTCCGGCCGGCCGCCGTTCGGCGTCGATCTCAAGCTGACCGACGCTGACGGCGTCACGCTGACCCGGCAGCGCGGCGTCATCGGGCACCTCAAAGTCAAGGGAGCGTCGGTCATCGACCGCTATTTCGGGGCGAGTGAAAGCGTGCTCGACGCCGAGGGGTATTTCGACACGGGCGACCTGGCCACTATCGACGAAAGCGGCGCGCTGACAATCTGCGGACGATCCAAGGACCTGATCAAATCCGGCGGGGAATGGATCAATCCTGCGGAGATGGAAGCCATCATCGGCCGCGATCCGCGCGTCGGCCAGGTCGCGGTGATCGGCAGGCCGCACCCCAAATGGGGCGAGCGCCCCGTGCTGGTGGTGGAGCTCAGCCAGGGCGAATCCGGCGATGCGCGTGCGCTGATCGAGGCGCTGCGCGGTAGGGTCGCCGACTGGTGGCTGCCCGACGAGGTCGTCCAGCTGCCCCGCATGCCGCTGGCCGCGACCGGCAAGATCGACAAGGTGCGGCTCCGCGCCGACTATGCCCAAGGAAAGCTCGACCGCTATGTCTCAACCCTTCGCTGAACCGAAAATCGGCGTGGTCGGCGCCGGCCTGATGGGCGCGGAGATCGCGCTCGTCTTCGCGCTGGCGGGCCTGGACGTGCTGCTCACCGACAGCAACCAGGCGGCTCTGGACGCAGCAATGGCGAGGCTCGGCAGCGTGCTGGGCCGCGGCGTGGCGCGCGGGCACTTCAGCGAAGACCAGCGCGCCGTCGCTTCCGAGCGCCTCCTCGCGACGCTGGACCTGACCGACTTCGCCGACCGCGATCTCGTCACCGAAGCAGTATTCGAATCGCTCGACGTCAAGAGTCGGGTCCTCGCGTCCCTGAGCGAGGCATGCCCGGCGACATGCGTGATCGCATCGAACACCTCGACTTTCCCCATCTCGACGCTGAGCGTCGCCCTCCCCGCCGAACGTCGTCCGCGGTTCCTGGGCACGCATTACTTCTCGCCGGTATCCCGGATGCCGCTGGTCGAAATCGTCCCGGGCTTCGACACCGATCCCGAGATCGTCGCCTGGACCCAAGCGCTGCTCGCCCGCGTCGGCAAGCAGCCGATCGCGGTCAGGGACGTCACTGGCTTCGCTGTCAATCGGATGCTGCACGCGATGCTGATCGAGGCAGTGCGGCTGGTCGAGGAAGGCGTCGCCACGCCCGAGGATCTGGATACTGCCTGCCGGTTCGGCCTGGGCCATCCGATCGGCCCGTTCGCGTTGATGGACAACGTCACGTCCAGCCTGTGCGTTCAGGTCCAGCAGATTTTGCAGGATTCCTATGGCGAGCGCTTCCGTCCGCCACCCTTGCTAAAGCAGCGGGTCGCAGCCGGTTATGTCGGCGGCCGGGATAAGCCGGGCTGGCTGGACAGGAACTGAGGAGAGATGCGCGTGGAAAAGCCGATAGCGGCTCCGTCGAGCCGGGGCGCGACCATCACCCTGGCGATGCTGTGCATCGTCTATGTCCTCAACTTCCTCGACCGCCAGCTTATCTCTATCCTCGCCAAGCCGATCCAGGACGCTCTGGATGTGAGCGATGGCCAGCTCGGCATGATCACCGGCTTCTATTTTGCGTGCTTCTACTGCGTGATCGCCATCCCGATCGGCTGGCTGGCCGACCGCACCAACCGGGTTCGCGTCCTGTCGGTCGCCTGTGCGCTGTGGAGCGCGGCGACCGCGGCGTGCGGATTGGCCGGCAGCTACGGGCAACTCGTCGCAGCGCGCATGATGGTTGGCGTCGGCGAGGCCGGCGGGGTGCCGCCATCCTATGCAATCATCTCGGATTCTTTTCCCCGTGAGCGGCGAACGACTGCGATGGCGATCTTCAATCTCGGGCCGCCGATAGGATCGGCGCTAGGCGTCGCGTTCGGCGCCTCGCTGGCGGCTGCGTTCGACTGGCGGATACCTTTCTACGTGATCGGCGCGATCGGTGTGGTGACGGCAGCGGCCGTCTATATCCTCGTCCGCGAGCCTGCCCGGGGACAAAAGGATGGGCCGGTACAAGCCTCGCGCGCTGATGTGGCGCCGATCGGCCTGGCCGCGACGATCGCGCAATTCTTCCGCAATCCGTTGCTGCTGATGGCGTCGCTGGCAAGCGGTGCGGGCAATTTCATCACCTATGGGCTGCTCAACTTCACCACTCTGTTCCTGATGCGTGAGAAGGGGATGACCCTGAGCGACGTGGCGGTCTGGTACGCGCTGGTGATCGCCATCGGCATGGGCGGTGGCATTTATGCCTCGGGGCGGATCGTCGATCGCTTCGCGGCACGCAGCAAGGCGGCCTATGCGACCGTTCCCGCGATCTCTCTGATCCTGGCGCTGCCGTTCTTCCTGGGCTTCGTCTGGGCGCCGACATGGCAGCTCGCGTTGGCCTTCCTGTGCGTGCCGATGTTCCTCAACTCGTTCTTCCTGTCGGCGACCGTCACCTTCGTGCAGGGCGAGGTGCCGTCGGAGCGGCGCGTCATTTCCGGCGCGCTACTGCTGCTGGTGATGAACTTTGTCGGCCTCGGCCTTGGCCCGACCTATGTCGGGATGGCCAGCGACTTCTTCCGGCCGACGCACGGCGTGCACGCCCTCCAGGCCGCCTATTATGCCCTCGCGCCGATGTATCTGATCGGCGCCGCGCTGTTCCTGCTCCTGGCGCGCCTGATCCGCCGGAGCGAGCGCCGCCACCAAGGAGCCCTGTGATGCAAAGCATGAAGCGTCTGCTGATATTCCCCGTCGCCGCCTGCGGGTTGGCGGCCGGACACTTGCCCGCGAACGCCGCGCCCGACCCGGCGCCCGTTGTCAACGCGCCCGCCGGATCAGTGCGCGGGCTCCGCGAGGGAAATGCCGATGTTTTCCGCGCTGTCCCCTACGCCCTGCCGCCGCTGGGCGAGCGTCGCTGGCGCGCCCCCGCGCCGATGCCGCGCTGGCAAGGCGTGCGGCCGGCGCAGACCATGGGTGTCGCGTGCATGCAGCCGCCTATGGCGGCCGGCCCCTATGATCGCGGCACGGTCGCTATGTCGGAAGATTGCCTGACGCTAGACGTCACGGCACCTGCCAACGCGCACAAGGCGCCGGTGATGGTCTGGATCCATGGCGGTACGCTGATCTGGGGTTCAGGCCATTCGACGATGTACGATGGGCGCGAGTTCGCCAAACGTGGCGTCGTGCTGGTGTCGATCAACTATCGCCTCGGCATGCTGGGCTATCTGGCGCATCCCGAACTGAGCAAGGAATCACCGGAAGGCGTCTCCGGAAACTATGGCCTGCTCGACCAGATCGCGGCGCTGCAATGGGTGCGCAGGAATATTGCCGCCTTCGGAGGCGATCCGCGCAACGTGACGATATTCGGCGAATCGGCGGGTGCGCTCAGTACCGAGTATCTGCTTGCCTCGCCGCGCGCCCGGGGAACGTTCGATCGGGCCATCGTGCAAAGCGGCTATCTGTTCACCATGCCGGAGCTGCGCACCAGACGCGGTGAGGAGTTCGCGGCCGAGGACATCGGGGTATGGCTGGCCGGCAAGCTGCAGGCACCCAGCCTCGCGGCGCTGCGGGCGATGGACGCGCGCCAGCTTGCCGAGAAGTCGGCCGCCACCGGCTATGTTCCCTATGGCACGATCGACGGCAAGGTGCTCATGCGCCAGCTCGTCGACACGTTCGATCGCGGCGAGCAGGCGCCGGTGCCGCTGATCGCGGGCTTCAACAGCGGCGAGATCCGCTCGCTCCGCCATCTGCTCCCGCCGGTGCCGCAGAGCCCGGATGCCTATGCCCAGGAAATCAGGGCGCGCTACGCCGACCTGGCCGACGCCTATCTGCGGCTCTACCCGCCGTCGCGCGATCTCGCGGAGAACGGGCTGGACAGCACGCGCGACGTCGTGTTCGGCTGGGCCTCGGAGCGACTGGTGCGCAAGCAGGCCGAGGTCGGGCAGCCTTCGTTCCTCTATTATTTCAGCCATAGCTATCCGAGCGCGGAAGCGGCCGGGCTGGCCGGCTTCCACGCCGGGGAAGTGCCCTTTGTCTTCGGGACGATGACTGCGACACCGCCCGCCTGGCCCGCGATCCCCGACACCTCGACCGAGCGCCGCCTGTCGGCCGCAATGCTGGACTATTGGACCAGCTTCGCGCGCAGCGGCAGACCGTCCTCGGCGAACGGCCCCCTGTGGAGCGCTTTCGGATCGCGAGGCGCCGTCATGCACTTCGCGGAGGCACCGCGAGCGGAGACGGGGTTCATGCCGGGCATGTACGCGCTGCATGAGCAGATACTCTGCCGCAGGCGTGCCGAGGGATCGCAGTCATGGAACTGGCGGACGGGAAGCACCGCGCCGGTACTTCCGCGGGCGACAGCCGAGTGCGCGGCGCCGGGCCGTCGCCTCGAGCAGGGCTCGTGATCATGCGGTACGCTCCGCTCGCCCACCTGCCGCGCCTCGCCCGGGCCGCGGCGGCCCTCGCGTTCGCGCTGCCGTCGGTCGCCGCCGCCCAAGCCCCGGCGCATCTCCGGGACAGCGCCGCCCGATGCGAAGCGCTTACCGGCCTGCGCCTTGGCGATACGACGATCTCCAGCACGAAGATCGTCCCGAAAGGCACGGCTGCGGCTGCGCTGCAGACCCCGATCGCCTCCGATCTGCCAGCTTTCTGCCGGGTGGTCGCCCATATACGCTCCGCCCCCGATTCCGATATCGGCGTCGAAATCTGGCTGCCGCTCGACGGCTGGGCCGGCGTCTTTCACGGCACCGGCAATGGCGGTTTCGCAGGCGTGCTGCAGGCAGGATATGGCGGCATGATCAGCGGACTGCGGCGAGGCTATGCGACCGCCACGACAGATACCGGTACCGCTCCCGCGACCATGCTCGACGGCGACGCGCTGATCGGTCATCCCCGTAAATGGAAAGACTGGGGGAGGCTGTCGACACATGCCATGACCGTCACCGGCAAGGCTGTCGCCGCGGCATTCTATGGCCGCGCACCGAGGCTATCCTACTACACCGGCTGCTCGACCGGCGGGCAACAGGGACTCATCGAGGCACTGTACTATCCGGCGGACTATGACGGCATTCTTGTCGGCGCGCCGGTCATCAATCGCACCTGGGGCCATGCCGCCGTGGCCTGGGACTTCGCCGCCGCGAACCGCTCGTCCGCCAGCCTTTTGTCAGATGCCAAGCTCGGCCTGCTCAATCGCGCCGCGATCGCCGAGTGCAACCGTCGGGGCACTGGCATTGCCGGTGACCCCTTCGTAACCGATCCGCTTCGCTGCACGTTCGATCCGGCAATGCTCGCCTGCCGCGGCGCGAACTCGGACCAGTGCCTCACCCCCATGGAAATGGCCACCGCGCGTGCCTTTTACACGGGCCCGACGACGCGCGACGGCAAGCGCACCTTCTTCGGCTGGCTACCCGGAAGCGAGGGCCCCGGCGCGTTCGGCTGGTCGTTTCTTCAAAGCCCCAATCGCGGTCAGCCGCAATTCTCCAGCCTGTTCAGATGGGTGTTCGGGAGCGCATGGGACTGGCGGAGCTTCGATCTCGACCGCGACATGCCGCTCGTCGACCGCGCGCTGGGCGACGCCGTCAACGACGCCACGCGCGGAAGCCTGCACGCCTTCGCAGCACGCGGCGGCAAGCTCATCTTGTACCATGGCCTGGCGGACACCCTGGTGCCGCCGGAACAGACGGTGGCGTTCTACGATCACCATGCACGTCAGGCCGGTGGCCTCACCCGGCTGGGCAACAGCGCAAGGCTCTTCCTGGCGCCCGGCATGATGCACTGTGGTGGCGGCGCCGGTCCGGACTCATTCAACTCCGCGTTCGCCGGCCTGCCGCCGCCACCCGAGGCGAGCCCGCGCGACGACCTGTTCCTCGCCCTGACCGCGTGGCGCGAGCAGGGGAAGGCTCCTGAGCAGGTCATCGCGACGAAATACGAGGCCGCGCCCTCGAAGCGGATCGCATTCCAACGCCCGCTTTGCGCTTACCCGCGTCAGGCGATTCTCGCGGGAGGCGGATCGACAGGGTTGGCCAGGCATTTCGCGTGCCGGGTGAGACAGGTTCCGGTCCGGTAAAGATCGTGATCGGGCTTCAATATCTAGCCCCGCCTTTGCCCATGAGCGAATGTCGCCGCGTTTGCCCCGGAGAGCATCAGACACAGCGCGCTCCCGCCGCGCCCCAGCATCAGCCTATGCGCAGTCTTACAAGGCAGTCTTCAAGCACAGGCATGGCGACGCTCAGCATGGACGACATGGATCGGTAGCGGTTCCTCCTCGAGATCCTGCAGAACTGCCCGAAGCTTGCCCCCGATCTTGCCGAACCTTCCACTTATGGTGTGGGGAGGCGCTAGCAGGGTATGGACAATCGACATTGCTAAACCGGCTCCGCGCGGCCGGCGAGCCGGATCCGTGGAAAGGTCCACCAGAACTGATTCGGCATCGCTACGATGCCCGCGACGGGCCAAGACCCTCGCCTGCCCGATTTGTTACCTGAACCTTCATTTGCCGGTACTTCGGAGGACTCCCGACGGGCATTACCATGAGAGAAAGATAGAAATAACCCACGGAAAACCGCGGGTTATCTGGTCTCAAGCTCTGATTGGAAATGGTGCCCCCGGCGAGATTCGAACACGCGGCCTACGGTTTAGGAACGCCGCCCGAGCACCGCTCAATCTCTTAGCTTGAGACTTCAAGCGACGGAAATTAGGCGATAAAAGCGGGCCGAAATTTTGTGAACGTTGGACAGATCAGGTAACAAATAGCCTGATTTGGACACCTATTGTTACCCGATTTGTTACCTGAAATTCGTCGCTCTTGGAGACTTGAGCGATGGCAAATTTCACACCTTCAGCGATCGACGGGCTTCGCTCCGGCCGGTTGCCAGACCCCCAGACGCCCGGGCTTCTGCTCGAATGCCTGCCCTCTGGGAAGAAAATCTTCCGATACACGCGGCGGGTTCCAGCATCGAAGCGAATCCACAAAGAGACGCTTGGCTCGTGGCCGGCCTACCGCATCGTCGAAGCGCGCGAATGGGCCCAGGCAATCAACGCGAAGATCGATCGCGGAATCGACCCCGTCGTCGCAAGAGAGACCGAAGCGAAAGCGGCGATGACGGTCGCCGAGGCCCACGCGATCTACATGGCCGCGGTCAGGGCCGGCATGCACAAGAATCGGCAGCGACTCCTCAAGCCTCGTTCCATTTTCGACAAGGAATGCGTCTGGAAACGTGACTTCGGACCGAAGCTCGGTTCAACGGCGCTAGCCGACGTCACTGCAGACCAGCTTTGGGATCTGGTTCTCGAAAAAGGCGACCCCGACGGCGGCAACGCCCCGTGCAGGGCCAACCGACTCGCCGGCGAGATCAAGGTGTTCTTCCGGTTCTGCTGCCTGCGAAAGGGCTCGCGCGCCATCGGTTTGCCCGCCGACCCCTCTGCGAGCCTGTCCGGTTATTATTTTGCTCAGAAGCCCCGGACCCGCTTCCTTACAGAGGAGGAGATTGGCTGGTACCTCGTGGCGCTGGCAAGCGAACGCCGCATGCACCGGCGTGCGCTGCTGTTGCTTCTCCTCACCGGCGCGAGAAAGTCCGAGGTGATCGACGCCCGTGGATATGAATATTCCGACGGCTGCTGGACGATTCCCGCCGAGCGCTCGAAGAACAGCGAGCCCCTATTGCTGCCACTCTCACCTTGGGGGCGCTCGATCTTTGCAGTCAACACTGACTGGATCTTCCCCTCCGACCGCAAATCCGACGGCCCGCAATCTGAAGGGTGGTATGAAATCCTCGATCGTATCCAGGGCAAGATGGAGAAATCCATGGGCAGGTCGATCGAGAAGTTCCGGCCACATGATCTGCGGCGCACGTTCCGATCGAACACCAAGCGACTGAAGATCGACCGCGACGTCGCCGAGGCACTGCTCCACCACAAAAAGGCAGGCCTGGACGAAATCTACGACCAATATGATCTTTGCGACGAGAAGGCCGAAGCACTGGCGAAGTGGGAGAATTATCTGATCGGCCTCGCCTGGGAGAAGGGCGTCACCGAAGCGCTCGAAGTTCCTGAGGCGGCACTTGAGCCATTCCTCGCTGACGTGGCGGCGCCGGGACCAAGGTCTTCTGAAGCTGCGTGACCTCAATGGTCATCTACCGGTGATGACCTGTCGAAAGTCCTCAGCCTTTCTGATCGGCTCCTTGACAAACGTACCATATATGATACATACGAGCATGCGGGGTTACCCCGCTTTGTAAGTGCCCCGAACGGGGCCGATCGCGATCCATCAGGATCAATGTAACCGCCCAAGAGGGCGCATGTGAGGACCGAGATATGAGCAACGACATTTACGAAAAGTCAGGATTACCAAATGCTTCAGGTAGTGTTTTATAAGACCCAATCCGGCAATGAGGTCGTTCGCGACTATCTGCGCCAGTTACCTGCCAACGATAAAAGGAAGGTCGGTGAAGACCTGATGACCGTCCAGATCGGCTATCCGATGGGATTGCCGCTGTGCCGTCCCCTCGGGGATGGACTGACGGAAGTCCGGACGTCGCTTCCTTCCAAGCGCGAGATCCGAATGATCTTCGCGTTCGACAGTGGTTCGCGGTGCCTCGTGGTGCTGCACGCATTCATCAAGAAGGCACGCCAAATTCCGAAATCGGACCTCGACCTGGCGAAGAGTCGCAAGGCCGAGTTCATCATGAAAGGAGGCTAGATATGGCCCAACCCAAAGGGACTCGCTCCGTGTCGGAGCTGACGTCTCTCAATTCCTTCCTCGACGAGGAGGGCATTCGCGAAGAGGTTACGCTGCACGCGGTCAAGCGCGTGTTGGCGATGCAGCTCGAACAGGCGATGCAGGAGCGTAATCTCAGCAAGTCTGCCATGGCAGCACTCATGGAGACGAGCCGGGCTCAGCTTGCCCGCATCCTCGATCCTGAGGAATATAATGTTTCGCTTGAAACCCTCACCAGAGCCGCAAAGGCTGTTGGGCGTCAGCTGCATATTCACCTGACGTGACCGTTCGCTCCGACCGGTTCACCAAAGCGCGCGTGTCTCCATCCACGCAAGAACCTCGTCACGTTTAAACCTCGGGCAATTGCCGTGCTTGCTGGCGCCGCTCCCCAGTTCATACTCTGTCGGAAAGCCATCCGGCCGCCGATGCCGCATTCGGTCGATGGTTCGTCGCGACAATCGGACGAGATCGGCGAATTCGCTCACCGTGATATAGATCGGTGCTTCCGCAGGCTCTTTGCTCACCGCGCCCCCTGCTGGCTTCCGGCCGCCCTGCGCGCGGCCTGGAACGAACGATCGCTCTCGAGGAACCCTGCCAGCATTGCGGGGATCAATTCGGTGACCGGCTCGTCCCGTCCGTAAATCTCCCGATACAGCGCAGCATAGGCCGCCAGCGCCTCGGCAAGATCAGGCGCGATAGCAATACTCAGCTTGACCGGGGTGCGGTCTGGTAGCCTTGGTAGCTTGATGTCGGGCATGGTTCCTACTCCCGCCACGGCGCGAGGATCAGATCGCGATGCACGACCAGGCGCACCGGAGCGCCGGGCCGGATCGTGATAGTCGGCTGCACGCCCAGATTACGTTGCGTGATCTGGTCGCCGGCTCGCGCGACATTGTCCTGCGTCGACATGCGGATCGCTTGTACGAGGTCGCTCTGACCGGACAGCGCGAGTTCCGAACTCACCCCAAGCAAGGTCGACAACACCACGCCCTTCAGCAAAGCCCAGGTGTGAAAATCGACCTTGTCCTGAAGTCCGGCATAGCCGGATGCATCGGACGCCGGCGCGTTGTCGATCTGCATCGAGGAGCCGTCGGGCAGGATGATTCTTTGCCAGACCAGCAATGCCCGCTTCTGGCCGAACGCCATGACGCTGTCATAGCTGCCGACCAGACGTGCCCCTTGTGGAATCAGCAGGATGCGTCCGGTCGCGCTGTCGAACACCCGCTCAGTCACCTGCGCGATGACCAGACCGGGGAGATCGGACCTGAGCCCGGTGATGAGACTGGCCGCAATGACGCTGCCGGCCGACACTGTATAGGGCGAATCCCCCTCGATCACCGCGCCCCACAGGATCAGGACATTCACCCCGGAATAGGCCCGCCCCGTGAGCGCGTTGCGAGGCAAGCCCGGCGCTGTGCCGCTCTGCCCCAAGGCCCCCGACCAAGGCTGGACCCAAGGGAAGCGGCCCCCCTCAAGCTCGACGATGATCCTGGCGGTAATCTCGTCGTACAAATTGGCGCGCAGCGGCTCGGACGCGACCTCGGCCCCTCCCCCCGCGCGGCGCTTGTTGCTGACAGGCATCGGTTTCCTCCAATGCTCTTCCCAAAATCGCATGGCCGCTCCCGGAAAAGCGGGGGGTGGGCGGCAAGCGACCGAAGAGGCCCGCGTCGAGCGGCGGGCGGCACCGAAGGGCGAAACGCAGTGGAGCAGCCGGAACGAAGTGCAGGCTTGCCGCCGGCCGTGGCGGGCCTAGCAGGGCGCGCCGACCACCAACCGCTGAACCGGGAAGGCCACACAAAAGGGTCCCCACAAGCTATGCTTTGTGGGGTGCCCGAAGGCCGCTGCGCAGCAGCGCTGCAATCAACCGGCGGCGCAGCCGCTGCCAGTAAAGACGGGCTCTCTCAGGAATGCGGGGCCGATCAGGCGGCGCAAGGTCGGGCAGGCGCGGTAAAGGCGGCACTTGTCGCCGTCGCGACCCCGGGCGCGCCGACCGGCAGGGGCACCCCGCAAAGTATTACTTTGCGGGGTGCCCGATCCCGCAGGGACAGCGAGCCCGCGGGCCCATATCAGGCGCCGGGCTCTGGCGTAAGCTCGCGTCGCCAGCGCACGACGATAGCCCGCACCATCGGGGTCCCCACAAAGTACTACTTTGCGGGGTGCCCCGTCAGGGCCGGCGGGATGCCGGCCCGCGCCAGCCGGCCGTCACCGAATGGCCGAGAGCCGCTTGTGCGGGGCTCGGTGGCGAGGCTCTTCGGCCGAGGCATAGGACGCGGCCGCGCGGCGACCAGCCGCGCGGGGCGTCAGGTCGCGATTTTCAACGACAGCCTGCCTCAGGGTTGAGAATCTTGTTGCGGATGAATATCCGGATCCCAGAGGTATTCCGGATCGTCGACACTACCATTGATCTTGCTGTCGGCTATGGCGCGGCCGTATTCGATCAGGCACCGCATATAGCGGGGATGAAATTGTAGCGGCGGCGATGGAACGGCATCATCGTCGTTCCACTGCGCGCACTTCTTGGTACCGTGGGCGAGACCAGGTACGTCGAGCGTCGCTGAGAACGTGCCGACGTCGTTACCGATCTTCACGAAGCGATAGCCGCGACTGTTAACCTGCGCACGCAAGGCGATCTGGTCCGCTGAAAAGCGGTAGATCTGATTGGTGACGATGTCCTCGGAACGAAGTGCCAGATCGAGGAAGGACCATTTGGCATGCGCGGTGTTTTCCTGCCAGCCCGGCGGACCGACCTGCGCGCAGATCGCGGCCATCGTGCCGCACTCGACCTGCGTCGCCTGATTCCCGTTCATCAGGATGTAGACGATGCGCGGATTGGCCAGGCCGACGGCAAGGCCTTGGGGGTTCAGCACTGCACCGATCTCGTCGGAAAAGACCCCGAAGCGCGCGCCGCCGTCGACATACATCCGATTGTCGATGAATACCGCGGGCGCCGCTACCGGGGCGGAAGAAGAGGCGAGAATTGCGTGGATATAGCATGATTTGAGCTTCACACGCGCCGCGCTTCCGGGAGCGGCAGCAGCCCAGCGCTGCGCAAGATCGGTGAGGTCGATCGCCTCTGCCTGGCCGGTATCGATATTGACGACGCCGACATACAGTTTGCGCGCCCGTCTCGCCTGGTCGGCGACGGCCTGTAAGATCCGTTCGGACAGCGCCTTGTCGAGACGCCTTTCCAGTGGCGCCAGGTCAGCGAGCGCGCCCTTGGTGATCAAGGCTTTCGCGCCGCTCAAGCCCAGCTTGCCTCCGGAGGGCTTGGCATAGGGCGTGATCAGGTCGGTTTCCTTCATGATCTTGTAGCCAGCCGCGGCGGCATCGGCATCACCGACAAAAGCGAAGGTGGCGAGAAGCGAGCCCGTGCTCACGCCGGTCACCACGACGAAGTCTGGGAGGGTTCCTCCCCGGCGCTCCTGCCAACGCTGCAGAAATCCTGCGCCAAAAGCGCCATGCTGACTGCCGCCTGAAAGAAAGAGCATCGAATCGAAGCTGTTGCCCGGGAGACGGTAGCGCGCATGCGCTCTGAACGCGGCATCCATGTCGCTGGCGAATGCATCCGATTGTATCTTCGGCGCCGCTTCTGCGGCATCGCCCGGCCCGACACCCGCGGCGCCGCTGGCGGAGGCCGGGCGAGGCGTTGGTGGGATCCAGTCCGGGGCGGGGTCAGGAACGGCGAGTTGATGCCGTACGCAGTTGCAGCCGGTGACCCCGTTCGGCGCGATCGCGCAGCCTGCAAGGGAAAACGCCGCCGAAATCGCGACGATATGTCTGGTTGGCCGGAGCATCGCCGCCGCCGCTCGTACCTTGCCTCGCGTCACCACTGTCATCACCGCTCCCCCATCCGGAAAGTTATTGCTGGCGAACATCCGGCGTGCTGATCCCGTCTCCTCGCCCCTACCAACCGAGCTCGCGAGCCAGCTCCGGATGCGCGGACCGGACGGCCTGTACGATCGCGCTGACCTTGACCGCCTTGTTGAGGTGATCGCTCGGACACTGCGCCCCGTTCGAAAAACCCAAATGATGAAGCGCGACGAGCTGCCCGTCCTGGTTGAAGATGGGGGCCCCCGAGGCACCCGGCTCGCTGTCGCAATCATGTGTGAGCTCTGGCTTCGGCCCGGTGGTGGGGCCGCGCCCGATCCAGCTCGCTTGCGCAGTGCCGACGACGCGGCAATGGGTGCTTATCTGCTTCGGCTGGCACATCGCGTGGTGGATCATGAAGACCGCCTGATCGGGACTTGCATCGACTGCTGCTATCGAGACCGGTACGGCGGAAGCTCCATTTTCGTGGGGTCCGACGATTGGACGGACCCGGAGGATCGCGAAGTCGAGCGCTTCGCTGGAGAACTCTCGTCCGACCACGTTGAACTGACGGCGCGCCGGCGCTCCTTTTTCCCATTCGAGGTCGACGATCGCGCCCGATTTGACTTCCTCGTCAAATCCCGGTTTGCCCGCATCCCCACCGCCGCAATGCCAGTTGGTCATGAAGAGGTTGGGGCCGATCATGACACCGGTGCAGCACCAGGATTGCCGCTGCGGCGGCATCCCCTGGAGCCGGCCCGCGGAAAGAATGCCCACGGTTTCTCCGACGTCGCGCAGCATGCGCGAGTTCGTCGGGTAGAGATCCTGCCAATCCGGTGTCGCGCCCTTTATCGAGAAAACGCGCTCCCCCTCGCCCGGCTTCGGGATGGCCATGGCACCGCGCACCTCGACCTGCGTCGTGGCGTCGCCCCCGCGTAAGCCCACGGTGACCGAAGGCCCGTCGAGGCGTTCGGACCAGACCGTCGTCTGCGCATCGGGGAAGGCAGACCTGTCGATGAGCTCGAGCAGATGACCTTCGCTGTTGCGGATTGCCAGTTGCCACGGTGCGGCCCCGGCACGAGGTGCTGCGATGAGCAGGCGGATCGCATCCGCCGGCCTGCCGTCCGCGGTAGCGGGCGCGACGGACTGAACGGGGATGGAGAGGTCGATAATCTGGCTCTCCGCCGACCAGTCGCCGAACTTGGTCAGCAGCTCCCGAGGCACGCAGGGCAGCCGCTGATCGCTCGGCGCAGCGGCGGTGCACAGCAGCGCGAGAAGCGCTGCGAGCGAAGCTAGCGCGATGCGGCTAGTCGCACGGCGCATCGGATACTCGTCCGGAAGTTCGTGCGATGAAATCATAGACATCGCTGAGCTTGATGACAGTCCGTCCGTCACACATCTGGATCGTCGCGCTCGTGTCTGCGAGCGTGACGGGCCCCGTCTTGTTGACGACGCCCCTATAGGGCGCGTTCGGCGTGAACGGCGTATCGGTGTAGACAGCAAGAGCGGAATTGCCCGGGGCTAGCTGAACGACGCGCAAGATATGCGCGGTGTTCAGATCCTGGGAACCGCCTGCTGCGTTGTCTACGGTCAGCATGGGGCTCGACCATGACCTGACCTTGCCCGTGATCCAGCCCGATGGGGTCAGGAGCCAGTCCTGGGTTGGGTCGAGCAGCGCCCGCTGGACGTCGACGATGCCCGTTGCGATCCTTTCGCCCGCCTGTCCGTTCCCATCGTTCCCGACGGTCGGCCAGGCAGTGACCTGCAACCGCATCTTCACCAGGATCGGGGTGCTGTAAGCATCGGGATAGCGGGCGATCATGTCAGCGGCGACGCCCGTGACGAACGCCGCAGCCTGGCTCGTGCCGGAGGCGGCACCGACACCGGAAGGATCGACCCAGCCGGGGATCGGGGCGCCGCCTGGCGCCGCGAGATGCACCAGAGGACTGGGAGGCACGCCGTAATTTGCGCTCGGCAGGATCGTCCAGTCCCTATGGCCACAGGTCACACAGGCCGTCACGATGACCACATTTTCCCAGTCGCCGAAATTT
The DNA here is from genome assembly GCA_903884945.1 of uncultured bacterium. Classification (GTDB taxonomy): domain Bacteria; phylum Pseudomonadota; class Alphaproteobacteria; order Sphingomonadales; family Sphingomonadaceae; genus Sphingomonas. The sequence goes on from CAISGR010000074.1 coordinate 18,439, forward strand.
TGCGGCGAATGGGGAACCGATGTTGTAATCTGAAATGGCCGCGCGCCCTGGTCGGCCTGCCCCGCGGCGGCGATCAATAAGGGCAGGGCGTCATGAATCGCCATGCCTGGCGCAAGTTTGCCGCGAATGTCGGTCGACCTGAGCTGACCGGCACCGTCGAGGACGTCGGCGGGATAGTTGTTCACCTCTGTCGCGATCAGGAACACCCGGTGCGGCACGTCGGTCAGTTCGGAAATCTTCTGGGCGAGCTGTTTGAAGGTCAGATTGGGCGCAAAGGTGTTAGCGCCGCCGGAATCCGGGCGCAGTAACGCGATCGAACCGATCTTGGCGGTCGGTGCGAGACCCACGAAACCCTCGCCGTTTCGCGCAGCGACGATGCCGGCCATATGCGTTGCGTGAAAGAGGGTGGAAAACGGCTTCCAGCGACAAATCCAGGCCGGGGAGGGATCAGGCGCTGCGGGCGCATTGACGATTGCCCCTGCGAGCGCAGGATTGTCGGCGATCGGGCCGTCGATGATATAGACGACAGGTATAGTGGCGCGCGTCGTCGCATGGCTGAGTATGGCGCTTAGCCCGTCATCCGCATCGACGAGTTCATCATAGCCGTGAAGCGGCGGACTATGCCCATCGGTCGGGCAGCCATTTTGGTAGTCGTTGGTGAAAGTGGAAAAGGTCTTGGCAGCGGACGCGGGGAGGCCAGGGTCGATAACGACGTTACGCGAGCCGTGTTTGAAGATTGTCGTTCTTGCTCGGTCGACGAGATGCTCATTTTCATACACGATTGAAAGATCATAGCTGTCGAACTCGACCCTCGTCAGCCCCCCCACCCTCGTCGACTTGAGATTCCTGGTTGTCCAACTGGCGACAATCTGGCGTTCGTTGTTCAGCTGCCGCGGGTCGGTGTCGTCGAACGATCGTGCCCGCCGGATGGAATCGACGGTGATGCGCGGAAGGTTGACGACAGCGCCGGTGAGCAACTTGTCGATGTTTATCTTCGCGTTCAGGCGCCTGAGGGTGGGCAGCAACTTACCGCAAGCGACGGGAATCATGCGCTCGCGCATCGCCCCGCAAAGGCCCTGTCCCTTTTTCAGTATGACGGCTTGGACCGGCAGCAGCCCCGGTACGCGACTGAGGGTATCGAGCACTCCTGCAAGGTCTTCTTCGATCGACCCGCCAACGAAGGTGACCATCAGCGTCGGCGGCGACGCACTTGCCTGAACGACCTGCTCGGTGTCCCTCCCTGCCGTCTGAACGCCCGCAGGCCGATCCATCGCGGGAACCGGTGCCGGGGCCTGCTCAAGGACAGTTTCCACCATCAAAAGGAGCGCGGCGATCATAAGCCACCTCGATACAGCGCGTGATGGTTGGTCCTGTCCATCGCGGTCAGGGCCAACGCAAGTGTGCCGCCGTTGCCGCAGTAATAGTGCATCACCGATTTGCTATCGTAGTCGCTGAGCGGCTTCCACGCGCCAGTCTCGTTCTGGCAGCCCGCTTCCGGACGGATATGCTCATGTCGATAGCCGAGAATATGGCCAATCTCGTGCCGGAAAACCCCGACCTTGTCGTAGCTGGTCGAGAGATAGGCGGGAAAAACGTAGAGATGATGTTTTTCGGGCGGATCGCTCGGAAAAAAGCTGGAGGCGATGGTTTCGTCGGTAGCGTTCGCATAGCTGACGATGAAGGTCGCATCACCCTCGTGCGGGCTCGCGTCATGCGCGACCAGGTGCGTGATCGACAGGCCACATCCGGGGCAGGCAGCAACCCACTCGCCCGCGGCCCGCTCGATATTGTTGACCATCTGGTCACGCACCGCCTTGGGAAAATCGTTCGGGAAGCTTTTCAAATCAATGTCGTAAGTCAGCGCGCGGTGACCGATCGGCCAGATCAGCGGTCTGTTCGCCACATCAACGTTGACGATGAGTTCGCGGCCCAGCTTCTCAGGGCCTTCCTCCGTGTGGCCGCCGGTCGAATGGCCCAGCGCATATCGCACCTCGTCACGCGACAGCAGCAGGTCGCCTTCGAATAAGTAATAACGATGCTGCCCGCCACTCTGCATCAGAGTCACGGTCGGCAATTTGTCGAGAAACGCCTGAAAGACTGTGCCGTCGTCATTCCCACTCTCGATCGCCGCACGCACCGCAACATAGTCGGCCACGGTGAGACATGGCTTGGACGGCGTCGACGGAGCTGCCACGAGCGGTACGGCGAACAGGGCCAAGAAGGAAAGCATAAGGCTGCGCCGGACAACCATGCCTAAAGCGACTTAAGATAGGCGATCAGAGCGTACCGCTGGGTATTGGTCAGCTGGGCATTGCCATAGTCGTGCCCGAGGTTCGAGTTTCCGGGTATATCGCGACCGGACGCATCCTTCACGCGGAAGCTGAAGGACGGATCGCCCGGTCCAGCGACGAATCCCACATTCTTCACATCGAGGGTACGGCCGCCGACGATGAAACTTGGCGAACGGGCCGCTGGTGGTAGCAGAAGCTCGTAAAGCGATGAGACCGAGCCGTTATGCAGATAGGGCGCCGTGGCCCAGATGCCGTTCAACGGTCGGCCTTTATATGCGAGGAGCTTCTCCGCCGCATTTGCCTGGCAAAACGCGAGGCGGGCCGACGGCGACTTCTGGCGGAGTTCAGGTTCGGTAAGCTTTGTCGACGGCTTGATCACGCGCGGAACGCCGAAAAACGCCTGGCCCGCCGCTTTAACCAGATCAGCCTTTCGCCCCGAAAGCGAGCCAGCGACCGCTGCGGTCAAGACGGTGCGGTCGTCGGCGATCATGGTCAGCTTATTACCCGTGAGATAACCTTCGGGTGTCCCCTGCAACCGTCCGGTGCGCATCCGATAGGAAAAGGCATTGCACGCCATCCAGGGGTCGGTCCCCACGGCGTCGGGGGTCCCCCAGATTTGCGTCATATGCGCCGCGATCGGCGTGCTGAGATCGGGCTTGACCGGGTCGGGACCCTCCTTGTCGGGCATGAGAGCATGGCAAGCGACACAGCGCTCCTTGTATAGCCGACGCCCGAGGTCCCAGGTCGCATCCTTCCTGATCGCGCCCAGCGACGCCGGCCAAGCCGGCGGCTCGAGCACGCGCAGCTGCTCCTCGATCGCATCCAGATTGGAGACGTTGGCACTCGAGGAGTAACCCGTAAGGCCGGGATAGTTGGCAGGGACGCGGACATCGCCGAACACGCCGATCATCTCGCCGGTATTGCGGCCGATCGCGCCCACATCGAACGTCTCTCCGCTTGGCATGTGCAGGCCATGGTTGGGTGCGATACCGTTCCACTGCACCCGGTCGTGTTGCGTGATGTTCCAGAGAAACGGGTAGCTGACCGGCGCGTCGGCCGCGGCGGCGAACTGGTCATCGGCGCCGGTGAGCAGCGCGGCCTTGTTGAAGATGTGGCCAATCGCGTCGAGCCGCGCATTGCCGTAGCGTAGCGTTTGTCGCCCGGGCTCGGTCGGGTCGTTCATCGACTTGACCTTGCCCTCCCATGAGACAAGGCTCGCGAGCGCGCCACGCAGCTTGGCAAGGTTTTCAGGATCTTTCGCACGGTCCGCTCCAAGCACTGCGCCGGCAAAGCGGTGGAATTTGGCGCCATCTGCAAGGGTCGCGACCAAGGCGAGATCGAGTTGCTCGATAAAGGTCTGGAAATCACCGTCTCCGGGAGCGCCATCGACCCTGAGCAATTGTGCGCCGGCACGGATATTAGCCGTGTGGCACGCCGCGCAGGTCATACCGACCCAAGGCTGCTTGTGATCTTGCCCCTTGTACCATTGCAAGCTGGTGTACGACAAATCGGTATCGTCGGCGTAGTTGACGGCAAAGCCGATCGGCAGCCCACTCCTGTCATCGGCATCGGGCGGCAGATATCCGAAGCGAGCAACATTGGCCGGCGTGAAAAAGGGATCGGTCGAATTGGCTTGTTCTAGCGCTGTCAGCCAGCGCTGAGGGATGAGGCGCGAGCCCTGGTCCGCATGGTACCACAGCAACTGCTGGTTTCGATCCCAGCCTTGGGACTTGGATACTGCCGCCGGAGCCGACTCGCCGCGCATGCACGCGGCAGAGAGCAACAGCGACCCCATGATGGCGCCCAGGACTATCCTTGTCATCTCGCCTCCCCAAAGTACAACCCAAAGGCCAGTCGAAGGAGGGCAATTGCACCTCCAATATTATCCCATTCCGAAAATTCGCCATCACATCATGAAGTCTATTGATAACCCCTCGAATTAACCTCGCCGAGTCGCAAAGGCGATTTTTTAGGATAAAAAAGCATACTATTCTGACAAGTCAATTGTATCTTTGGCTGCTTTTGATTCATGTATTTTCATACATTTTTTCGTAGTTCTTAAAAATGTCCAATTTTTTCATTGTCATCTTGGCTATTTTGATGACAATGCCGACCTCTCAGGCGAAATCCGCCGGCAGAATATTTTTGAACCAAAACGGATCTTTCTGCATCCAACGAGTTTGACTTTGAGCCAAGTGAAGAATTTGCCGCAACGGGGCCTGTTCCGTCTGGAGCGGGACTTTTGCGTTCTGTCTCAAGTCGTGCGCCTAACGACGCCAGAAGCCTCCGACTTGCGATCAAGGCGCGCGATCATGGGCAGTTTTCACCGCTGCCCAAAATGATGGCAACAAAGGCTCGCGGCTGTGGAACCAGCCAAGTTCGTCGTCTTCTTCGTCCCTGAGCCTGACGAATTCGTCGCGGCCGAGAACTTGCGAAAAGGCGCTATAGAATCGATCGTCGCCGGGGTCGAAGGGCTGTGGCGATGGACGTTCCGCAGCCAGGACGACGTCATGTGGCGTCGGATCGCCAGTGTAGCAAAAGCCGCCGCGCACGATGATGTTGCTGAGCCGGATAAACCAGGGTTTACGTTTCGATGGAAGGGTCGACGAAAGCTGGCGCCAGCACAGGACCCAGCGATCCTTCAACGCCGTGTCGTCGTTTCCGTGCGCAACCTGTATCCCGCGTTGAACACGCAGACTGGCGGCAGCGTCGGACGAGCCGATCGCCGCCTCGAGCGCGGCGGGATTCACGGTCCATTTGTCCGAGCCAATCCAGGTCAACACAGGCAGACGCTTGGCCGTCGGATCAAAGTCCGCGAAGCTCGCGAGAGGTGGCGGAAACGATATCATGCGCAGCTTCCAGAGCCGCTTGGCTTCGCGCCAGTCGTCCGGGGTGATGGCGCGTGAACCCCGCCTCCACATTTTGTCGAACCAACCCCGGATTTTGTCGACATCGTGGACCAGCATGCCCGCTTCGGTCCATGAGCGCTGTTCCAGCCCCTCAAGGGCGAGGCCGTTGATCGAGGCATTGGGCGAGGCAATTACCGCACGCCGTGCGCCGATATAAACCTTTGCGTGTAGGCGATCACACTGCCGGATCTTCGCCGGCACATTCTCTAAGGCATCGGGATTGGTTCCGCCCATGCGCAGATTGGCGATGACGCGCACGCCCTTGCCGGTCACCCACTTTTCACTACCTCGTCCCCAAAAGGCGACCGCCGCGCACGCGCCATTCTCCGCCAGGATCGACCGTATTTTCGCGCCAAGTTCGGCGCCGACAAGAAAACGATCCTTCATGCGATTGCCTCCGGTCGCAGCGCCGCAATGGCGGGATGCTCCACCTCTGGATGGAGAACATAGATCGGGCGCCGGGAAAGCTCCCAGGCGGTGCAGGTACGCCCCGCCGCGAGATAGGTGGCCACCGATTGGCGCGCATCACCGACCTGTTCGATCGACCGCCCGAGAAGATCGATGCGCCGGCTCGATGCCTGGAAACGCGAGCCTTCGAACACAGCCGTCTTTCGACGTCGTTCCGGGAAGGTCGGGAAGCCTTCCCCGGCGCGAAAGAAACTCCACACGTCGAAATCATGAACGCCACCCCTGCCCTCGACGAGATGGCGCGCCGCGCCCTGGCACAAGGCGATGCAGAGGAGACGCGTAGACAGCCCGGCGTGGTGACGGTGGCGGCGTTCGAACTCCTCGATGTCGGCACGGGCAACGCGGACCAGGAAGTCCAGATCCTCTCGCTCGAAGCGATCGAACGACCTTGGACGGTCGCCGGGGCCGTCGATCGCGGCTGCAACAAGCGGGTTGGTCAAAATGGTTTCCCGGTCATCGTCAAATTGGCCGGGCTCCTTCCGCGCAAGGCCGCGCGACAATCGCTGCTCGACATTTTCGTCCGGCAGTGTCGGCATGTTCGAGGCCTTGCGCAATGTCATCGAGACGACGTCTCGCCGCTCCTCCGCGGTGATTCGACTCGCTCAAGCTTTCACGGGTATTGTTGAGCAATGTCGCCGGAACTTGCGGTCTATATCGATGAGGCCGGAGATCCGGGCATTCGCGACGGTCTGCGATATCTGGGCGATCGTCTTGAGTGGCTTTGCCTGTCGGCGATTGTCATCGATCGTGCCGCTGAACCGAACCTTGTCGGCTGGGTCAAAGAGATGCGGCAGGCGGCAAACGCCCGCCAGGGCGGGTCGCTTCATTATCACCGCATCACTGCGGCGAGGCGTGAGCCAGTCTGCGCGGTGCTTGCTGGCAAACCGGTCCGGGCCTTTGTTCTCGCCAGCCACAAATCCAACCTGCGCGAATATGTAAATCCGCGCGTGCTGCGCATGATCGAGACAGGCAAATTCTATAACTGGTGC
>CAISGR010000075.1 GCA_903884945.1 uncultured bacterium
GGCACGATAATGTCAGGCGACGGCCTGCGGCACGCCCGAGGCGGCTGCCACCTCGGCGGCGAAATCGCTGACTTCCTTCTCGATGCCTTCGCCGAGCTGGAAACGGACATAATCCTTCAGCACGATCGGCTTGCCGGCCGCCTTGGCCGCATTGGCGACCACGTCCGAAATCTTGGTCTTGCCGTCCATCACCAGCAGCTGGCTGACGAGCGCGTTTTCCTTGCGATACTTGGCGATCGAGCCCTCAACCATCTTGGCGACGATATCGGCCGGCTTGCCCGACTCGGCTGCCTTCTCGGTTGCGATCGCGCGCTCGCGCTCGATGATCTCGGGATCGAGGCCGTCCTCGTTCAGCGCCAGCGGGAAGGCCGCGGCGATGTGCATCGCCAGCTGCTTGCCGAGCGGCTCGAGCACATCGGCACCGGCCTCGCTCTCGAGCGCGACGAGCACGCCGATCTTGCCCAGGCCCGCGGCGGCCGCGTTATGGACATAGGGAACGACGGCGCCCGACGTCACTTCGAGCCGCTTGGCGCGGCGGATCGTCTGGTTCTCACCGATCGTCGCGATGTTGTTGGTCAGGATTTCCTCGACCGTCTTGTCGCCGAGCTGCGCGGCCTTGATCGTCTCGATCGAATCGCCAAGCTCCAGGGCAACCGAGGTCACGTCACGGACAAAGGTCTGGAACTGGACGTTCTTCGCGACGAAATCGGTCTCGGAATTGACTTCGACCGCAGCGCCCTTGGTTCCCGAAACCTCGATGCCGACCAGGCCTTCGGCCGCGGTGCGGCTGGATTTCTTGGCGGCGGCCGCCAGGCCCTTCGTGCGCAACCAATCCATCGCGGCGGTCATGTCGCCATTGGTTTCGGTCAGCGCCTTCTTGCAGTCCATCATCCCCGCGCCGCTCTTCTCGCGCAGGTCCTTCACCGCTGCTGCCGTGATATCGGCCATGTCTCTAGTCCTCTTGTGCTTCGGATATGATTGCGGACGGGGAAAGGCCTGTGCCCTACCCCGCCCGTATTTCAGTTCAGCGACGCTCAGGCGTCGAGCTGACGCTCTTCTTCAGCAGCCGTCTCGGGCGCGGTCGCTTCTGCCGGCGCAACGGTCAGCACTTCCTCGACCGGCGGGGCTTCCATCGCGCCCACGTCGATGCCACGGCGCGCAACCTGCTCGTTGCCGCCACGGGTCGCGGCGATCGCAATCGCCTCGCAATAGAGGCGGATCGCGCGGCTGGCGTCGTCATTGGCGGGGACCGGGAAGGCGATTCCGTCCGGCGACACGTTCGAATCGAGGATCGCCACGACCGGAATGCCGAGCGTGTTGGCTTCCTTGATCGCCAGCTCTTCCTTGTTGGCGTCGATCACGAACATCACGTCCGGGATGCCGCCCATGTCGCGGATACCGCCGAGCGACAGCTCGAGCTTGTCCTTCTCGCGGGTGAGCTGGAGCACTTCCTTCTTGGTCAGGCCGTGCGTGTCGCCCGACAGCTGCTCCTCGAGCGTCTTGAGGCGCTTGATCGAGTTGGAGATGGTCTTCCAATTGGTGAGCATGCCGCCCAGCCAGCGATGGTTGACGAAATGCTGGCCCGAACGGCGCGCCGCGTCTGCGATGGGCTCCTGCGCCTGGCGCTTGGTCCCGACGAACAGCACCTTGCCGCCGGCGGCGACGCTGGCGTTCACGAATTCGAGCGCGCGTGCGAACAGCGGCACGGTCTGCGAGAGGTCGAGGATGTGGACGCCGTTGCGGTCGCCAAAGATGTAGGGCTTCATCTTCGGGTTCCAGCGGTGGGTCTGGTGGCCGAAATGCGCGCCTGTTTCGAGCAATTGCTGCATGGTGACGACTGGAGCCGCCATAAGATAGTTCCTTTCCGGTTGTGCCTCTGGGAAGCGAGTAATCCGAGTTGCCCCGGACACCGGCTATGTGTGCTTCCCATGCGGTGTGAAGGCGCGCCCTCTAGCGGACGAGTCGCCATAGATCAAGTGTTGACAAGTGGAACACTAAGGGAACATACAGTGTCCGCAACAGGCACATGGAACGGAACATCCGGGTTGGCGGTTAACCGCCCCAGGTTTCTTCCCATGGAATCAGGGAGTTGGGCAAATGAATGCTGTTCTCGGGATGATCGTTTTCGCTGGCGCCTTTGCTGCGGCGGGTTCCGTATTCGCTTTCACGCTCGTTCCGGCGATGCCGCGGATCGCCGCGCTCCTGCGCGGGGAGACCGATCCTGCGATGGCGGGCACGCCCGTGCCGGGCCTCAGCGAGCGCCAGTCTCGGATCCGCGCTCGTCCGGCGCCTGCAGCGGCAATTGCGGTTCGGCCGCAAGCGCTCCGCGCAGCCGCCTGACCCGTCGATAGGCGCTGACGCTGAACGGCATGGTCGCCAGATAGGCGAGGCAGATTGCCGAAAGCGTGTGCCAGGGCGCAGAGATCAGCGCGGCGCCCAGGATGACCACGACGACGATCGCCTCGAACCTGATGTTGTTCCGCAGTTTGAGCGATCCCCAGCTATAGGTCGCGATGCTCGACACCATCAGGGTCGCGATCAGCGCCACCCAGGGCATCACCAGCCAGGGCGAGCGCAACAGCGGCTGATCGTTCCAGAACGACAGGTAGAGCGGCAGCATCGCCAGCCCGGCGCCTGCCGGTGCCGGGATCCCGGTCAGGAAGCCGGCCGATTTATGCGGCTGTTCGGTGACATCGATATTGGCGTTGAAGCGCGCCAGCCGCAGGGCGCAGAACACGGCGAATACCAGCGCCACGATCCAGCCCACCCGCGGGATGCCGCGTAAGGTCCAGAGATACAGGATGATCGCGGGCGATACGCCGAACGAAATCGCGTCAGACAGCGAATCGAGTTCGGCGCCGAAGCGGCTTTCGCCCCGCACCATGCGTGCGACCGTGCCGTCGAGGCCATCGAGCACGCCCGCGATCATGATCATCGTGACTGCGGTCTCCCACTCGGCCGAGATCGCATAGCGAATCCCGGTAAGGCCGAAGCACAGCGCCAGCGCGGTGACGGCATTGGGTGCCACGGCGCGCAGCGGCAGGCCGCGTGGCGTGCGGCGGGGAAGCGGACGCCTCATCGGGCCGCCCTTGTGCTGGACATCACTGCGCGATGCCGCTCGCCGCGGCCAGGCCGGGTCGCCCGAGCACCGTTTCGCCCGCCACGCTGCGCTGGCCGAGCGCGACCTGCGGCGCAATGCCGTCCGGCAGGAAGACGTCGACCCGGCTGCCGAAGCGAATCAGGCCGATCCGCTGGCCGCTCGCCACCATGTCGCCGGGCTTCACGAAGCCGACGATGCGGCGCGCGACCAGGCCCGCGATCTGGGTGAAGCCGACGCGCTGGCCGTCGCGGCCCTCGACGACGATATGCTGCCGCTCGTTCTCCTCGCTCGCCTTGTCGAGATCGGCGTTGAGGAACTTGCCGGAGATATAGACGACCTGCCGGATCGTGCCGGGAATTGGGGTTCGGTTGATGTGCACGTCGAACACCGACATGAAGATCGAAACCCGCACCAGCGGGGCATCCCCAAGGCCGTTCTCACCGGCCAGTTCGCGCGGCACGGGGACGCGCTCGATCATGGTGATCAGGCCGTCGGCGGGGGCGATGATCAGCCCCTCCCCCTGCGGCGTAACGCGCACGGGATCGCGAAAGAACGCCGCGACCCACAGCGTGAGGCCGACCATCGGCCAGAACAGGACGTTCGAGACGAGCCAGGTCAGCGCGAGCGTCAGCGCGCCGGCGATCAGTACATATTTGCGCCCTTCGGGGTGGACGTCCGGAAAACGCCATTTGATCGTGGGGTTTGCCGCGGGCGGCGTGTCTGGTGAAGCCATGGGCGGGGTCTATCCGCTGCGGGCCGGCAAGACAATGTTGCCATGCAATGTTGATTGGCGCCGGGCTTGCTCCTAGACGCACCCCAAACCTCCCTCTGGAAAGCGAGTATCGATGGCGAAGATCAAGGTGAAAACCCCGGTCGTGGAGATCGACGGCGACGAGATGACGCGGATCATCTGGCAGTGGATCCGTGAGCGGCTCATCCTCCCCTATCTCGACATCGATCTCGATTATTACGACCTGAGCATCCAGAAGCGCGACGAGACCGACGACAAGATCACGGTCGACAGCGCCAAGGCGATCCAGAAATACGGCGTCGGTGTGAAGTGCGCGACGATCACGCCGGACGAGGCACGGGTCGAGGAATTCGGCCTCAAGAAGATGTGGAAGTCGCCCAACGGCACGATCCGCAACATCCTGGGCGGCGTGGTATTCCGCGAGCCGATCGTGATGAAGAACGTCCCGCGCCTGATCCCGGGCTGGACGCATCCGATCGTCGTCGGCCGCCACGCATTCGGCGACCAGTATCGCGCGACCGATTATCGCGTCCCCGGCCCCGGCAAGCTGCGCCTCGTCTTCGAGGGCGATGACGGCACCGTGATCGACGAGGAAGTGTTCCAGTTCCCGTCGGCCGGCGTCGCGATGGCGATGTACAATCTCGACGATTCGATCCGCGATTTCGCCCGCGCCTCGATGCACTACGGCCTGAACCTGAAATGGCCGGTCTATCTCTCGACCAAGAACACCATCCTCAAGGCCTATGACGGCCGCTTCAAGGATTTGTTCGCCGAGGTTTTCGAGGCCGAATTCAAGGATAAGTTCAAGGAAGCGGGCATCGTCTATGAGCATCGCCTGATCGACGACATGGTCGCGTCGGCGCTCAAATGGCATGGCGAGTTCGTGTGGGCGTGCAAGAACTATGACGGCGATGTCCAGTCCGACCAGGTCGCGCAGGGCTTTGGTTCGCTCGGCTTGATGACGTCGGTGCTGCTCACGCCGGACGGCAAGACGGTCGAGGCCGAGGCGGCGCACGGCACCGTCACGCGTCATTTCCGCATGCACGAACAGGGCAAGGCGACCTCGACCAACCCGATCGCCTCGATCTTCGCCTGGACCGGCGGCCTCAAATATCGTGGCAAGTTCGACGGCACGCCCGAGGTGACCCAATTCGCCGAACTGCTCGAGAAGGTTTGTGTCGACACGGTCGAAAGTGGCAAGATGACCAAGGATCTGGCGATCCTGATCGGCCCGGATCAGCCCTGGATGACCACCGAGCAGTTCTTCGAGGAAGTCCGCATCAACCTCGAAAATGCGATGGGCAGCTCGAAATAGACTGGAAGAACGAACCGCTCCGGCCGGCGCCGGGGCGGTTCAGCTTTCTGCCTGGCGACTTTCCCCCGCGTCCGGCGAGCGGACATGTTCCGGCCGGAAGCCAAGTCCCAGGATTCGCGCGGGGAGCCGTCGCAGCAACGGCATCGAATCAAGCAGCCGCGCCGCCAGCGGCGGGCCGTCCATCGGCTCCGTGCTCGCCAGCAACGGCTGGACGATCCGGTCCTGGATTGCGCGCTGCACTTCCTGCGTCAGCCGGGTCGGCAGCATTCGTCGCGCCTCGACTTTCGCGAGCAGCGGTTCCGGATCCTGTCCGGCCGCGATCGGCCCCGCCAGCATGTTCGCCGTCGCAACCGCATCCTGCACCGCGAGATTGATGCCGACCCCGCCAATCGGGGACATGGCATGGGCGGCATCGCCGATCACCAGCAGCCCCGGGCGGTGCCATCGCTCGAGCCGGTCGACGGTTACCGTCAGCAGCTTCACATCGTCCCAACTCTTCACGCCTTCGTCGATCGTCGCGGTCTCGGGCCCGATTGCACGGACCCGGGCGCGAAACGCATCCAGCCCTTCCGCCCTGATCCGTTCGGCGGTACCCTTGGGAAACACGAAGGCGCATTGCCAATAGTCACCCCGGTCGATCAGCACGAAGAGCAGCCCCGTGTCGAACACGCCCATGCTGTCATTGTCCGGCTGGAACGCTTTCGGGATGCGGAACCAGAATATATCCATGGGCGCCCCCACCGTCGTCAGCGGCAGGCCCGCGCGGAAGCGCGAATCGCGTCCGTCGCAGGCTATGACCAAGCGGCTGCGAAGCGCTTCCCCGTCTTCCGTCCGCACCCCGACGACGCGCCCTCCTTCCTCGATCGCTTCCGCCGCGGCGCATTTCTGCCGCAGCGTGAAGCCGGGATAGCGCCGCGCCGCCGCCGCGACGAAATCGAGGAAATCCCATTGCGGCATCAGCGCGATATAAGGCGCGGGCACCGGCAGATGGCTGAAATCGACTACCTTCATCTGGCGCCCGGCGATTCGCCCGCTCAGTTGCGGGACGCGATTGTGCAGCCGCTTCAGCAGCGCCTCGATCAACCCGAGTTCCTCGAAGATGCGCAGCGTCGACGGGTGCACCGTGTCTCCCCGGAAATCCCGCAAGAAATCGCCATGCTTCTCCAGCACCAGCGTCTTCACGCCGGCCCGCGCAAACAGCAGCCCGGCGACCATTCCCGCCGGGCCGCCACCGACAATCAGCACATCGGCGTCAGTCATTGGCTGACAAACCCCCGCGCGCATGGCTAAGTGCCCCCATGGCTATCGGATTGGACAATAAGGGCTTCAGCGACGCGCTGGTAATCCTGGGCGCGGCCGGATTGGTGATCCCCGCCTTCGCGCGGCTGAAGATCAGCCCGGTCATCGGCTTCATCCTGGTCGGCCTCCTTGTCGGCCCTTCCGGGCTCGGCGCGCTGGTCGGTGACTACCCCTGGCTCTACTATATTACCATTTCGGACGCGCATGCGATCGAGCCATTCGCCGAATTCGGGATTATTCTGCTGCTGTTCTCGATCGGCCTGGAGCTGTCGCTCAAGCGCCTGTGGTCGATGCGCACGCTCGTCTTCGGCACCGGCGCCGCGGAACTGATCGGCTCAGGCCTGATCATCGGGGTGGCGATCCACTTCACGGGGCAAAGCTGGCCCGGCGCGATCGGCCTCGGCTTCGCGCTGGCCCTGTCCTCCACCGCGCTCGTTCTCCCCATCGCCGGCACCAGCAGCCCGGTGGGCAGGTCGGCCTTCGCGATGCTGCTCTTCGAGGATCTCGCGCTGGTTCCGATCATCTTCGTGCTGGCCGCGTTCGCGCCGGGCGCGGGCGAAGGGGTCGGGCCGATCGTCCGCGTGATCGGCGGCGGGGTGCTGACGGTTGCCGCCATGTTCGTCGGTGGCCGCTTCGTTCTGCCCCGGCTGTTCGCCCAGGCGGCGCGCACGAAGAGCCCCGAGTTGTTTCTCGCCGCCTCGCTGCTCGTCGTCATCGTGGCCAGTCTCGCGACCGCGGCGGTCGGCCTCTCGCCGATCGTGGGCGCGCTTCTCGCCGGGTTGCTGATTGCCGAAACCGACTATCACAGCGAAGTCGAAGTGATGACCGCGCCGTTCAAGGGCCTCGCGCTCGGCGTGTTCCTGATCACCGTCGGCATGAGCCTCGACCTTCCAGACATCCTCGACAACTGGCCGGCACTGGTCGCCGCCATCGTCGCAGTCGTGGCGGTAAAGACCGCCGTGACCTTCGGCCTGCTCAAGCTCGCCGGCATTCGCAACGGCGTCGCGGCCGAAACCGGCCTGCTGATGGGCAGCCCGTCCGAGACCACGCTGATCGTGCTCGGTACCGCCGCACAGGCGGGCCTGATCCTGCCCCTGACCGCCAGCTTCTGGCAAACCGTCACTGCGATCGGGCTGACGATCACCCCGCTCCTCGCCTGGCTCGGGCAGAACGTCTCGCGGCGGATCGAGGCGCGCGGCGGCAGCGCTCCGGAGCTCGAGATCTCGGAGGAAGGGCCCGGCACCGTCGTGATCGGCTTCGGCCGCGTCGGGCGAATGGTGGCTGACATGCTCAAGGTCCACGGCCAGCCCTTCATCGCCGTCGAAGCGGATATCGATACGGTCAAGGCAGCCCGCGCGGAAGGCTATCCCGTGATCTTTGGCGACGTCGCCCGCACCGAACTGGTCGACCGTCTCAATCTCGGCCGTGCCAAGGCGCTGATCCTGACGATGGACGATCCGGTCCTGTCGGTGCAACTCACCCGGCGGGTACGCGGCTGGGTGCCGAACCTCACCATCGTCACCCGGGCACGCGATACCGCGCACGCCGCCGAACTCTATCGCGCCGGCGCAAGCGACGCAGTACCCGAGACGCTAGAAAGTTCGCTCCAGCTGTCCGAGGCGCTGCTGACGGATCTGGGGATCGCGGTCGGCCCGGTGATTGCCTCCATCCACGAAAAGCGCGACGAGCTGCGCAAGGAAATCAAGGAAGCCGCAGACATGACCCGCGAACCGCGCCTCCGCCGCGCCCGCCTGCCGGCCGCCGAGAGCTGAGCGGCCCTGTCGATCACCCCTGGGTGGCGGTGCCGGCCACGACGTAGAGCGTGATCAGCATTCCGGCGAGGAGTGCGCCGGGGCGGTGGCTGCCGGTGCGGCTCCAGGCAAAAGTCATCACCGCAGCGGCGGCTGCCAGCACGGGCACGAACTGGATCGCGATCACCGTCGACAGCGGATCGAACGCCGTAATCAGCGTGCCGGTAGCGAAGAAAACGCCATAGATGGCGCCGAGCAAGACGATGAAGCCGCCCGACAGCGCCAACATCGCGGTGCCGTAGCGCGCAACGGCGCGATCACCCGACACGGTGAGCGAGCCCGCCAGCACGCGGGCGGTCGCCAGGAATGCCAGGGTGATCGGCGCGACATAGACCAGCGCGATCAGCCATTGCCGCGGGCTCGGCGGCTTCACCGCGACGATCCAGAAGCGAAGATCGGTCAGGAACAGCGCCTGCACCGCGGCCAACAGGCCATAGGCGATGAGGGTCGCCGCCAGCGCGAGCAGAATACTGCGCCACCAGCCAGGATGCGGTGTCGCGCTACGAACGGCTGCGCCCCGCCGGTCGATCCAGCGCGTGATCCCGGCGCCCACCAGCGCCCAGACGGCAACCTGCGTCGTTACCATCTGGGGCAGGATCGCGGTCGCCGGCACCAGCAGGAAGATCGCGATGAACACCGGGAAGAAGGTCAGCGCCGGCAATCCCGCCGTCAGCGCCGCCATCCGCCACCAGCGCCGGTCGCGACGGGGTACGGCCGCAACCGCTTCCCGGCGCATCGTCGCGAACCACGGCAGCCCTAGCAGGAGGTCGAAGATGCCCAGCACCAGCGGCACGAACCCGACCAGGCCGATCCCCGTTCCGATTTCCTTCCAGTACCAGATCTGGTCGCCTGCCGGCCGCGGATGGCCGCCGGCCAGCGTCCGTGCGAACCAGGCAGTCGCGTCGCCGATCGCCACCGTGGAGGCATGATCGCCGGGGTGCGTGGTGGAAGGCTGCATCAGCATCCGCGCCGTCCCTGCCCCGATCGAGCCGTACAGGCGGCCCGTCACCACCGGCGCGGTCGTCCCGAACACGCGCTGCAGCTTTGCACTGCGGCCCACCGCGTCGGCCCGCCCGGCGTCCCACATCAGCTGCGAAAATTCGTCGAAGCGGCTATAGACCAGCCCGAGATTGCGCGGCCATGTCGGCGATCCTTCCATGGCGTAGGGCTTGCCGGTCGACGAGCCCTCCAGCACGATCGCGCGATAGGCGTCGGGCATGGCGGCAGCGGCCGCGAGCACCGTCCAGCCACCCATGCTGTGGCCTTCCAGCCCGATCTGATCCTTGTTCACGAACGGCAGCGAGCGAAGATAGGTCAACCCGTCCGGCCCGCCAAATCCGTTCGAAAAGGCCTTGCCCCCGCTATAGCCATGGCCCGTCTGGTCCAGCGCCAGCACGACATAGCCGCGCCGGGCGAACTCGATCGCGAAGCCATCCTGCGTCTCGCGCGAGTTGATATAGCCGTGCACCGCCAGGATGCCGGGCGCTGGCGCCGCTGCGCTCGCGCCGGCCGGAACATAGAGCAACGCGCTCATCACGGTCCCATCGGCGCCGCGGAAACGGATGTCCTTCATCACGGTGCCGCCGGAAGTCTGGATCGCGCTCGCCAGCAACGCACCGCCGATGATCATCATCAGGCCGAGCAACGCCAGCCACCGTCGCGGCCAGGGCCGGATCGACAGCGGGGGCGTGTCGAACGCAGTTCGGTCTACGGGCGCGTCTTCCATCCGGCATCCCCCTGAACGGTCGCGGTCGCGTCGCGCCACGATCTGTTGCAGCGGTCATAGCGGTCGCCGGGCGACCCTGTCGACCCGGGCCGATAACGGCCTTGCCGCCGCCGGGGATCCGGGATGAGGGCCCTCATCCCGGAAAGGTCGGTCAGGGACGCTTGGTCGTGGAGGTGGTGGTCGTGGTAACGGTGGTCTTGCCCACGACCGGCGCATGCTTGTGGACGGCGCGGTGGATCACCCGGTGCCGGGTGCGCGTCGCCGGTCGTGCCGGGCTATGGACCGTCACCTTCTCCACGGTCGAAACGGTCGTGACCGGCGGTGCGTTGCGAAGCGCGTCGGCCTGGGCGGTGGCGGAGGCCGCAGCCTGTTGCGCGGCGTCGACCCGCATGTTCGCGTCCATGGTGGCCGTCATCGCCGCCTTCTGGGCGGAATCAGCGCGCATATTGGCATCGTCGGTGGCTCGATGCGACGCGTCGACCTCGTTCTCGGCACGAACCTGCGCGCCGGTCGCCGCCATCGCCTTGTGCCGGTCCGCGGAGACGATCGCCATATCGGCGAACTCGCTGGCGCGCTTCGCCTCGACGATCGACTCATCCTTCTTGCCCCGATCGAGCAACGCCTGCGCTGAAGCGAGCGATCCGCGCGCCCTGCCCTGCAACTCGGGCGCGCCGGTGCCCGCGCCAACCTTGTCGCCGGCCTCGATCTTGGCCCTGGCTTCGGCAATGGCGGAGTGCGCGCGATCGGCCTTGCCCGGATCGGCATAAGCCGGGAGGGTCGACAGGGCGATCAGTGCCGAGGCACCTGCTGCATAGCTGAATAAAGAGGAGCGGCGCATCGCTTGTGGTCCTTGAAATTATGTCCGGATGCCGAACGACCCCGCAACGAACTATGTTCCTCCCAATCGCTACTCCAATGAAATATAAATAATGTTAGTCATTTATTTGACGTCCCTTGAAGTCATCTCTCTATAAATATTGCGCCGGAGAAACGGGAAATTGCAAAATATGAAGCTATTCTGAGGAAGCATTCTGCCAGGGATCCTCGAATGCCGGATTTTCCGCCCCGGGAATGACAGGAATTTCACACGACGCCGGCGCGGCATGAGGGTAGCATCCCCGCTCACACAGCCTTTCGGGAAGGGATAGCTCGAATGGATCATGACGTCGTCAACGAGGTTCGGAAAGCCGAGGAAGCGTTGCTCGAAGAATTGCGCAAGGTCCGGCGGACCGCGCGCGCCGCCGCACCGGATGGAACCGCCCCGCCCCTCACCACGGGCCAGAAGATCGCAGACACTGTCGCCGCCACCATGGGATCCTGGCGCTTCATCATCATCCAGACGACGATCCTGTTCTTCTGGATCCTGCTGAACGTCACTGCCTATATCCAGCGCTGGGATCCCTATCCCTTCATCCTTCTCAACCTCGCGCTCTCGTTCCAGGCTGCCTATGCCGCGCCCTTCATCATGATGAGCCAGAACCGGCAGCAGGATATCGATCGCCGCGCGGCCGAAACCGACTACCAGATCAACGTCAAGGCGGAGCTGGAGGTCGAGCTCCTCCACCAAAAGCTCGACAAGCTGCGCGAGACCGAGGTCCTCTACCTCACCAGGGCAGTCCATGAACTGACTGAACTGCTCAACCGCTCCGGCCTGTGCGCGCCAGGGGATCAGGCAAAGCCAGTCGATCCGGGCTGACTTTATTGACATATGGTCAATAATGACACTATGTCAATTTATGACCAGCGCCTTCCCCTTCATTCAGACCGGCAAGCGGGGCCGGACTCGCGACCAGCTTCTGGTCGCAGCGCAACGCCTGCTGCTCGAACACAGCGCCGCATCGCTCGGCATCCGCCAGATCGCCGCCGAGGCCGGCATGGTCCATGGCAGCTTCTACAATTACTATGCGTCGATCGAGGCATTGATCGGCGATCTCGGCGACCTGTTCGTGATGGGCCATGCGCTGGTGGTCGGTCAGCTTCGCGCGTCCGCGGCCGATATGATCGATGTCTTCGCCCTCACCACCCGCCAGACGCTGCGCTTCGTCTGCGATTCGCCCGGCTATGGACGCCTGCTCTTCGATGCCGGGCTTCCGGTCGACCGCTTTATCGGCGGCCTGCGCACCTCGCTTGCCGCCGATATCGCGCGCGGCATGGAATCGGGCGCCTTTCACGTCGACAACCCGGACACGGGGGTCTCGATCGTCGCCGGGAGCATCCTGGGGATCACGCTCGATCTCCACCGTCGGCGCCTCGATCGGTCGGCCATCGATTCCGCTACAGCCGACCTGCTTGTCATCCTGGGCGTTCCGCGGGAGATCGCGGTTCAGGCATCGACCACGCAGGTCGATTTCCTGCCACCCCCGCCGCTGCCGTTGCGCTGGCAGGCGCTTGGCGTCGATGTCGAGCAGCCAACCGCATGAGCGGGAGGCTGGCAACTCTCCGCAGGGGCGATGCCGGCTATGAGGCGGCCCGCCGCGCGGCCTGCTGGAATGCCGACCTGCCGGATCGCTTCCCGGACATCATCGCGCTCGCTTACGACGTGCAGGACGTGGTCGCGGCGGTCCGCATGGCAAGGGCCAGGGGCTGGATCATCGGGGTGCGTTCGGGCGGGCATAGCTGGCCCTGCAACCATATCCGCGAGGGCGGCATGCTGCTCGACGTATCGCGCCTCGACACGATGGCGATCGATCCTGCCGCCATGCGCGCCTCGGTCGGCCCGGGCTGTCGCGGTGACGCGGTCAACCAGGCGCTCGCCCGCCGGAAGCTCTTCTTCCCGGTCGGCCATTGCCAGAATGTCGCGCTCGGCGGCTATCTGCTCCAGGGCGGCTATGGCTGGCACAGCCGCACGCTCGGCAATGCCTGCGAGAGCGTGCTCGCGATCGACTATGTCGATGCCGAAGGAGCGGTCCGCCACGCCAGCGCGGAGGAGAATGCCGATATATATTGGGCGGCGCGAGGGTCCGGGCCCGGCTTCTTCGGCGTGGTCACGCGCTATCACCTCAGCCTGTATCCGCGTCCACCCGTGATCGCCGCCAGGCTCGCCTGGTATCCGATCGAGCATCTCGAACCCGTCCTGCGCTGGCTGAGCGCGGTCGGGCCGGCCGTGCCGCGTTCGATCGAACTGATGGCGCTGGTCTCGCGCAAGACCGATCATGTCCGCGGTCCGGGCATCACCCTCATCGCCCCCGTTTTTGCCGATACGTGGCGCCAGGCCCGCGCTGACCTCGCCTTCATGAAGTCACGCCCGCGTGGCGCCAGCCTCGCCCTGCCGCTCCTGCCGGTAACGGTGGCGCGGATGACCCGGGCGGTGATGCGGCACTATCCGCGCAACGCGCACTATGCCGTCGACAATATGTGGACGCATGCGCCGATCGATGAGCTGGTGCCGGCGATCCGCCGCATCGCGGACAGCCTCCCCGCCGCGCCGTCGCACATGCTCTGGATGAACTGGCAGCCGCCGGCCGAACGGCCGGCCATGGCCGCTTCGCTCGACGACGATATCTACATCGCGCTGTACGGCGTGTGGCAGCGCCCGGAGGACGAAGCCGCCGCCCGCGGCTGGGCGCAACACCATATGGCAGCCATGGCGCCGATGGCGACCGGCATCCAGCTTGCCGACGAAAATCTCGGTCGGCGGCCAGCGCCCTTTCTCGCGCCCGACAATATGGCCCGGCTCGATGCGCTTCGGGCCCGGCACGATCCCGAAGGCCGCTTCCATCCCTATATGGGGCGCGTCTGATGCGCGGGAGCAGGCCAGTCGCCGGGCGGCATCTCGGCTGGACCGCCGAGGATCTCGCGACCAAGGCCTATGCGAAATACTGGAATCCGGTCCTCGCCCCGCTTGCCGCCCATATCGGCGCCGCGCTGGACCGCGGCGGTGTCGCGGCGCCGCTCCTGCCCCCGCTCGCCGATGCGGCACGGAGCATGTTCAGCGCGGGCGGTTGCCTCGAAACGGGCTTCGCCCGCACCCCCGATGGCGGTATCCGGGTCGCGATCCTCACCGAAATGCCAGGCGTCACCCCGGCGATGGTGGACTGGTGGTTCGGCTGGCACGGCGATGCCGCCGCGAAATACAAGCTCTGGCACCCCCAGGCGCATGTCCATGCCCGCTGGCTGGTTGATCCGCCGGTCGGCGCGCGCGGCCGGGCGCGCTATGTCGGGCGCACCTCGATCGTCGATGAATATATCGGCAGTGATCTGGTCCGCGGGGCGATTCGCTTCGTTCCGCCGGTCGAACTGGGCTTCACGCACCCAAGCCTGGACGATCCCCGCTCAGCGACGATCGTCTGCGCGCGCATCGGGCTGGCTGAGCGGCCGGTCGATGTCGGCTATCTCGCGCATCATGTTCGTGCCGTGCCGGGCGGCAGCGAGATGCGGTCGCGCTTCTGGATGGGCGGCCGGCATATCGCCGGCCGCGGCATCAACCCGTTCGGGGCAGCCGGCGCGGCGGTCGCGCGGCGCACGCTCCGGCTTACCGAATCCGACGCGCGCGCCGTCCTGGTCCATTGCGCCGAGGAAATGTCGCACCTGGCGCGCTTCCTGCCCGATATCTGTCGCGATTTCGGCTGAGCGGCCCTCCGCTCACGCCGGCAGCGCGGCTTCCTCGAGCGCGGTCCTGATCGCCGCCACCGCTTCCGCGGCCTTGGTCCCGTCGGGGCCACCGCCCTGCGCCATGTCGGGCCGGCCGCCGCCGCCCTGCCCGCCCAGCACGGCAACCGCGCGGCGCAGCAGGTCGACCGCGTTATAGGTCGCGACCAGGTCCTCGGTCACGCCAACCGCGATCGAGGCGCGCCCCTCATTGACCGCAACCATCACCGCCACGCCGGAATCGATCCGCTTCTTGGTTTCGTCGACGGCCCCGCGCAGGCCCTTGGCGTCGAAATCCTCGACCACCTGGCCGACGAAATTGACGCCGCCGACCCGCTCCGGGCCGGCCACGGCCGCGCCACCGCCGCCCAGCGCCAGGGCCTTCTTGGCCTCGGCCAGCTCGCGCTCGAGCCGCCGCCGATCCTCGACCAGCGCCGCGACGCGGGCGGGCACCTCGTCGGGAGACGCCTTCAGCACCGCGGCCGCCTCGCGCAGCTTCTCGTCGCGACTGGTGAACCATTGCCGTGCCGCTTCGCCGGTCAGCGCCTCGATGCGACGGATGCCGCTCGAAACGGCGCTCTCGCCGACGACCTTGAAGAGACCGATATCGCCAAGCGCCTTCACATGCGTACCGCCGCACAGTTCTAGCGAATAGACCTTGTCGCCCTCGCGCCCCATCGAGACGACGCGAACCTCATCGCCATATTTCTCGCCGAACAGCGCCATCGCGCCCTCTTCGATCGCCTCCTCGGGCGTCATCAGCCGGGTCGAGACCTCGCCATTGTCGCGAATCTGCCGGTTCACATCGGCCTCGACCTCGGCGATCCGCGCGGGCTCGATCGCGGTCGGCTGCGAGAAATCGAACCGCAGGCGGTCGGGCGCAACCAGGCTGCCCTTCTGCGCGACATGCTTGCCGAGCCGCTGGCGCAGTGCCTCGTGCAACAGGTGAGTCGCGCTGTGATTGGCGCGGATCGCACCGCGGCGCTCATGGTCGATCGCCATCGACACGGTATCGCCCACGGCGATCTCGCCCGAGCCGACCGTCGCATGATGCGCGAAAAGGCGGCCAAGATATTTCTGCGTGTTGTCGACGGTGGCGCTGGCGCGGTCGTTCGACAGCGTCCCGGTGTCGCCGACCTGCCCGCCGCTCTCCGCGTAGAAGGGGGTCTGGTTGGTGACGATCTCGACCGTATCGCCCGCCACTGCCTTGTCGACGCGCGCACCATCCTTGACGATCGCGACCACCTGGCCCTCGCCGTCCTCGGCCGAATATCCCAGGAACTCGGTCCCGCCCGATTCCTCGGCGATGTCGAACCAGATCTCGTCGGACGCGCGATCGCCGGATCCCTTCCACGCTGCCCGCGCCGCGCGCTTCTGCTCCGCCATCGCGGTATCGAAGCCGGCGCGATCCACGCCGAAGCCCTGCGCCCGCAGCGCGTCCTCGGTCAGGTCATAGGGGAAACCGAACGTGTCGTAGAGCTTGAACGCCGTTTCGCCGGCAAGCGTTTCCCCGGGGGTCATGCCTGCGGTTGCCTCGTCGAGCAGGCGCAGCCCATTGGTCAGCGTCCGGCGAAACTGGGTTTCCTCCTGGAGCAGCGTTGCCTCGATCGACGCCTGGGCGCGCATCAGTTCCGGATAGGCGGCGCCCATTTCTGCCACCAGCGACGGCACCAGCCGATGCATCAGCGGCTCCTTGGCGCCGAGCAGATGGGCATGCCGCATCGCGCGGCGCATGATCCGGCGCAGCACATAGCCACGCCCCTCGTTCGCCGGCAGGACGCCGTCGGCGACCAGAAAGCCGGAGGCACGCAGATGGTCGGCGATAACGCGGTGGCTTGCCTGGGTCGCGCCGGTGCTCGCCGTCTGCGTCAGCGCGCTCGATTCCGCGATCAGCGCCTTGAACGTATCGGTGTCGTAATTGTCGTGCACGCCCTGCAGCACGGCCGCGACGCGTTCCAGCCCCATGCCCGTGTCGATCGACGGGCGCGGCAGATTGCTCCGCGTGCCGTCGGCCGATTGCTCGAACTGCATGAAGACGAGATTCCAGATCTCCACGAACCGGTCGCCATCCTCGTCCGGGCTTCCCGGAGGGCCGCCGAAGATATGGTCGCCATGATCGTAGAAGATCTCGGAGCACGGGCCGCACGGCCCGGTATCGCCCATCGACCAGAAATTGTCCGACGTCGCGATGCGGATGATCCGGCTCTCCGGCAGTCCGGCGATCTTGCGCCACAGGTCGAAGGCCTCGTCATCGGTGTGATAAACGGTGACCGTCAGCCGGTCGGGCGAAATGCCCCATTCGCGCGTGATCAGGTTCCAGGCGAGCGAGATCGCCCTTTCCTTGAAATAATCGCCGAACGAGAAATTGCCGAGCATCTCGAAGAACGTGTGATGCCGCGCAGTATAGCCCACATTGTCGAGGTCATTGTGCTTGCCGCCGGCGCGCACGCACTTCTGCGATGAGGTCGCGGTCGAATAGGGGCGCGTTTCCAGGCCGGTGAACACATTCTTGAACGGCACCATGCCCGCGTTGACGAACATCAGCGTCGGGTCGTTGTGCGGCACCAGCGGCGCCGAGGCGACGCGGGCGTGCCCCTCGCCTTCGAAATAGTCGAGAAAGGATCGGCGGATGTCGTTGGTCGAGGTCATGCTGGCGACTTAGGCGAGCAAGGCGATCTACTCAAGCGGATCGCGGTGGCCCCGCATCGGGTATTCGCCTAATGATGGCGGCGCCGTGATGACCGGGGGAAGTTGATGCGCGCGTTGATGCTGCTGCCGTTGGCCGCCCTGTTGCCCGGCACGATGAGCGACGGTGCCGCGCCCCCGCGGCTCGCGGCGCTGCTGGCCGGCGTCACGCTTTGCAGCGGGGACGACGGTCCGGTCGCGGCGAACCCTGCCTTGATGCGCGGCTATGGTGGCGGTGGCTTCACCATCGTCACGGCGAATCCGGCGGCACAGGCCTTTTTCGACAACGGCATGCAACTCGCCCACGCCTTCGCGCACAAGGCGGCCAGCGCGGCCTTTGCCGAATCGGTACGGCTCGATCCATCCTGCGCGATGTGCCTGTGGGGCTCCGCCTGGAGCGACGGGCCGACGATCAACTATCCGATCGACGCTGCGACCACGGCAAAGGCAGCGGCCAAGCTGGAACAGGCGGAGAAGCTGCTCACGCCGTCGTCACCGGCCCGGGAACGCGACCTGATCGCCGCGCTGAAGCGCCGCTACGAAAAAGGCAGTGGTTCCGGCGCCAGCCCGGGCGATCTCGCCTTCGCCCGGGCGATGGACTCGCTGGCCACCCGCTATCCGCAGGACGACGAGATCGCGACGATCGCGGCGGATGCCTGGATGGTCCCGGCCTCGCTCGGCACTATCACCAGGAACATGCCGCGCGCGGTCGCGCTGCTCGAGGGCGTTCTGAAGCGCAACCCGGATTACACGCCGGCGATCCACTTCTATATCCATGCCACTGAAATGAGTGGCTTTCCCGCGCGCGCCGAGACCTATGCCGATCGGCTGCCGGCGCTTGCGCCGCGTGCAAGCCACTTGATTCACATGCCCTCGCACACCTTCTACTGGGTGGGGCGCTATCAGGATGCGGCGGACGCGAACGTCCGCGCGGTCGCCATGGGGATCGACAATGCCCGGCGCCAGGGCCTGCCCCAGCCGGGCGGCGAGTGGCAACTCCCCTATCATGGGCACAATGTCCAATATGGCGTGGGCGGAGCGTTGATGTCGGGGGATGCCGCTGACGCGCTCGCGCTCAGCGCCCCCTTGCTGGCCGAGGGGCCGACCGATCCCCATGGCCCGAATCCCTTCCTCCAGATGGCGATGGGCACTGCCTATGCCGCCGAGGCCCGCTTCGCCGATCCGCAGCAGGTGCTTGCCCTGCCCGACCCCGGCGACCGACTGAAATTCGCCCAGGCCTATCGCCATTATGCCCGGGGCGAAGCGCAGGCGCGCCTCGGCAATGCCGCCGGCATTCGCGCCGAACTCGCACGGATCCCGAACGATGTGGGTCAGGCGAAGAAGGAAGATTTCAGCGCGCATGCCACGCAACTGATGCGGATCGCCCGGCTCGGGCTGGAGGGGCGTGCCGCGATGGTCGAGGGCAAGCCGATGGTGGCGGCGAAATGGTTCGAAAAGGCCGCGAAGCTGGACGAGGCCAGCCTGATGAGCGGCCTGAGCGACCCGCCCGCCTGGTGGTATCCGCCGCGCCGCAGCTATGCCGCCGCGCTCCTCCTCGCGGGCAGGCCAGGGGAGGCGCTGAAGCAGACGGGCCTGGTCCTGTCGCGCCGGCCGAACGATCCGGTCACCCTGTCGCTGCGCGCCGATGCCGAGGCGGCACTGGGCCAGACCGATGCCGCGGCACGGGACCGCGCGCTTGCGGAGAAGGCGTGGCACGGCGACAAGGCGGGGCTGGCGCCAGGGCTGGCTTGAAGGCCTGCCGCGCCCGAACGGCTCACCCGAACGGGGAGTCGATCGATGTCGGCGGCGTGCTGAACCATTTCGGTCCGCTCGCAGTCATGTGGAAGCAATCCTCGAGGCGCACCCCGAACTTGCCCGGCAGGTAGAGCCCGGGCTCGTCCGAAAAGCACATGCCGGGCGCAAGCGGCGTGGTCTCGCCGTGCACGAGATTGACCGGCTCATGGCCATCAAGCCCGATGCCGTGGCCCGTGCGGTGTGACAACCCCGGCAGCCTGTAGCCAGGGCCATAGCCGAGCGACGTATAATAGCGCCGCACCGCATCATCGACCTGCCCCGCCGGCACGCCGATCTTCGCGGCGGCAAAGGCGGTCGCCTGCCCGGCGCGGACATGATCCCAGACCTTGCGGTGCTCCGCGCTCGGCGTGCCGAACACGAAGGTGCGCGAAACGTCGGACTGATAGCCCTGCACCGTACAGCCGCAGTCCATCAGCACGATCTGGCCGTCCGCCACGACCTGCGGCGCACGGCTGCCATGCGGATAGGCGGCGGCTTCGCCGATCAGCACCAGCGCGAATTCCGGGTCCCCGCCCAGCTTGCGTGTCGCCGCATTCATCAGCGCGCCGATATCGGCGGGAGTCATCCCCTTCTCGATCCGCGGATAGGTCCAGCGATAGGCGGCGATCGTCACGTCGGTCGCGGTCTGCATCAGCGCGATCTCGGGCGCGGTCTTGATCATCCGGCACCCGCGCACGACCGGATTGGCGGAAACCAGCTTCGCCGCCGGCAGCACGCGCGCGAGCCCGTTGACCGCGAAATAGCGCACCGTCTCCTCGATGCCGATCGGGCGCCCGGCGAGCTTGCGGTCCCGGATGAACCCGGCGACCAGCGCGAGCGGATTTTCGTCCTCCTGCCACACTCTTACTTCCGCCGGCACGCCGAGCGTCTGGCGCACCGAGGGCTCCTCGAAGAACGGCGTGACGATGCACGGCTCGCCCTCCGCCGGCAGCACCGCCACGGTCAGTCGCTCGCTCCGGCCCCAGCGCACGCCGGTGAAATAGATCATCGACGAACCCGGCTCGATCAGGACCGCACCGATCCCGTTCGCCTTCATCAACCCCTGCGCCCGGGCGATTCGCGCGCGGCGCTCGACCTCGCCGATCGGCGCAGTGCCGCTGGTCAAATCGGCCAGCGCTGAAAGATCGGGCTCGGCCGCACGAAGGATCGACGGCATCGTCAGCAGCGGCAGCCCGGCCATGGCGCCGCCCAGCAGCCCGCGTCTCGTCACCAGCATGGCGGGTCCCTCCGTTTCCGTGCCGATCGACATAAGGCGCTTGACCGCGCCGCCGCAATCCCCTTCCCTGCCGCGCAAATCCGGGGAACCTACATGGCCAAGCGCCTCACATTTTATATTCTGATCGGTCTCGTGCTCGGCCTGGTGGTGGGTTGGGGCCTGAACGCCGCGATCGATGACGGCACCGCGGCTTCCGCCGCGCGCCTCAAGCAAATCGCGGGCTATATCTCGGTCGTCACGACCATCTTCCTGCAACTGATCAAGATGATCATCGCGCCATTGGTGTTCGGCACGCTGGTCAGCGGCATCGCGCATATGGGCGATACCGGCGCGCTCGGCCGGGTCGGGCTCAAGGCGCTGCTGTGGTTCATCTGCGCGAGCCTCTTCTCGCTCACGCTCGGCCTCGCGCTGGTACACCTGCTCCAGCCGGGGGTCGGGTTGAACCTGCCGATTCCGCCCGTCACCGCCGAGACCGGCCTCGCCAAGGCGGTGTTCGAGCCCAACGACTTCGTGAAGCACATCTTCCCGGCCTCGATCATCGGCGTGATGGCGACCAACGAGATCCTGCCCATCGTCGTCTTCTCGGTCTTCTTCGGCGTCGCGATCACCGCCGTCGGCGAGCGCGCGGCCCCGCTCGTGCGCGCTACCGAGGGGCTGGTCGCGGTGATGCTCCAGGTCACCGATTATGTGATGCGCTTCGCTCCCTTCGCCGTGTTCGCCGCGGTCAGCGCGGCGCTCGCGGAACAGGGCCCGAGCGTGATCCTCAAGCTCGCCTATTTCATGGGCAGCGTCTATCTCGGCCTTGCGCTGCTGTGGCTCTCGCTGATCGCCGCGGTGTTCCTGTTCGTCGGCAGGCGGACCGGGCAGCTGCTGCGTTATATCCGCGAACCGGTCCTCGTCGCCTTTTCGACTGCCTCGTCAGAAGCTGCCTTCCCCCGTACGCTCGAGGCACTCGACCGGTTCGGCGTGCCGCCCAAGATCGCCAGCTTCGTCCTGCCGCTCGGCTATTCCTTCAACCTCGACGGCTCGATGATGTACATGACCTTCGCGTCGCTGTTCATCGCCCAGGCCTATGGCATCCAGCTGTCGCTGGGCACGCAGATCGCGCTGCTGCTGACGCTGATGGTCACGTCGAAGGGCATTGCCGGGGTGCCGCGCGCCAGTCTCGTGGTGATCACGGCGACCATGGCGAGCTTCCACATCCCCGAGGCGGGGATCCTGCTCGTCGTTGCGGTCGATCATTTCCTCGACATGGGCCGGTCGGCGACCAACGTCGTCGGCAACGCGATCGCCGCGACCGTGGTGGCGCGGTGGGAAGGCGATCTCGATCCGCCGGAACCCGCCGAGATCGAACCGCCCCATGCGCCGAGCCACGGGCTCAGCGGTCACGCATAGGCATAGGGCCCGCCCTTGGCGAGCGCTGCCTGATAGGCCGGCCGCGCATGAATCTTGGCGAGCCACGCGATGGTGTGCGGGCGTGACGCGCCAAGCCCGGCGCGGCCTCGCGCCGCTTCGAGCGGGAAGCTCATCATGATGTCGGCGCCGCTGATCTCGTCGCCCGCGAACCAGGGGCGTTGCGCGAGCTCGGCTTCGACATAGTCGAGATGGACGTCGATCATCGGCTGGATGCGCTTTGCCACCTTCTTGCCGAACAGCGGGATGCGATTGACCACGAGCAGCACCAGCAGCGGCGGCATCATCGATCCCTCGGCATAATGGAGGAACTGGCGATAGCGCAGCACTGAGTCGCGGTGCCCCTGCGGCCCCAGCTTCCCGTCGGCCTTCTCGACCAGATATTCGATGATTGCCCCGGTCTCCGCGATGACGTGTCCCTCGTCGCTGTCCTCGATCACCGGCGACTTGCCGAGCGGATGCACCTTCTTCAGTTCGGGCGGCGCCAGCATGGTCTGCTTGTTCCGCTCATAGCGCTTGACCTCATAGGGAAGGCCGAGTTCCTCAAGCATCCACAGGATGCGCTGCGATCGCGAATTCTCGAGATGGTGGACGATGATCGTCATTGCGCCTCTCCTGACGGGTTATGCGCCGACCATAGCCATGCCGCGGCAGGGAAATCCACCACGTCGCCGGAACGGTGGCGTTCCAGCACGGCAGTGATGCGCCCGATCATGGCCGCGCGTTCCATCGGCGCCGCCGCCCGAAGCACCGGTGCGCTCGGGCCGATACGGCTGAAGAAGGACAGCGCGTCGGCGACGGCGTCGTCCCCCTGCCCCGCGCGATAGGAAAAATCGACCGGCACCGCCTCGACAGCCTGCCAGCCCGCTTCCGTCAGCACCGCGCGCACGCGATCCGGATCGGCGAAGGCGAAGGGGCCGGGAACATAGGCTGGCGATGGCGGCGGCGGCGTGCCGAAGATCTCGGCCTGGATCTCCGACGCCCAGAGGTTGAGCGCCACCGACCGGAAGCAGGAAAAGACCAGCCGGCCGCGCGGGGCGGCGGCCGACCGCAGCGCGGCGAAGGCCGCCACCGGATCGGGAAAGAACATCACCCCGTGCCGGGAGACGAACAGGTCGACCGGCGCCTGCCCCGCGACGAGCGTCTCGACCGGCCCTTGCGCGAAGGACAGGTTGGCGATGCCGGCCGCACGCTCGGTCGCGATCGCGACGAGACCGGGGGAGAGATCGATCCCGGTCACCTCCGCCCGCGGCAAGGCGCGCGCAAGCGCCAGGCTGGTCGCCCCCGCGCCGCAGCCGATGTCGAGGATGTGCGGCGCGGGGATGCCCGCCACGGCCTGGATCGCCGCTGCGTTCAGATGCGGCGCCAGCCCGGCGAAGCTGCGATCGGTGCGCTGCCACTCGGCGGCCCAGACGTCGCCGACGGGGCCGATCCATTGCGACGCGTCAGTCATGGGAAGTTCCAATCCAGGGCTGTTCCGTCCCGCGCCATCACTGCCGTTCCAGCGACGCCACGGCGCCCGAGTAGACATCAGGGGGCGGAAATATGAAAGGCCCGCCGTCGCGGGCGGGCCTTTCCGGGTTGTTCGACGGGAAACGCCGCGACGGTCTTGGGTCTCAGAGATCGTCGTCCTCGTCGGGACCGGCCATCATCTCTTCGGCCACCTTGTCGGTGCGCGACCGGATAGCCTTTTCGAGGCGATCCGCCATGTCAGGATTCTCCCGGAGGAAATTCTTCGAATTCTCACGGCCCTGGCCGATCCGGACGCTGTCATAGCTGAACCAGGCGCCCGATTTCTCGACCAGCCCCGCCTTGACGCCGAGATCGAGAATCTCGCCGAGCTTCGAGACGCCCTGGCCGTACATGATGTCGAACTCGACCTGCTTGAACGGCGGGGCGACCTTGTTCTTGACCACCTTCACCCGCGTGGTGTTGCCGACGATCTCCTCGCGATCCTTGATCTGGCCGGTGCGGCGGATGTCGAGCCGGACCGAAGCGTAGAATTTCAGCGCATTGCCGCCCGTCGTGGTCTCGGGGTTGCCGTACATCACGCCGATCTTCATGCGCAGCTGGTTGAAGAAGATCACCATGCAGCGCGAACGGCTGATCGAGCCGGTCAGCTTGCGCAGGCTCTGCGACATCAGCCGCGCCTGCAGGCCGACATGGCTGTCACCCATCTCACCCTCGATTTCGGCCCGCGGCACGAGCGCGGCGACCGAATCGACCACCAGTACGTCGATCGCGTTCGAGCGGACCAGCGTGTCGACGATCTCGAGCGCCTGCTCGCCGGTATCGGGCTGCGACACGATCAGCTCGTCGATATTGACGCCGAGCTTCTTGGCATAGACCGGGTCGAGCGCATGCTCGGCATCGACGAACGCCGCCGTGCCCCCGCCCTTCTGCGCCTCGGCGATGACATGGAGCGCGAGCGTCGTCTTGCCCGAGCTTTCCGGGCCGTAGATCTCGATCACCCGGCCCCGCGGCAGGCCGCCGACGCCGAGCGCGATGTCGAGCCCGAGCGAGCCGGTCGAGATCGTCTCGACCTGCATGGTTTCCTTCGAGCCGAGCCGCATGGCGCTGCCCTTGCCGAAGGCACGATCGATTTGTGCGAGAGCGGCATCGAGTGCTTTTGCGCGCTCGCTGCTCGCCTTGTCGTTGGAGACTGCCATTTTGTTGTCGATGACCTTCAATGATGCCGCCACTGGAGCCTCCGTCGCTAGACCGATCACATCGCGCATTCAATGCGTGTTGGAAGCTTCGTATACGGTTTGTTCTACGAGAACAAGAGCGGAACATCGCTTTTTTCGACATTTTCCGGCGTGCGATCTTTTCCGCGATTGCCCGGCACCGCCCTGCTGTTCCTCCTTGCTCCTCCGCCCCCGGCGCGCGATGGAGCCGTGATGACCGATCCGGATTTCATCGCCGGCCTGCCCAAGGCCGAGCTCCATCTCCATATCGAGGGCAGCCTCGAGCCCGAGCTCATGTTCGCGCTCGCCACGCGCAACGGGGTGACGATCCCCTTCGCGAGCGTCGAGGAGGTCCGTGCCGCCTATGATTTCTCGAACCTGCAGGATTTCCTCGACATCTATTATGCCGGCGCGAACGTCCTGCAGACCCGCGACGATTTCCGCGACCTCGCGCTGGCCTATTTCGACCGGGCGGCGGCCGACGGCGTCGTCCACGCCGAAATCATGTTCGATCCGCAGACCCACACGGATCGCGGCATTGCCTTCGGCACGGTGATCGAGGGGCTGCTCGCGGGCATGGCCGAGGCGGAGGCGAAGCACGGCATGACGTCGCGCCTGATCCTCTCCTTTCTGCGCCATCTCGATGAGGCTGCGGCCTTCGCCACGCTCGCGGCGGCGGAGCCCTGGCTCGACCGCATCGCCGCGGTCGGCCTCGATTCGTCCGAGGTGGGCCATCCGCCCGAGAAGTTCGCCCGGGTCTTCGCCGCCGCCCGCGAAAAGGGCCTCAGGCTCGTCGCGCATGCCGGCGAGGAAGGGCCGCCCGCCTATGTCCGCCAGGCGCTCGATATCCTCGGTATCGACCGGCTCGACCATGGCAATCGCAGCCTGGAGGATCCGGTCCTGGTTACGCGGCTGGCGCGGACGGGCATGACCCTGACGGTATGCCCGCTTTCCAACCTCAAGCTGTGCGTGGTCGACGACATGGCGCACCATCCCATCGACCGGATGCTCAGGGCCGGGCTGCGCGCGACGATCAACTCGGACGATCCCGCCTATTTCGGGGGCTATATCGCCGATAACTACCGCGCCGCCGCGGCCGGGCGCGGGCTGGACCGCGACGATCTCGCGCTGCTGGCGCGCAATTCCTTTCTCGGATCCTTCCTGCCGGACGACGCGGTTGCCGCGCATCTCGCCCGGCTCGACGCCTATCTCGATGCCCATCTGGAGCCCAGTGCATGACCGTTTTCGCCGATATTCCGCATGACGAATTCGTCGCTGCCGTGCGCGCGCTCGCGCTGCAGCTGGCCGATGACGCGTGGAAGCCCGATTTCATCATCGGCATCGGCCGCGGCGGGCTCGCGCCGGCCGTGTATCTCAGCCATGCCACCGGCCTGCCGATGCTCTCGGTCGATTATTCGAGCCAGGTGAAGGATTTCGCCGACGAGCCGCTGGTCAAGCTGGCGAAGCGCAGCCAGGCGGGCGAGCGCCTGCTGTTCCTCGACGACATCAACGATTCCGGCCGCACCATCGCCCATCTCCGCGGCGCGCTGCAGGCGGCCGAGGCGCGTGCGGGCGGCATCCGCTTCGCCACGCTGATCGACAATGTCAGTTCCGCCGAAAAGGTCGATTATCGCGCGCGCACGATCGACCGGACGACCAACAAGGACTGGTTCGTCTTCCCGTGGGAGGCCGTCGCCCCGGCCCAGTCGCTGGTGGAGGATGCCGCCGCCGTGCCCGAGCGGATCGCCTGATCGCCGCGCCGCCGTGCCAGGGGCGGCCGCCTATGCCGGAAGCAGCGCGTCCAGCGCCCTGGCAACGCCGTCCATGGTGAAGGGCTTGGGCAGCGTCGGCCGGTCGCGATGCGCCTCGGCGATGCTGTCGGTCGATCCGCCGGTGGCGAGCACGAACGGCACGCCCTTTGCAGCCAGCGCATCCGCGATCGGCCAGCTCTTCTCGCCGCCGCGCAGGTTCACGTCGAGGATCGCCGCGTCGATCGCCACTGAATCGATCAGGGCGAGCGCCTCGGCGACGCTGTCGGCGGTACCGGCCATCGCCTTGCCGAGGACGTCGAGGAAATCCTCGAGCATCATGGCGATCAACGGCTCGTCCTCGACGATCAATATTCTTTGCGGCCCGGTCATTGCGGCTCTCTAGCCACCCGGGCATCCCCGCGCCAAGTCATTTCGGCGCCAGCACCGCGCGGGCTGCTTCGGCAAGTTGCTGCACCGAAAACGGCTTGGCCAGAAAGGCGACATTGTCGAGATCGATCGACCGGCGCAACTGCTCCTCGGCATAGCCCGACATGAACAGGATCGGCAGGTCGGGATAGCGCGCCCGCGCCTTGCGCACCATGGTCGGCCCGTCCATCACCGGCATGACCACGTCGGAGATCAGCAGATCCGGCCGCTCGTGCTTTGCCAGCATGTCGAGCGCGACCTCGCCATTCTCCGCGGTCAGCACGGTATAGCCCTGCCGCGCCAGCGCGCGCTCGGCGACGGCGCGCACCATGTCCTCGTCCTCGACCAGCAGGATCGTGCCCGTACCCCACAGGTCGGTCGGCTTTTCCTTCGGCAGCGCGGGCGCGGCGCTCGGCCTGGCCAGCTGCGGCGCCGAATGGACCGGCAGATAGATGGTGAAGACGGCGCCCTGGTCGCGATTGTCGGCGAAGATGTAGCCGCCCGATTGCTTGACGATGCCGTAGACGGTCGACAGTCCCAGCCCGGTGCCCTTGCCCACTTCCTTGGTGGTGAAGAAGGGCTCGAAGATCTTCGGCAGGATCTCGGGCGGGATGCCGCCGCCGGTGTCCGAAATCTCCAGCGCGACATAGTCGGCGATCGGCAGGATGTCCGATCCCATCCGGCGCACGTCCGCGGCCGAAACGGCCATGGTCTGGATCGACAGCGTGCCGCCGCCGCGCGGGTCCTTCGCCAGCATCGCGTCGCGCGCATTCACCGCGAGGTTGACCACGACCTGTTCGAGCTGCCCCGGATCGGCGCGCACCGGCCCCAGGTTGCGGCCATGCTTCACCGTCAGCGTCACGGTCTCGCCGAGCAGCCGCTTGAGCAACTGGGATACCTCGGAGATCACGTCGGGCAGCTGCAGCACCTGCGGCACCAGCGTCTGCTGGCGCGAAAAGGCGAGCAGCTGGCGCGTCAGGCTCGCCGCGCGGTTCGAATTGGCGCGGATCTGCTGGATGTCGTCATAATCGCTGTCGCCCGGCGAATGGCGCATCAGCATCAGGTCGCAATGCCCGATGATCGCGGTCAGGATATTGTTGAAGTCATGGGCGACGCCGCCGGCGAGCTGGCCCACCGCCTGCATCTTGGTCGCCTGCGCCACCTCGCGCTTCAGCCTAGTCTCCTCGCTATTGTCCTTCAGGCTCAGCAGCACCGCGGCCTCGCCCAGCCCGCGCGCGCCGGCGATCGACAGCGCCACCGGCTCGTCCGGATGATCCTTCAGCCGCACGGCCAGGTCGGTCGAATGGGTCGCGCCATTGGCGAAGCGGCGGATCGCGTCGGCGACCACGCCCTTGTCCTCGCGCACCAGCAGATCGCCAGGATAGAGCGGCGGCGCGCCCGCATCGACTGCCGCGGCGCGCGCGAAGGCGTCGTTCATCTGGATGAAGCGGCCGTCGCGATCGACCAGGGCGATCCCGAACGGCATCAGCGATACCAGGCTGCGGACATGCGCGGCCGCGCTCGCCCCGATCGCCGGCTCGCCCGCCCCGCCCTCCTCGTCCAGCAGCGCGACGAGCATCGGCGCATCGTCGCCGTCGAGGAACGGGATCTGCAGCACGCGCAACGGGCTGCCGGTCAGTCCCTCGCGCTCGAACCGGACGAGCCCGTGGCTGTCGGTGATCAGGAAGCGCGCAAAGTCGCGGCCCGCGACCGCGCCCTCTTCATGCCCCATCGCCCGGGCGCGCAGTACGCGGTTGGCGGCCCGGATCCGCCCGTCGGGCGCGATCAGCGCGGCCATGATCCCGGCGGCGGCAAGCCGGTCGCCGGTCGGGCCGCCGATCACCGCCGCCACGGTCGCGGCGAGATCCAGCCCTTCGGCCCCGCCGAAGCGCCAGACGAGCAGGTCGTCCTCGGCGCCGGCCCGCTCGATCGCGACCCGCAGCGGCGTGCCGCGCGCCACCAGCCGCTCGACCGTGGCCGCCCCGTCGCGCCAAGCCGCCCGCCCCGCGCTGCCGAGGCTCGCCACGCCGGCATCGTCGATCGGCAGGCCCGGCGGCGTCGGGAACCCGTCGAACAGCGCTTCGTAGCGATCATTGGCGCAGACCAGCCGCCCGGCCCGGTCCGTGATCGCCACCGCGTCCGGGCAGTTCGCGGCAAGCACCCGCGCCACGTCCCAATCCGGCTCGGACGCCGCGTCGGCGCTCGGCGGAAACAGGCGCCGGAACGCGATCATCACCCCGGCGATCAGCAGCCCCGCCGCCAGGAACCCGCCTGCGACCGGCAGGCTACGCACCGCACCGAGCACCACCAGCGCCGCGGCCAGGCCGCACCCGCCCGCGATCAGCGCGGCACCGCGCCCGGGCGACAGCGTCGAGGCGGAAGATGCGGGAAGGCTGGCCATCGACCTCCGTCTTGGGCCGCGAGCGCGGGCCGTCAAGGGCTAGAGTGGGATTCGCCCCGGATACGCTCCCGCGCCGTCCCTGAGGCGTTCCGGCGCCCACCCAGCCCCGCACCGATGTCGGGGGCCGGAGGGGCGGCGGACACCGGCCCGGGCCGGTACGACGCGGGCGCGACGACGCTATGCGGCCTCACCAGATCCGGACACGCTGCTCGGGCGTCAGGTACAGCTTGTCGGTCGTGCCGGGCTGGAATGCCTCGTACCAGGGGTCGAGATTGCGGACCACCCAGGCACGCTGCTCCGACGGGCTGTGCGGATCCGTCAGCAGCCGCTGGCGCAGATTGGCCTCGCGATAATTGCGCCGCCACACCTGCGCCCAGCCGAGATAGAAGCGCTGGTCGCCGCTATAGCCGTCGATCGCCGGCACCGGGCGGCCCCCGAGCGACGCGTGATAGGCATCCAGCGCCACCGTCAGGCCGGCCAGGTCAGCGACATTCTCGCCGAGGGTGAGCGCGCCCTGCACATGCATCCCGGGCAGCGGTTCATAGGCGTCATACTCCTTCACCAGCGCGCCGGTACGCGCCTTGAAGGCGGCGACGTCGCTCGGCAGCCACCAGTCGGTCAGCTGGCCGTGCGCATCATATTTCGATCCCTGGTCGTCGAAATGATGGCTCAGCTCATGGCCGATCACCGCACCGATCCCGCCATAATTGACGGCCGGGTCGGCGTTCGGATCGAAGAAGGGCGGCTGCAGGATCGCGGCGGGGAAGACGATCTCGACCATGCCGAAATTGGCATAGGCATTCACCGTCATCGGCGTCATGCCCCATTCCCAGCGCTGCAGCGGCTTGCCGAGATGCGAGACGTCATAGGCCTGCTGCCATTGATTGGCGCGCCATTCGTTGCCGAAGGCGTCGCCGCTCACGATCTTCAGCCCGTCATAATCCTTCCACTGGCTGGGATAGCCGATCTTCGGGGTGAAGGCGGCGAGCTTCGCATGCGCCTTGATCTTGGTTTCGGGCGCCATCCAGTCGAGCTTGTCGATCCGGGCGTCCATCGCCGTGATGATGTTGC
This sequence comes from uncultured bacterium, assembly GCA_903884945.1. Lineage (GTDB taxonomy): Bacteria > Pseudomonadota > Alphaproteobacteria > Sphingomonadales > Sphingomonadaceae > Sphingomonas. The sequence continues at coordinate 30,055 of CAISGR010000075.1, forward strand.
GCACGAGCGTATCGGCCGCAGCCTTGGTCTCGGGTGGGAAATATTTGGCGACATAGATCTTGCTGACCTCGTCATCGAGCGCGCCGGTGGTGAATTGCACCGCGCGCTTCCATCGCGCCTCCTGCTCGGGCGTTCCCGACAGGACATGGCCGTAGAAGGCGAACTGCTCGTCATCGAACGCCTTGGGCAGCACATCGGCATAGCCGTCGAGCGAGCGCAGCAGCAGCTGGTCGCGCAACACCGCGAGCGGCGCCGCCGCGACGAGCTTCGCGATTCCGGCGATCGCGCTCGGCTGGGAAACCACCAGCGTGTCGGCCGGTGCGCCGATTCCCCTGAAATAGGTCGGGAAGTCGAAACCCGGCGCCTTTTTCGCCAGCTGGGCGACCGTCATCTTGTTGTAGGTCTTGGTCGCGTCCCGGCTGTCGACCCGCGTCCAGCTCACCCGGGCAATGCCGGTCTCGAAATCGACCAGCGCCTTCGCACGGGCGGCGGCATTCGCTTCGCCGGCCAGCGTCAGGACCTTCGCGACATGGGCCTGATAGGCGGTCTTCGCCTCGACGAGCTTGGCGTCCTTGCTCAGATAATAGTCGCGATCGGGCAACCCGAGACCGGACTGGTTGAGGCCGAGAATATAATGTTCGGGATCCTTGTCGTCCTGCCCGACGCCGGCACGGAACGGCCCGCCGATCCCGGCGCGCGTCGCCTCGGACAGCAGCGCCGGATAGGCCGCGCGCGTGGTCAGTCCGTGGATCCGGTCGAGCCAGGGCTGGATCGGCGCCAGTCCCTTGGCGTCGATCGCCGGCCGGTCGAGGAAGGTCGCATAGGCAATGCCGATCTTGGCGCCCGGATCCCTGGCGGCGGCTTCCAGGATGTCCCTGGTCCGCGCTTCGGACAGGTCGGACAAGAGGTTGAACGCGCCGTAATTGGATTTGTCGGCGGGGATCGGCGTGTTCTTCGCCCAGGTGCCGTTCACATAGCCGTAGAAGTCATTCCCCGGCAGGATCGCCTTGTCCATGCCGGCTTCGTCGATGCCGAACGTGCCGAAGGCGGGCTTGGGTGCGGGCGGGGCCTCCGGCACCGCGGCGACCGGTGTTTCGGCGAGAGGCGGCGGCGGCGTGGCGGTCGAGCAGCCCGCGAGCATCGTCGCGGCAAGGAGAATGGCGGCAAGAGGCGATTTCGACATGAGGCATCCTCACAGGAGATGGATGCGGTCGTGTTCTAAGCCGATAACACGGCCAGTCAATTTCACCCCGGGGCGACCGCCTATTTCCGGCCGGCATGGGCGCGGCCGCGCCATTTGCGGGCGATCCACCACCGCCAGCCCAGTGCCGCCGAGCCATAGCCCAGTACCGACAGCGCCAGCGTGATGATGAACAGGCCGACGATCGTGGCCGGCCCCGCAGTGGAGAGCAGCCAGTGCAGCCAGCTCGAATTGGCCGCGACCTGAGTCGCGATCGGTGCGCCCGGCACATGCGCATCGATGTGCAGCACCCATTTCCCGATCCAATAGGCCGCGACCCAGAGTGGCGGGGTCGTGAAGGGGTTGGTGATGAAGGTCATCGCGGCAGCGGTCGGGATGTTCGCGCGGATCGGCAGCGCCAGCAGCGCTGAAAAGGCGATCTGCGCGACGGGAAAGAGGATGCCCGTCACCATGCCCAGTGCCACGCCGCGCGGCACGGAGCGGCGCGTGAACCGCCACAATGCCGGTGCAAGCACGCGATGCGCGACGGGCCGGAGCAGGCGATTCTGCTCCATGCTCTCGCGCGTCGGCATGGTGCGCCGCCACCAGGTGACGATGCGGCTCGAAAGGCGGGGTCGCTCAGCCACGATCGCGCATGATCCTGCCCTGCTCGCGCTTCCAGTCGCGCTCCTTGATCGTCGCGCGCTTGTCGTGATCCTTCTTGCCCTTGGCCAAGGCCAGTTCCACCTTCGCGCGCCCCTTCGAATTGAAATAGATCATCAGCGGCACCAGGGTCATCCCCTCGCGCGCCACGGCACCATGCATCTTGTTTATCTCGCGCTCATGAAGGAGCAATTTACGAGGCCGCTTCGGCTCGTGGTTGAAGCGGTTGCCATGGCTGAATTCGGGCACGTTCGAATTGATCAGCCAGACCTGCCCGTCCTTCACCTCGGCATAGCTCTCGGCGATCGATCCGGTCCCGTCGCGCAGGGACTTCACCTCGGTGCCGGTCAGCGCGATGCCCGCCTCGTAGACGCTCTCGATGGCATAATCGAACCGCGCCCGCCGGTTCTCGGCGACGATCTTGGTTTTCTCGAAGGTGGTGGGCTTGGGGCGGGACATGGGAGGGGCGATGTAGGCGTTTGATGCCCGGAACGGAAGGCGGGTTTAATACCGAAGAAATCAAATCCCGGATCATGTGCCAGACATCGGCAGCGCGGCGCCGGCATCGGATGCTGCAGGATATCCCGCACGTGATTCAACCGCGCCCCGAATCGTCGCACTGTCCGGGCGGACGGGGCACGCGGGGCACCGGCCCGCTCTTTCCCATGACGGTCGAAGCTCCCGTTTCCCCCGTCCCCGTTACCACAACATCCGCCCTGTTACCGGGCGCTGCCTGCCCTGTTCCGTGCATATTTGACCCTGTTACGGGCATAACAGGGCAAACCCGTCGCAAGCCACGGAAAACGCAATGAAAATCTGGGGCGAATTTCCAACATAACAGGGCAGAGGCGGCGAGAAAAAATAATGCGCCCTGTTCCGCCCTGTTATCGCACCGGAACAGGGCATCGGGTGTCGAGCCACCCATGGCAGGGATGCAGGATGGGAGGGGCCGGAGTAAATTACTGGCCGGGCGCCCGCAGTCGACGAAAAGGCACGCTGATCCTGTCGTGTCGGGCCGATGACAAAAGAGAATCATCCCTGAGAGCCTCATGTCGACTCTCGGACTCCTCGCTGCTTGTCAGGCACGAGCGCCTCCATCACCCGCACTCGAAGTCGATCAGATCACACTGGTTCATGCCAAGCTGAATCAGATCTCGTCGCGATGTGAAAGCACAATAGCCGCCGACCATCTCAACTGGCATATGTCGGATATGAGAAGGCGCATCGCTCTGGTCACTGCAATCATACTGTCCGGAATCATGCTGTCCGGCTGTAACTCGTCGACCAATGCACCTGCTGCACCTCACTCTGACACGATTGCTGCGACGACAGGCATCGCTCGCGACCATTCCACCGGATTTCGAGACGGCTACCTCATCCGGGTGAGCCGTGGCGGTGGCGTCGTGTGGAACGGCCAGGCCGTCGACGACGCGACGCTCAGGGATTATATCAGGCAGTACTCGAAATTGCCGAGGAACGCCGGCCGACTTTGGGTCGAGTTCGAACCCGGCGTTCCTGCCAGCACGGAAAAGGCAATTCGGCAGATGATCATCGCAAGCGGGTTATGCGCGCAACAGCGTTGCGTTGAGGGTGCCTGGGGTGTGGAAAGACCGGTGGTGAAGTGACCATCTTTGCCGGATGGGCGAACCCCATTTCTATGAGTTTACGGCACAAGTTGAAGACCGGTCGTCCCCTGGCACGAGCCGTGACGTGGCATAGGACCTGCTGACAGGGACCAGTCGTAGACCTTCGGTAGAGGATCAGTCTCCCATCGGACGCATACATGTTGAAAATACCGCGAAAGTCAGCGGGACGCCGCAGCACCTTCGGATCATAAGCAGGGCCGCCGATTCGCGGCCCTCGCACTCACTTCCGCCCGAACAGCTTCTCGATATCGCCATGCGCCAGCTTCACCCAGGTCGGGCGGCCATGATTGCACTGCCCCGAATGCGGCGTGACCTCCATCTCGCGGAGCAGCGCGTTCATCTCGGCGACCGACAGGATCCGGCCCGCCCGGACCGAGCCATGACACGCCATGGTCGCGGCGACATGGTCGAGCCGCTCCCGCAGGCTCAGCGCCTCGTCGAACGCGGCGAGCTCGTCGGCCAGGTCGGTGACGAGGCCCACCACATCCCCCTGCCCCAGCATCGCCGGCACCGCGCGGACCAGCATCGCCCGCGGGCCGAAGCGCTCCAGGTCCAGGCCGAACTCGGCCAGTTCCGCCCCCCGCGCCTCGAGCCGGTCGCAGGCCGGCTCCTCGAGCTCGATCACCTCGGGCAGCAGCAGCGCCTGCGACGCGACCCCGCCATCGGCCATCGCCCGGCGCATCCGCTCCAGCACCAGCCGCTCATGCGCGGCATGCTGGTCGACCAGCACCAGCCCATCCTCGGCCTCGGCGACGATATAGGTCCTGGCGACCTGGCCGCGCGCGACGCCGAGCGGGTAGCTGACCGTCTCCGGCGGCGGGGCATAGGCCGGCTCGGCGCGCGCCATCGGCGGCGCGATGAAATGCTCGCGGCGATCGAACACCGCATGCGCGCTGCGCGGCGCCGCGCCCGGCCAGCCGGCGTCGCCGCTGGCGTGGCGCGCACCGCCATCCCACAGGCTCGGCATCGGCGGGGCGGCCGGTTCCTGCTGCCAGGCGGCCAATGCGCCTTCCGCCGGCCGCTGCACGCTGCGATGCCCCGCCTCGTCGAGCGCGCGCTTCAGCCCGCTCACGATCATGCCGCGCACCATCGCCGGCTCGCGGAAACGCACCTCGGTCTTGGCCGGGTGGACGTTCACATCGACCATGTCGGCCGGCACCTCGAGGAACAGCGCGACCACGGCGTGCCGGTCCCGCGCCAGCAGCTCGGCGTAAGCGCCGCGCACCGCGCCGACGAGCAGCCGGTCCTTCACCGGCCGGCCGTTGACGAACAGATATTGATGGTCGGCAATGCCGCGGTTGAAGGTGGGCAGCCCGGCGATGCCGCCCAGCCTGAGTCCTTCGCGCTCGAGCTCGATCGGGACGCCGTTGTCGGTCAGCGCGCGGTCGGTCAGCGCCGCCACGCGGTCGGGCAGGCTCTCGCCCGCCGCCACGGACAGCGCGCGCCGGCCGTCATGCTCCAGGCTGAACCCGATATCGGGCCGGGCCATTGCCAGCCGCCGCACCACGTCGAGGCTCGCGGCATATTCCGAGCGGGCGGAGCGCAGGAACTTTCGCCGCGCCGGCACGCGGTCGAACAGCGCCTCGACCCGTACCCGCGTCCCGGGGGGAATCGCGGCCGGCCCTTCCGAGGCCAGGGCGCCGTTATCGACCACGCGCGACCAGCCTTCCGCCCCGCGCACCCGGCTCTCCAGCGTCAGCCGCGCGACGCTCGCGATCGAGGGCAACGCCTCGCCGCGAAATCCCAACGTCGCGACGTTTTCGATCGCCTCGTCGGGGAGCTTGGAGGTCGCGTGCCGCTCCAACGCAAGCGCCATGTCCGGCGGCGTCATGCCGCAGCCGTCGTCAGTCACTTCGATCAGGTCGGTCCCGCCTCCGGCAAGGCGAATCGTGATACGCCGGGCGCCGGCGTCGATGGCGTTTTCAACCAGTTCCTTCAACGCGCTGGCGGGGCGCTCGACCACTTCACCGGCAGCGATACGATTGACGAGATGTTCGGGCAGGCGGCGTATTGACATGGATGTGGCTCTAGCCCAAGCGACGGCATCCCGCGACCCGCATCTACTCGGCAAACAGAGCGTGGAATTTCCAGCTCTGGCCGGGCGAGCATAGGTGTTGGAAGCGACAGTGCGAACTGCCGACCCGTCAAGCGGCCGGCCAGGAACGGAACGATCAATGGCCTTCTTCTCGCGTTTCTTCAGACTCATGTCGCACGATATGGCGATCGACCTCGGAACCGCGAACACGGTGGTGTATCTGCGCGGGCGCGGCATCGTCCTCAACGAACCGTCGGTGGTCGCGGTGGAAACGATCAATGGCGTCAAGCGCGTCAAGGCAGTCGGAGATGACGCCAAGCTGATGATGGGCAAGACCCCGGACAGCATCCAGGCGATCCGCCCCCTGCGCGACGGCGTCATCGCCGACATCGACGTCGCCGAGCAGATGATCAAGCACTTCATCCACAAGGTGCATGGCGGGCAGCGGCGCTTCATGCGCTGGCCGCAGATCGTGATCTGCGTGCCGTCGGGCTCCACCTCGGTCGAGCGCCGGGCGATCCGCGACGCCGCGTCGAACGCCGGCGCCTCGCAGGTCTGGCTGATCGAGGAGCCGATGGCCGCCGCGATCGGCGCCGACATGCCCGTCACCGAGCCGATCGGCTCGATGGTCGTCGATATCGGCGGCGGCACGACCGAAGTCGCGGTGCTCTCGCTGCGCGGCCTTGCCTACACCACCTCGGTGCGCGTCGGCGGCGACAAGATGGACGAGGCGATCGTCTCCTATGTTCGCCGCAACCACAATCTCCTGATCGGCGATTCGACCGCCGAGCGGATCAAGCAGGAAGTCGGCGTCGCCAAGCCCCCCGCGGACGGCATCGGCCTGACGATCCACGTCAAGGGTCGCGATCTCGTCAACGGCGTGCCCAAGGAGATTCAGATCAACCAGGGCCAGATCGCCGAGGCGCTCTCGGAACCGGTCGGGCAGATCGTCGAGGGCGTGCGCATCGCGCTCGAGAATACCGCGCCCGAGCTGGCCGCCGATATCGTCGACCAGGGCATCGTGCTCACCGGTGGCGGCGCGCTGCTCAAGGGCATCGACGAGGTGCTGCGCGACGAGACCGGCCTGCCCGTCACGATCGCCGACGATCCGCTCACCTGCGTGGCGCTCGGCACGGGCCGGGCGCTCGAAGATCCGGTGTTCCGCGGTGTCCTGCACAGCGCTTGATGGTTTGGTGAAGCTTTGGCGTCATGATCTGGCGCTAACGGCTCTTTGAAGGGGGGATTATGGCGCCGCCTCGTAATCGGCGCCCGGGTTTTTCGCGGCGGGCGCAATACAGCCTATTTCTGGGATATGTGATCGCCGTTGCGGGTTCGCTCGTCGGCGCGGTGCTGCTTGCGCTCGCGACACTCGATCCGCCGGCCTTCGCCGCGCTGCGGGCGACCATGGCCGAGGTGACGACGCCGATCTCCTCGGGCATCGCCGGGGTCGGCCGCGGGATCGCCGCGGTTCCCTCGTCGATCTCCGACTATATCGCCGTGCGCCAGCAGAATGCACGGCTCCGCAAGGAACTCGACGATGTCCACGCCCTGCTGATGCGCGCCCGGACCCTGTCCTATGACAATCGCCGGCTGAAGGCGCTGCTGCAGATGCGCGAGCGCAGCGCCGGCTCCGTCGTTGCCGCCCGGCTGGTGAGTTCCTCCGCCTCGAGCACGCGCCGCTTCGCCGTGCTCAACGCCGGTTCGTGGCAGGGCGTGCATCCGGGCCAGCCCGTGCGCGGGCCGGAGGGGCTGATCGGGCGCATCCTCGAGACCGGCCCCAACACCGCGCGGGTGCTGCTCCTGTCCGATCCCGAAAGCATCGTCCCCGTGCGCCGCACCCGCGATGGCCTGCCCGCGCTCGCCGCGGGCCGTGGCGACGGCCTGATCGACATCCGCTCCGCCTCGATCGCCAATGTCGGGTTCGAACCGGGCGACGTGTTCGTCACCTCCGGCACCGGCGGCATCTATTCGCCGAACATCCCGGTTGCCCGGGTGCTCAAGCGCGCCCGCGATACCGCGCTCGCTCGCACCTTCGCGCAGCCTGACACGCTGGATTTCGCCCTTGTCCAGCAGGCTTTCATGCCGGTCACGCCCGCGGCAACCGCGACCCGGCCATGAGGGCCCCGACTCGCGGCCCCTTCGACGCCGCGCCCCCGCCCGCGGCGGTCCGGCTGCTGCCGGCGGGCTCGGTGCTGCTTGCATCGCTCGTCACGATCTGGCCGTTCATCGCGACCTTCCCCATCCTGCCCCCGCTGGGCCTGATGATGCTCCTGGGCTGGCGGCTCACCCGCCCCGATGTGCTGCGGATCTGGGCCCCGCTGCCGCTCGGCTTTTTCGACGACCTGATCAGCGGCCAGCCGCTCGGCAACGCGATGCTGCTCTGGACGTTGTGCTTCTTCATGATCGACCTCATCGACCAGCGGCTCGTCTTCCGCGATTTCTGGCAGGACTGGCTCATCGCGGCGGGCTCGATCGGCTTCTGCCTCATTGCGGGACGGCTGATCACCGCGCCGATCGGCGCGCATGTCGATACCGTGCTCTTGCTCCAGATCGTGATTTCCGTGATGCTCTTCCCCTTCGTCGCGCGGCTCTGTGTCTGGCTCGACCGCAAGCGTGAGGGCAAATGAACCGACCGACGCGCGTCATCACCGAGGCGGCGCAAACCTACAGCTTCTCGCGGCGCGCTCTGGTCCTCGGCGCCGGCCAGGCTGCGGTGGGGCTGTTGCTCGCCGGGCGCATGACCTGGCTCGCGGTCGCGGAGAACGAGCATTACAGCCTGTTGTCCGAGAGCAATCGCGTCAACATGACCCTGGTGCCGCCGCGCCGCGGCTGGATCGTCGACCGCCACGGCGTGCCGATCGCCACCAACCGCACCGATTTTCGCGTCGACATCATTCCCGACCGGCTCGAGAACAAGGGCCGCACGCTCGGTCTCCTGCGCGAGATCCTGGAGCTTCCGCCCGAGGAAATGGATCGGATCATCACTGATCTGAAGCGCGCCGCCGGCTTCCAGCCGGTCCAGGTCGCCGAGAATCTCAACCTCGAGAAATTCGCCGCCGTCAGTGTGCACTTGCCCGAGCTGCCGGGCGTCGCGCCCTCGCGCGGCTTCGCGCGCAGCTATCCGGCCGGCGCCGCAGTCGCGCACCTCACCGGTTATGTCGGTGCTGCCTCGGCGGAGCAATATCAGAAGACCAAGGATCCGTTGATGGTCACCCCCGGCTTCAAGCTGGGCAAGGACGGGCTGGAAAAGACGCTCGAAAAGGAACTGCGCGGCCAGCCCGGGGCCAAGCGCGTCGAGGTGACTGCGCGGGGCAAGCTCGTGCAGGAACTGGCGACGCGCCCGGACGTGCCGGGCAAGACGGCGCGCCTCACGATCGATGCCGGCCTGCAGGAATATGCGGCGCGGCGCCTCGGCACCAATTCCGGCTCGGCGGTGGTGATCGACTGCCTGACCGGCGAGATGCTCGCGATGGTATCGATGCCGGCTTATGATCCCAACAGCTTCTCCGACGGGATCAGCCATCTCGAATGGAAGATGCTGTCGGACAACGATCACGTCCCCTTGATGAACAAGGTGCTGCAGGGGCTCTATCCGCCGGGCTCGACGGTCAAGCCGATGAATGCGCTGGCACTGCTGGAGGCGGGGGTCGACCCGGGCCAGCGGATTTCGTGCTCGGGAGCGCTCCGGGTCGGCAACGGTGTTTTCCATTGCCACAAGCGCAACGGCCATGGCCCGCTCGACATGAAGAATGCGGTCATGCAGAGTTGCGACATCTATTTCTATCAGATGGCGCGCGACGTCGGCTATGATCGCATCGCGCCGGTGGCGCGCATGCTTGGCCTCGGGAAGAAATATAACCTGCCGTTCGGCAGCCAGCGTTACGGTACCGTGCCGGATGCCGAGTGGAAGCTGCGCCGCTACAAGCAGGACTGGACCGTCGCGGACTCGCTCAACGCCTCGATCGGCCAGGGCTATGTCCTCGCCAATCCGCTCCAGCTGGCGGTGATGGCGGCGCGGATCGCCTCGGGCCGGGCGCTCGAGCCAAGCATCCTCGCCGACCATGTCGTGCGCAACGCGCCGCCCCTCGCGGTTGCCCCCGATCATCTCGCGATCGTGCGCAACGCGATGTACGGGGTGGTCAACGAGGGCGGAACGGGCGGCGCGGCGCGCATGCTTGTCCCCGGCATTTCCCTCGCCGCGAAGACGGGCACCGCGCAGGTTCGGCGCATCTCGATGGCGGAGCGCAGTTCAGGCGTGCTCAAGAATGGTTCGCTGCCGTTCAAGCTGCGCGACCACGCCCTGTTCGTCTGCTTCGCCCCGGCCGACAATCCGCGCTACGCGGCGGCGGTCGTGCTTGAACATGGCGGGCACACCGTGCGCAACCTCGATACCCCGCTGATCGGTCGCGACATCATGACCTATATGTTCGACCGCAACCGGGCCCTGGCGTCGCTCGCCGAGGTTGAGCCGACCTGGGGCGGCGATATCCGCACCCGGATGGCCGCCGAAGCCCAGGCCTATCGCGCCGCGGCCAGCGCGCCGCCACCGGTCGCGGCCGCTGCCACGGAAACGGAGGCGACCGCCCCCACCGACGCACCGGCCGTCGAAGCGGCGACCAACGCGGCGGATGCCACCGCCGAGGCGCTGGCCAATGCGACGGCGCATGGCGACGGCATCGCCCAGACCGGCTCCACGGAAAGCGATCGATGAGCGGACTCAACTTCGTCCCGGAGCCGCTGGCCCAGCTCCCCTGGAAGATCATCCTGCTGGTGATGGCGATCGGCGTTTTCGGCCTGCTCGTGATGTATTCGGCCGCTGGCGGCAGCCTGCGCCCCTGGGCGCTCGTTCAGGGCATCCGCTTCTTCGTCTTCCTGGCCGGCGCCGTCGTGCTGTCGCGCGTCCGGGAATCGACCTGGAGCATGATTGCGCTGCCCGCCTATGGCGCGCTGATCGTGATGCTGGTGCTGGTCGAGCTGATCGGCGCGGTGCGCGGCGGCGGCCAGCGCTGGCTCGATCTCGGCATCATCCGCCTCCAGCCGTCGGAGCTGATGAAGGTGTTCATCGTCCTCGCGGTCGCCCGTTTCTACGATGCGCTGCCGCCGAACGAGACGCGGCGTTTCGGGGCGATCTGGCCTGCGGCCGTGCTGATCCTGATCCCGGCCGCCCTGGTGATGAAGCAGCCCGATCTCGGTACCGCGCTGATGATCGTCTTTGGCGGCATTACCGTGATGTTCCTGGCCGGCGTGCCGCTCAGGCTGTTCATCGGGGGCGCGCTCGCGGTCGGCGCCGCCGTGCCGCTCGCGGTCAACTTCGTGCTGCACGGCTACCAGCGCAATCGCATCCTCGTCTTCCTCAACCCCGAAAGCGACCCGCTCGGGATCGGCTACCATATCAGCCAGTCGAAGATCGCGATCGGTTCGGGGGGCATCCTGGGCAAGGGCTTCCTCAACGGCACCCAGAGCCATCTCGACTACCTGCCCGAAGGCCACACCGATTTCGCGCTCGCGACGATGATGGAGGAATGGGGCCTTGTCGGGGGGATCCTCCTGATCCTGGCCTTCTTCGTCATCATCCAGTGGGGCGTCTCGGTGGCGCTCCGCGCGCAGACCCGCTTCGGTCGCCTCACCGCGGCCGGGCTCGCCACGACGATCTTCTTCTACGTCTCGATCAACATGGCGATGGTCATGGGCCTGGCCCCGGTCGTCGGCGTTCCCCTCCCCTTGATCAGCTTCGGCGGATCCTCGCAGATGACCGTATTGCTGTGCATCGGCATCCTGATGTCGATCGATCGCCAGAACCGCCAGACGGTTCGCTGGTAAAAAATCCGGGCCGACTGAAAAAGGTGTTTGCAATGCTGGCGACGGATGCTAACCGGCGCCCTCCCCGATGCGGCGGCGCCTCCAACGCGCCACTCCAGCTGCCCGGTACGGACGCATAGCTCAGTTGGTAGAGCAGCTGACTCTTAATCAGCGGGTCCTTGGTTCGAGCCCAAGTGCGTCCACCATTCTTCATAATTTGCAATCAGCTACTTAGATCGACCCCAGCCACGAGCTGCAGCTGCGGGCGATCTTCACTGTGACCATTTTTGGGCCCCGTGACCATTGTTGAGCCCTTCCGGCGCAACGGGGAGCTGGCGGTTTTCCGCCATCCTCCGGGTGGGGCCGGAAAAGTCAGCTGGTCCGCATAGGGCGCCAGATGCTTCACCGACATATGGGCATAGCGCCGCACCATCGATTCCGACTGGGGTGGTCCCGGTAAGACTGGACAGGGCGCTAAGCTGGTGCGCGGACGTGGCATACATCCCGATGCGCCGGGGCTTCCTGTACCCGGTCGCCATCGTAGATTGGGCGACCGGGAAGGCGCTGGCGTGACGGCTGGCGAATGCCTTCGAGACCGAGTCGGAGTTGCGCGCTGGCCTTGCGCGATGGATCACCTGTCACGATCACCAGCGCCCTCCTCATGCCCCATCGCCCGGGCGGCCCCGGCCGAGGCCTATGGGCGGCTCGGTGCATCAGATCATGGCGGCATGCCCCTGGACAAGTTGCCAGCCGGTCTCGCCGGCGGTGGTGCCGCGGTTCAACTTCCGGGCGCCCGACGTCATTGAGGCGCTCGAACGAGAATGTGGCGAGGTGCGCTATCCGGCCTCGATATGGGTAGATCCGGGAGTTCCTCTCACGCGATCGGGATCTGCGGGCGTACACCCGTGGCGTCACGCTCGACTTCAGCCGTCCCGGTAAGCCGCCAATGTCGCTGGTCAACCGATCCGCGGCAAAAGCCCCGCCGCTGTCGGTGGAAGCAGGATGACCGCCAAGAGCAACTCACTTCTTCTTCAGGAAAGCGAGAAGGTGGAAGGCGAAGATGGTGCGCCCCCCGGTCCGCCTTTTCATCCCATCAAACGCTCACTCACGCGAGAACGAGTATTGCATTTCGCGGTTCGCCGGCGCATGTTCGGGCCAGAGCGCCGAAAAGTGCGTGATCGAGAAGGGGGAGGAATCGGCATGATCCGGTCTATTCTGTTGAGCACCGTCGCGTCTTTGGCCTGGGCGTCCGTGGCAGGCGCGCAAACGACGCCACCGACATCTCCCCAGGGCGCGAGCCCTTCCGACCAAGCCGGCGACGACATTGTCGTGACGGGGTCGCGCATCGTCGCTGACGGCTTCCAGCAACCGACCCCGGTGACCGTCCTGGGCAGTGCCGAGATCAGCCGTCAGGCGCCCGTCACGATCGCTGACTATCTCAACAAGATGCCGTCCTTCGGCGGCACGACCTCCGCGAAGAATCCGGCGATCAACGTCGCGGGCGGCGGAACCGAATTCGTCAACCTGCGCAACCTCGGCGTCACCCGCACGCTTGTCCTGCTCGACAACCGCCGCATGGTCGAAGCTGCCACGACCGGCGGCGTGGATACCGTCACCCTGCCGCTGAATCTCATCAAGCGCGTGGAGGTGGTGACGGGCGGCGCCTCCGCTGCCTGGGGTTCGGACGCCGTCGCGGGCGTGGTGAACTTCGTCCTCGACCACGACTATAAGGGTCTTGGCATCAACATCGACACCGGGGTGACCCAGCGGGGCGACAGTGAATATGTCAAACTGAACCTGACGGGAGGACTGCAGTTCGCGGGTGGCAAGGGTCACCTCGTCGCCGAGTTCGACTATGCCAACACGCCGGAAGGCGTCGATCTCAGCGCGCGCAGTTTTTTCCACAGCCGCGCCGTCGTGAACAATCCCAGCTACACGTCCACGAACGGCCAGCCTCGGCAAATCACCGTCAGCAACACGGGGCCATCGAGCGTCTCGCCGGGCGGCGTCATCGTATCCGTCAACACTGCGGCTACCCAGGGCATCACCGCTACGCCGTTTCGAGGCATTCAGTTCGTCGGACCGACCGGCTCGCTGGCGCCTTATAATTTCGGCAACCAGTCCGGCCTGGTGCAATATGGCGGCGATGTCGACAACACGATAGGCGAGAGTCGCGCGATCTCCACCGCGTTGAACTATGCCAATTTTTTCGCGCACGCCGATTATGATCTTACGCCAAATATCACCGCCTATGCGGAGGTCTTCTACGGCAAGTCAAACTACAACGAGAACGGGTATCTCTATTATCTCAGACAGGGCAACCTGAAGATCAACCTCGACAACGCCTATCTCGATCCGACATTGCGGGCGCAGATGCTCTCGCAGGGAGTGACCTCGTTCAACATCGGCAAGGACACGGTCGATTTCGGGCCACCCACTTCGCACAATACGCGCGACGTCTGGCGCGGCGTCATCGGCCTCAACGGCCGGATCGCCGACACGTGGAAGTGGCATGGCTATTATACGCACGGCGATGTCACCGCGAGCCTCTACGCCTATAACGACACGATCATCTCCAATTTCCTCGCCGCGGTGGATGCAGTCCGCAATCCCGCCACGGGCGCGATCGTCTGCCGGTCGACTCTGACCAATCCGAACAATGGCTGCGTGCCGCTTAACGTGTTCGGCGTCGGCGTGGCCTCGGCGGCTGCCAAGGCCTATACGCACGGTACGGCGTACCAGCGGTCGAACGTTCAGCTGGACGTGGTCTCGTTCGATGCGACGGGGACTCTGTTCAGCCTTCCCGCGGGCGACGTGTCGGTCGCGTTCGGCGCTGATTATATCAAGAACCGGGCCTCCTCCACGCAGGACGACCTGGCGCTTAACCGCCAATATGCCGTGCAGAATTTCCAGCCCTTCTCGGGCCAGCGGGACGTCAAGGAGGGGTTTGTCGAAACCGTGATCCCGATCCTCAAGGATGTGCCGCTCGCGCAGCGCCTCGAGTTCAACGGTGCGGCGCGACTGACGGACTACAGCACGAGCGGCAATGTCGTGACCTGGAAAGTCGGGCTTTCTGATCAGGTGACGAGCGACCTGCGGGTCAGGGGCACCTTGTCCCGCGACATCCGCGCGCCGACGCTGAATGACCTGTTCTCCGGGGGCATCCTCACGCAGCAGCCGGTATTGGACCCGTTCTCGGGCAACACCTACGCGCAATATACCAACGCGCGCGGCAACCCCAATCTCCGGCCCGAAGTTGGCACCACCCTGACCGCCGGGCTGATCTATAACCCGGGCTTCCTGAAGGGGCTCACCTTCTCGATCGACTATTACCGCATATCGCTCCGGGACGCGATCACCTCGATCAGCGCGGCGCAGGAACTGCAATTCTGCTTCGCGGGGCAGACGCAATATTGCCAATATGTTCATCGCGACGGCGCGAACGCGATCACGATGATCGACACGGTTCCCATCAACGCGGCGAGTTTGCGGACGCAGGGCTGGGACTTCGAAGTCGATTACAGGCACTCGCTCGGAGCAGGACGCGTCGAGCTGCGCGCGCTTGCGAACTATGTCCCGGTGGTGAGACAGGTTGACGCCCTTGGCAACGTCACCAACTTCGCCGGCCAGATCGGCGATCTCAACCCGGGGGAGCCCAAGCTCAGGGCGAATATCACCACGACCTACGAGCAGGGGCTCTTCTCGCTTACGCTGAACACCCATTTCCTCGGTTCGGCCAGGCTTCAGAACAACTGGGTGAGCAGCGTTGACGTCGATAGGAATGAGGTGCCGAGCTATGCGACGTTCGATCTCACGGGCATCGTCAATTTCAAGCTCGGCGGCGTGCCCCTCCGGCTAACGGTCGGGATCGACAATCTTCTCGACAAGGATCCGATCGACGTTCCGGTCATCCCCGCCACCGTGCAATATTCGGCGCCCGGCCTTGGCGGGCGGTTCGACCTTTATGATCCGCTCGGTCGCCGGTTTCGGGTCGGGCTGCGGGCCAAGTTCTAGACAGGGAATTCGATACGCGCAGAGTCCCGGGTGCCGTCGTCTCATCGATGGCCGAGGACTCTGCGTCGTGACCGGCGCGCCGTCGGAACCATCGTGGCGAGCGCCTGCGCGGCAGTGTCCTGGGCGACATTGCCTATCCCGAGTTGCTGTTCTTGCAGATCTCGATGAAGCCGGCGGCCATGAACTTCGCCATGCGCTGCTTGACCGCGCTAAAGTCGTCCGAGCGGTTCAACCCGTTCGACAGCTTGTCGATGCGGCCGGTACGCGCGAGCGTCAGCATCAGCGCGCCGGTAACGAAGTGATAGCCCCAGAAGATATCGGTATCGGCGCAGCCCGGCAGGGCGCGACGCAACAGCCCGATCAGGCGAAGCACGACCGGGTCGAAATGCTCGTCCATCAGCTCGGCGCCCCAGTGCGGCGTATTCGCAACCTGGGCACCGAGCTTGGCATAGTTGAGCCATCCCTCGTCGCCTTGAATGTACAGATCGAGATCGGTGTCGAGGAACGCATGCAGAGCCCCCTCGACGGTCGGCGCGTTGCCTGCCTCTCGCTCATAGGCATCGAGCGCCTGCATCCTTCGCTCGCTGGTGACGACGGCGCGGCGGGCGAAGACAGCGTCGAACAGCGCCTTCTTGTCGGCATAATAGTAGTTCAGCAGCGTGTGGTGGACGCCGACCTGCTTCGCCACGTCCTTGAGCGTGACCCCGTACAGGCCGTGCTCCGCGAACAGCGCCTCGGCTGCGTCCAGAATCTGCTCGATTGTGGCGGCGCGCTGCTCCGCCTTGCGCGATCGGCGGACGGGTTCGGCTGCTGTTGTCACATCGTTTGCCTTCCAGCTTGCCCGGTAGCGCGTCAAGGTAAAGATGACCGCACCGCATCCGCACGCATGGCAGCATCCGTCAGTGGCGCCATCGCGTTGCCATTCGCGCTCGGTGCCCTGGCCACACGGCGCAGTATCGGCTCTCCGGCCTTCTCAGACGGCCATGGCGAGCGAGATCCGGAACGCCATTCGAGCGGGTCACCGGCTTGGCGCACGGCGGCCGCGCTCCTATTGGCCGAACGGCGCTGGAACAAGGCGGCCCGCGGCATCATCGGCGCGCAGTTTCGCCCTGTCGGTCGCACGACCGTCAGACGGGCTGCCCTTTCCAAAACATCATGCTCCTTTGCCCCTTTGCGGCGCCGCCCAAGGCGAGGCAGATCAATATTACCTCTCGATATAGTGAATATTGACATCCTGAATCGACGAATGTCAAATGACGCCAATCGGCGGACAGTCGGAGGGAGAGGCACCATGCAGAACGCGGGCGCGACGCGAAACCCGGGATTGGGCTCGATCGGAGAGACATGGCGGCGATCGCCAAAGGTGCTCATCGGGGTCATCGCCGCCCTGCTCGGCGCGGCCTCGGGCAATGCAGCGCCCTTGCCGACGCCGGACGCGCCTGACTACGCCGATCCGGCAGCATGGCTGTGCCGCCCCGGCCGGCCCATGGATGTCTGCGGCCGCTCCGATCAGACTGCAGTCATCCTGCATGCCGATGGGTCAACCAGGATCGAGCGTTTTCGCGCCGATCCCCGGGCGCCGATTGATTGCTTCTATGTCTATCCGACGGTTTCCCTCGATTCCGGCGGCAACGCCGCGATGAAGGTCGGGAAAGAGGAGGTCGCGGTGGTGAACCAGCAGTTCGCCCGCTTCGGCGTAGTCTGCCGGCGCTATGCGCCCCTGTACCGGCAGGTGACGCTTGCGGCGCTCCACGCCAATCTGCGCGGCGCGCCGATCCCGAGCGATCGGACCATGGCCTATGACGACGTGAAGCGCGCCTGGGACTATTATCTCGCACACGACAATCACGGCCGCGGCGTGGTACTGATCGGCCACTCGCAGGGCTCGGCCATACTCGCGCAACTCGTCAGGAACGAGATCGACGGGAAGCCAGCGCAGCGCCGGATCGTGTCGGTAATCCTGGCCGGATACCGGTTGCAGGTACCGGTCGGCAAGGACGTTGGCGGCGATTTCAAGACGCTCCCCCTTTGTCGCGCTGCCGGACAGACGGGCTGTGTGATCACTTTCGCCTCGTTCCGCGCCGAGAGCCCTCCCCCACCCGAGGCCCGTCTGTTCGGTGCCTCTGCAGGGCCGGGACTCGAAGCGGCGTGCGTCAATCCGGCCGCAATCGCGGGCGGCGCTGCCCCGCTTCACGCCTATCTCGGCGCCGGCGCCGAGATGGTGACCGCCAGTGGCGAGCCGCAGGGCCCGTGGACGAATCCGCCGAAGCCGATCCGCGAACCGTTTGTCGAAGTGCCGGGCTTGCTGAGCGCCGAGTGCCGTCATGACGGCAGCCACAATTATCTGGCAATCACCATCCACCCCGATCCGGCGGGCAAGCGCACCAATGCGATCGTCGGCGACGTGGTCATCGACGGGCGCAAGTTGGCGGACTGGGGGCTGCATCGCATCGACGTCAATCTGACGATGGGAAACCTGATCGACGTCGTCCGCGCCCAGGAGCGCTCCTATCGCGCCACGAAGCGCTAGCGCTACGACGCGCGAGCGGGCGTCCGCGCGACCTGACAAAGGGGGTGCGCGGAGGTTGCCCGCGCGCCGTCATGCGCGGCTCGCCAAGCCGGGTCGGTCAGCGCCGCGCCACGATGTTCGATCCCTGCCAACAAGCTGATTGTGACGCCCTGCCGCCTGCTCGATCGCGATCGCGCGCACGAATCATGCGGTACCGCGCGCAGGCTGCTTGAAGCGGCCGGCCCAGGATAGGATTGCCATGGCCGCGCCCGTGCTCATGAGCACGACGTCTATGACGATCGAACTTGCCGGCAAGCTGCGATAGATGGCGACGTGCGACAGGCCC
>CAISGR010000076.1 GCA_903884945.1 uncultured bacterium
CCGCCGCCACCGCGCCCGCCACGGCCGAAGCGCTCGCCACCACCCCGGCCGCCGGCGGGCTCGCCCCCGCCGCCGACCCGGATTTCCGGGGCGAGCACCGTTTCATAATAGTCGATATCGTCCGGATCGATCTCGCCGTCATGCCCGCGATCGAGCACCGCGAAGAAACGCGCCGCATCCCGGGTGAATTCGGCCAGCGTCAGTTTTCCGTCGCCATTCGTGTCGACGCCCGCGAACCATTTCTCCTGCGGATCGCCCTCGCCGCGCTGCGCGCGAAAGGGTTCTCCCATCGGGCTGATGAACAGGCGGCCCGGCCCGCCAGGTCCGCCGGGCGGCATCCCCCGTCCGCCGTCGCGCGTGCCTTCCATTCCGGGCGGCGGGCCACCCCGAAAGGGCGGCGGCTGGTTGGCGCACCCCGTTATCGCGAGGACAGCGCATACCAGAACGAGATTACGCATCGGGAAGCCTTTTGGTTCGTTGTCGAACCACCCATGGAGCGGGCGATCATTGCCGGGATATTTCCACACCCGACATTTCCGACATCGCCAGACATCACAGCGGCAGGACGACGCGCGCAACCATCCCGCCCCCGGGCCGGTTTTCCAGCAGCGCCTCGCCGCCATGCGCCCGCGCGACCGCCCGCACGCTGGCGAGGCCGAGTCCGACGCCTCCGGTTCCCCGCGCGCGCGACCGCTCCGCCCGGAAGAACGGCTCGAAGGCGAGCGCAAGATCATCCTCCGACATGCCGGGGCCCGAATCCGCGACCTCGACGATCGCCGCCGAGTCCGCCATCCGGCAAGCGACCTGCGCACCGCCGCCATATTTGACGGCGTTGCCGATCAGATTGGCAAGCAGCGCCTTCAGCGCCGGAGCGTCGCCCGTCATGACGACCGCATCGCCGGCGGCAAGGACAACGGGATCGCCGCGATCGGCGAAATCGTCCGTCACGCTTTCCGCCAGCGAGCGCAAATCGAGACGCTGCCGGCGCGCCGGCCGGTTCATGTCGCGCACGAACGCCATCACCGCCGCGATGCGCTGGTCCATCTCCTGGATATCGCCCTCGGCCACCATGCGCAGGTCGCACGGCGCATGTTCAAGCCGCATGGTCAGGCGCATCAGCGGCGTGCGCAGGTCGTGCGCGATGGCGGCCAGCAGCGTGGTGCGATCCCGGACATAGGAATTGAGCCGCGCCTGCATCTCGTTGAACGCGGCGGCAGCTTCCGCAATCTCCGGTGGGCCGACGAGCGGCAGCGGCGGCGCGCGCGGATCGCGCCCGAGCCGCTCGGCGGCCGAGGCGAACAAGCCGATCGGCCGCGCCAGGCGGCGCGCCAGCACCCAGGCGAAGGGCGCGACCACGACGATCGCCACGACCAGCCAGAGCAATGTCCGCCAGCGCCACGGCTCGAAGCCGCTGCCGATCGGCTGCACGCTGCGCCACCGCCCGTCGTGCAGCCTGACCGCGACGGTGAACCACCCGAACAGAAGATTCTCGTCGGGCCCGTCGCGCTGGAAAGACAGCCCGGGGAAGCCGACGGGCATACCCCTGCTGCGCTGCGGGTCGCCGAAAGGCCCCGCCATGCCAAGCGGCGTGGGGCCGCGCATCGCGACGCGGACGGTGTCGACGGGACGCGACAGGTCCTTCGCCAGCCGGCGCGCAAGCTGGAGATCGCGCGGGCCTTCGTTCTGCCGCGGCTCGGCAACATCGGTCGAGACTCGAAGCGTGCCGCTCGGATCATTGCCCGATGCCAGCACGGCGGCGACCCGCGCGACCGGCTGCACACTCGGCGCGGGCATCGGCATCACCAGCACGAGCGCGAAATTCAGGATCTGGACGAGCAGCACCGTGAGCAGCATGAGCGCGAAGATGCGCGCGAAGAGCGGCCATCCCCGGGGACGGGCGCGATCACTCACACGCGGATCACCCGAGGCACGAACATATAGCCCTCATTGCGCACCGTGCGGATGATCTCGTCGTGGCGCGAACCGAGCTTGCGGCGCAGGCGGCTGACCTGGACGTCGATCGCCCGATCATAGGCATCGGCATCCGGGCCGCGCGACGCATCCAGCAGCCCCTCCCGCGACAACACGCGCCGCGGCCGCTCCACAAAGGCGCGCAATACGCTGAACTCGCCGTCGGTGAGATCGACGAGAACGCCGGCGGGATCGATCAGTTCGCGGGTGAGGAAATCGATTCGCCATCCGACGAAGGTGAAGGCGCGCCGTTCTTCCTTGGGCGCCAGATCGGTCTGGCGCAGGGCCGCCCGTACCGTCGCGAGGATCTCGCGCGGGCTGCACGGCTTGGTCAGATAATGGCTGGCGCCGATCTCCAGGCCGAGGATGCGATCCGCCTCCTCGCCTAGCGCGCTGAGCAGGATCACCGGCGGTCCGTTGCGACGAGCAATGCGCCGGCACACCGAAATGCCGTCCTCGCCCGGCATCATGATGTCGAGGATGATCAGTTCGATCGGCACCCGCGCCAGCAACGCATCCATCTCGCGCGGATTCGCCGCGGTCTCGACGCGAAAGCCGTGCTTGCCGAGGCTGTCGGCCAGGAGCGCGCGGATCTCCGCGTCGTCATCGACGACCATCAGCGCCCGCCCCGTCTCGGGAGGAATCGACAGGACCTGCATGTCTGTCATGCCGGGCGCCGCGCTGCCGTCACAGCTTCAGCTTGAGGCCAAGGCGCAGGCCCATCGACAAATCGGACTGCATTTCCTCGGCGCGAAGTTCTCCGCTGACCGACAGCAGGTCGCTGCCTCCCGACAGGCGCAGCTTGGCAAGCGGCCCATCGGTGAGGGCATCGGGCACGAGCGTGAAGCTCTCGCCGCCATCGAAGTTCGCTATGGTCGACCCGGCACTGGTGACGCTGATATCCCCGGCAGCGGAGGTCTTCAGCGGCGCGGTGGTGCTGGTAGAGACGCTGGTCCGGGCACTGGCGGCTTCAGCGACCAGCAGGATGCACGGCGACAGGCATGAGGCGAGGAGAAAGCGACGCACGGCGATCCTGTCCGGCTGAGGAAAGCCTGCGCGCTAGGCACCGCTAATGTCGGTGGGATGTCCGGTTTGTTGCCGCATGTTTCAGCCTGGACGCGAAGCCCCTGCCATTCCCTTCAAAGGCGAAGACCGTACCGGGCTTGCCGGCGGCGCCCTCCGTCTCCGCGACCTGACATTCCGCGCAGGCAACTGCCGGCTGGCAGGCCGGCGCATCGATTCAAACCTCTTCCGGGGCGCACTACTCACATCTCATGTGCACCCCAAAAATGCCCAAGGCTCAAACCATTCCCGAGCGCCAGGCGCTCAAGCTGCCCGATGGCGGCGCCACCGCACCGCGGATCGACGACGAGATTCGTCGTCGCCGCGCGATGATGGCGAGCGCCTATTCGGGCTCGATCGGCCTCGGCGCCGGCCCGGCCACCACGACGGTACTGGGCGGCTGATGGCGCGGGACCTCACCCTCAAGGAACGCTGCAACCGTCGCCTCTCGGCGCTCAAGGCGGCGCGCCAGCCCTATGAGGCCGAATGGGCCGAGATCGCGAAATATGCGCAGCCATCCCGCTCGCGCTTCCTCGCCGCCGAGAGCAACCGCAATTTCCGGCGCAATAACGGCGCGGTCTATAACGCGCATGCGATCCTTAGCTTTCGTACCCTGACCGGCGGCATGACGAGCGGGCTCTCCTCGCCCTCGCGGCCGTGGTTCCGGCTGACGCCGTTCGATGCCGACCTGGCTGACGACGGCGTGGTGAAGACCTGGCTGAGCGAGGTCGAGCGGCGGATGTATACCTTTCTCGCCGGCACCAACTTCTACGGCGCGGTCAAGGCCGGTTATGCCGAGATGGGGCTGTTCGGCACCGACGCCTGTGTGATGGTCGAGCATGCGCGCGAAGGCGCGGTCTGCCACGCCCTGACCGCGGGCGAATATTGGACGGCCCTGTCCGACGCGATGATGCCCGATACGCTCTATCGCCGCTGCTCGATGTCGGTGCACCAGGTGGTGCAGTCGTTCGGGCTGGAAACGGCGAGCGACTTCGTCCGCAATTGCCACGCCAATGGCCGGTACGACGAACAGGTTCCCGTCGTCCAGGCGATCGAGCCGAACGAGGATCAGCTGCCAGGCTTGCTGACTGCCCGGGGCAAGCCGTGGCGATCGGTCTATTGGGACGAGAATGACGGGCGCGCCGACCGGGTGCTGCGCGTGTCCGGATATGAGGAGCAGCCCTTCTGGGCGCCGCGCTGGGATACGACCGGCGGCGACACCTATGGCACCTCGCCCGGCTTCGACGCGCTGCCCGACATGCGCGAACTGCAGCTGCAGACCAAGCGCAAGACGGAGGCGACCGAGTTCCTGATCCGGCCCGAGAAGATCGTACCGGCGGCGGTGAAGCTGACCGGCAGGGCGGGAAGCGTCGTCTCGGCCAGCGCCGTCGACGCGGCAGGCGTGATCGTGCCGTATACGATGAACCCGGCGGTGATCGCAGCGATCATGGAAGACGTGCAGCGCTGCTCGGCGGCGATCGACCGGCTGACCTATGCCGACCTGTTCATGGCGATCACCAACATGGACGGCATCCAGCCGCGCAACGTCGAAGAGATCGCCAGCCGCAACGAAGAGAAACTCACGCAGCTTGGGCCCGTGATCGAGCGCGTCAACAACGAAAAGCTCGAGGTCGCGATCGACCGCGCATTCGGCATCATGTCCCGCCGGGGGCTGCTGCCGCCGGCACCGACGCATCTGCAGGGGCAGCCGGTCAAGGTCGATTTCGTCTCGATCCTCGCCCAGATGCAGCGCATGGTCGGGCTTGGCCAGATCGAGCGGACGGTGGCGTTCGTAGGGAATCTGGCGGGTCGCTTCCCCGAAGCCGCCGACCGGCTGGATGTGGACGCGATCGTCGACGACTATGCGGATCGGGCCGGGGCGCCACCCAGGATCATCCGATCCGTCGACGATGCGGGCAAGCTCCGCGAAGGTCGGGCGCAGGAGCAGCAGATGGCAAAGCTCGCGGCGATGGCCGGTCCCGCCAGGGACGGCGCCGCAGCCATGCAGATGCTTGGGCAGGTGGCAGGCGCGCAGGGCGGCGGGCCGGCGGGACCGGTGGGGCCGGGAGAGTAGGTGACGCTGTTCGGTCCTTCTCCGAGCTGAGCGGACGCGCTTCCAGCCGCTCCGCACCCTTCCGGCGCTACGCGCCTCCCTCTCCCGCGGGGAGCGGGAATTGCCTGCGAGGTCCGCATGATCGAAAAAGCTGACAAGCTCACCCTGCTGGAAAGTGCGGCGTTTCGGCGCTTCCTGCTCTCGCTCGTGCAGCGCGCCGGGGTGTTCGAAACCACCGCCAATCTGGCCGATGGCCGGCATCTCTATCTCGAAGGCCGGCGATCGCTCGCCCTCGAGATGCTGCGCGACCTGGACGAGGCCCAGCCCGTTTCGCTGCCCGCCGGAATCCCCGCCGCGACCTTGATTCAAACCTTGCACGAACTGGCCCATTCCGTGCGCAAGGAGAATGTCCTTGAACGACGAGACATCTATGCAGAGCTCGGAGACGACCCCGCCTGAAGCGGACGGCTTCGACGATTTCGAACCCTCTGTCCTGGGCGGCGACAACCCGGACGATGACGAGGATTTCGCGGATGATACGGAAGAGGGCGATGAACCGCCCGAAGCCGATCCCGGCATACCCGACAGTTATGAGCTGACCGCACCCGAGGGACTCGCCCTCGATCCAGCGGCGATCGAACTCGCCACGCCGGTTTTCCGCGAACTCGGCCTGTCCAACGAACAGGCCAACTAGCTGTTGCCGGTCGCCGGACATTTGGCCAAAGGGCTGCTCGAACGGCATAATCGCCAGATCCTCGGCCAGGTCCA
>CAISGR010000077.1 GCA_903884945.1 uncultured bacterium
CGGGCGCCCCCCGACGCTCCAGGCGGTCCGGAAGCCGGCATCGGCGGCCGGGCCCTTGCGGCTCTGCCCGGGCCCGCGCCGCAGGCCGATCAACGGTCGCAGCCACCCGATTTCGCGCCCGATCAGGTAGAATGCCCAGCATCCGGCGACCGTTGCCGGCACCAGCACCACGAACTCGGCGACCGGCCCGATGCCCAGCGGCTTCAGCCAATATTCGACCAGCACGATCACCGTCTGGTGGATGAGGTAGAAGGGGAAGACGGCTTCGGTCAGCATCGGGCGCCAGCCATGGTCGCGGTTCCAGAAGCGCTCGGCGATCCCGATCAACGCTGCGATGCTGGCCCAGCACTGCACTTCGCGCGCGACACGGAACAGGATGATGATCGGGCGCGCCGGCACGGCCAGGCCGGGATAAAGAATCTCGACGGACGCGACGACCGCATATGCGGCGACCGCGAGGATCGCGGCGGGCATCCAGCGCCGGGCCAGCGCTGCCATCGCGGCGGGCGCGCCGGCGAGGCCGAAGCCGAAGAGGAAGGCGGGGAAATAGGCAAGGTGCGCCACGCCGTCATGGACCAGATCATGCGTATCCTCGCCGCGGTGGAACAGGATCAGCTGGGTGACGATCAGCCAGGCGATCGGTATCCACAGGGCGCCGAGGCCGCCAAACAGGCGGTCGAACACCGCCTGGGCGCGGGACATGCCGGGAAGCGCCAGCAGCAGCGCGAGGCCGAGCGTATAGGCCCAGAGATAGACCACGAACCACAGGTGGTTCCAGGTCGGCAGGATCACCCCATCGAGCTTGCCGAAGCGGAAATAGTCGTGGAGCCAGAACCAGGCGAAGCCATGGGTATAGCCATGCTGGGTGGTCAGCTCGACCCAGCTCTGCGGGGGCACGATCGCGATCACGCCGAACAGCAGCGGCCATATCAGCCGCGCATGGCGGTTGCCGAGGAAGCTGCGGATTCCGGGCGACTTCGCGAACAGCGCGCGGCTGGCATAGCCCGAGACCACGAACAACAGGGTCAGCCGCCAGGCGTTGGTGAGGAGCATGGGCACCGCGACCCAATCGGCCGGGTGCGCCGTCTTCACATGAAAGCCCCAGGTCACGAAGACCATGCCGACATGGTAGAAGATCAGCAGGCCGAATGCCCCGATCCTCAGCCAATCCATTCCGTAGTGCCGATCCATCGCGTCCCTCCAGGTTCGATCGCTGCCGGCTAGCGGGGAGCGGTTCGGCCCGGTATCGGGAAGGGCCGGACAGCGGCATCACAGGGACGATCAAGCAGGCGATGGGGACGAACGGCGGCCGGTGCGGGATGGACGGTGCACAGCGCCGGCTCGCTCTGGTGCTCGCCGGCGGCTTTGCGCTGATCCTGCTTGCGGTCATGCTTGCCAATGCCGAATCGACCATGAGCGACCTTGCCGTCGCGCATATCGGGGAGACCAAGGCGCATGTCTGGATATGGGAGGCGACGAGCGTCGTCAGTTGGCTGGCGCTGGCGCCCGCGATCTGGTGGCTGGTCGCGCACCTCCGCCCGCCGCGCTATTCGTGGCTGGTGGTGGCGCTGCTGGTCGTGGCGGCCAGCATGCCGCTGTCACTGGCGCATGTCGCGCTGATGGTCGGCCTGCGGAAGCTCTATTATGCGCTGGAGGGTGGCCAGTATCTGTTCTTCAACCGGGTCTCGAACCGGCTGCTCTATGAATATCGCAAGGACTTCGCGTCATTCCTGCAGTTTGCGGGGCTTGCCGCGGTCGCCCAATGGCTGCTGGCACGGGCGGCCGTGCCAGCCCAAGGCCATGCGCCGCGTCGGGTCCTCATCGTGCCGGTCGGTGCGGTGACGCACCAGGTGCCGGCCGACGAAATCGATCATGTGTCCGCGGCCGGGAATTATGTCGAACTCGCCTGGAACGGCCGCAGCCTGCTGCATCGCGCGACGCTGGCGTCGGTCGCCGACGAACTCGGCCCGGGCTTCGTCCAGATCCACCGCAGCCGACTCGTCCGGCGTGACGCGGTCCGGCGGATCGAGACGGACAAGAGCGGCGACTTCACCGTGACGCTCGCCAGCGGAGCGAGCCTGCGCGGCAGCCGGCGCTATCGAGATTCGGTGCAGGTTTGAGCGGACCGCTTTCGTGCACGCCCGGGCGGCGCTATAGCGACCGCGAAGCGAGGAATTTCCATGTCCATCCGTCCCTGGCGCGACATCACGCGCCGTCAGAGCCGCCAGATCATGGTCGGCAACGTCCCCGTCGGCGGTGACGCGCCCGTCACCGTGCAGACGATGACCAACACGCTCACGTCGGACGCCAAGGCGACGATCGATCAGATCCGTCGCTGCGAGGATGCCGGCGTCGATATCATCCGGGTGTCGTGCCCGGACGTCGAATCGACCGCCGCGCTGCGCCAGATCGTCCGCGCCAGCCGCGTGCCGATCGTCGCGGACATCCATTTCCACTACAAGCGCGCGCTGGAAGCGGCCGATGCCGGGGCCGCGTGCCTGCGCATCAACCCGGGCAATATCGGTTCGTCCGAGCGCGTGAAGGAAGTGGTCAACGCCGCCAAGGCCAATGGCTGCGCGATCCGCATCGGCGTGAATGCCGGGTCGCTCGAGAAGGACCTGCTCGAGAAATATGGCGAGCCCTGCCCCGAGGCGCTGGTCGAGTCGGCGCTCGACCATATCCGCATCCTGCAGGATCACGACTTCCACGAGTTCAAGGTCGCGGTGAAGGCGTCCGACCTGTTCCTCGCGGTCGCCGCCTATCAGCAGCTCGCCGAGGTCGTCGACTGTCCGCTGCATCTCGGCATCACCGAGGCTGGCGGGTTCGTCGGCGGCACGGTCAAGTCGGCGATCGGGATCGGCTCGCTGCTCTGGTACGGGATCGGCGACACGATCCGCGTCTCGCTGTCGGCCGAGCCCGAGGAAGAGGTCCGCGTCGGCTTCGAGATCCTGAAGAGCCTCGGCATCCGCAACCGCGGCGTGCGCGTCGTTTCCTGCCCGAGCTGCGCCCGGCAGGGCTTCGACGTGATCCGCACCGTGCAGGCGCTGGAGGAACGGCTCCAGCATATCCGCACCCCGATGTCGCTCTCGGTGCTCGGCTGCGTCGTCAACGGCCCGGGCGAGGCGCGCGAGACCGATATCGGCCTGACCGGCGGCGGCAACGGCAAGCATATGGTCTATCTGTCGGGCGTGACCGATCATACCGTCCAGAGCGAGGACATGATCGAGCATATCGTCAAGCTGGTCGAGGCGAAGGCCGCCGAGATCGAGGCGGCGGACGAGGCACGCGTCGCCGCCTGAAGCGGCGTTCACGGGGGAGAGGATATGGGCAAGCCGAATGCGCGCGACCGCGCGGCGCCGGCGTGAGCGCGTCGCGCTTCTCGGTGCCGGCGATCGCGTTCGCGGTCGCGAGCGTCGGGATCGCGACCTATGCCTGCATGGACGCGATCGTGAAGGGGCTGAGCATCGCTAGCGGCGCCTATAGCGCAGTGCTGTGGCGCTCGATCGGGGGCGTGCTGCTGACCGGAGCGGTCTTCATCGCGCGGCGCACACCCTGGCCCGATGGGGTGGCGCTGAAGCTCCACCTGCTGCGCGGGCTGGCGGCGGGCCTTTCAGTGCTGCTGTTCTTCTGGGGGCTGGTCCGCGTGCCGATGGCACAGGGTGTGGCGCTGACCTTCCTCGCGCCGCTGATCGCGCTGTATCTCGCCGCAGCGATGCTGGGCGAGCGCATCCGCCGCGCCGCCATCCTCGGCTCGGCGATCGCCAGCGCCGGCGTGGTCGTGATCGCCTGGGGCCAGGCACGGGCGGGCGCATCGAGCGATACGCTGCTGGGGTCGGGCGCGATCCTGATCGCCTCCGTGCTGTACGCCTTCAGCCTGGTCCTCCTGCGCAAACAGGCGCAGATCGCCGATCCGATCGAGGTGACGCTGTTCACCGGCCTGATCATCGGCCTGTTGCTGCTGCTGGGCGCGCCCTGGTTCGCGGCGATGCCCTCCGTCGCGCAGCTGCCGGCGATCGCCGCGGCGGCGGCGCTCGGCTCCTTCTCGGCCGCCGCGCTCGCCTGGGCTTATGGCCGGGCCGAAGCGCAGGTGCTGGCCCCGGTCGAATATACCGCCTTTCTCTGGTCGGCGATCCTGGGCTGGCTGGTCTTTGGCGAGCATGTATCACTCTACACCGTGGCGGGGGCCGGGCTGATCATCGCCGGCTGCCTCGCCGCCATCCGCGGCACCGCCGCACCCGCTCCGCAAACCGAGGCAGCCGCATGACCGTGATCCGTTTCGCCACCCCCGACGACGTTCCCACCATCATGCGCTTCGTGCGCGAACTGGCGGCGTTCGAGCGCGAGGCCGACAAGGTCGTCGCGACCGAGGAACTGCTGCACAAGGCGATGTTCGGCGCCGACCGGCCCGATGCCGAGGCGGTGATCGCCGAGCAGGACGGCGTACCGCTGGGCATGGCGCTGTTCTTCCACAATTTCTCGACCTGGACCGGTTGGCGCGGGCTGTATCTCGAGGATCTCTACGTGACGCCCGAGGCGCGCGGGCGGGGCATCGGTGCGGCGCTGCTGCGGCACCTTGCGGGCATCGCGGTCGAGCGCGGCTGCACCCGGTTCGAATGGTCGGTGCTCGACTGGAACGAGAAGGCGATCGCCTTCTACAAGGCGATGGGCGCGGTGCCGATGGACGGGTGGACGGTGAACCGGGTTTCGGGCGACGCGCTGACCAAGCTCGCGGGGCGCAGCTGAGATGGCGTGGCTGCTGCTGGTGATCGGCGGGCTGTTCGAGATCGGCTTCACCACCTGCCTCAGGCATGTGGACGGCTTCCGCAACCTGCCCTGGACCCTGGGCTTTCTCGGTTCCGTCTCGCTCTCGATGGGCCTGCTCGAAGTCGCGGCGCGGTCGATCCCGATGGGGACGGCCTATATCGTCTGGGGCGGGATCGGCGCGCTCGGCACGGTGGTCGTCGGAATCGCCTGGTATGGTGAATCGGCCGGGCTGGTGCGGCTGCTGCTGATGCTCGGCGTCGTGGCGTGCATCGCCGGCCTCAAGCTGACGGCGAGCAGCTGATGGCGTTCGACCAGGGGCTCGTCGACTGGATCACCGAGGCGCTCGAGCCCGTCGGCAGCGTCACGCTGCGCAAGATGATGGGCGGGGCGACGCTGTATTGCGACGGCACGATCTTCGCGATCGTCGCGGACGATGCGGTCTGGTTCAAGGCCGATGCCGTCAGCGATGCCGATTGGGATGCGGCCGGCTGCGCGCGCTTCACCTTCACGATGGGGGACGGGCGGATCGAGACGATGAACTACCGCCGCGCGCCCGACGACGTGTATGACGATGCCGATGCGATGCGCGACTGGGCTTCGCTGGGGATCGCTGCCGGGATCAGGAACCCGACGAAAAAACGCGCGGCCAGAAAGAAGCCGTAAGCGCGGCGAGCAGCAGCACGGTCCAGCCGACCAGGAAGCCCTGCATCATCAGGCTGCTGCCGACGAGCAGGCAGAGCAGCGCGATGCCGCCCCCGAGCAGGATGACGGCGCCGACGATCCGCCCCGGCCATGACCCCGCAGCGAGCGCGCCGCCGATTTGAATCGTGCCGAGCGCGAGGAGGAGGAACTTGGCATGCACCGCCCACCACAGGGCGTGGAGGAGCGCCGGGGTGCCGGGCAGGCGATCCAGGAGCGCGTTGAGCAGGAAGCCCTCGATCTCGTCGGCAAGGCCGGCGACGAGCAGCGCGGCGACCGCCGTCGCGCGCAGCCATCCGCGCGTGCCGGCGGCGAGCACCGCCAGGACGAGGAAGGCGGTATAACTGGGGATGAAGCCGAGCCCGTCGAGCAGCAGGCCGGTCTTCTGCGCGGCGACCAGGGTCGCGGTGCAGGGGGCAGTGCCGAACAGCGCGGCGACATCGGCCGGGGTGCGGGCGAACTCGAACGCGATGATCGGCCCGAGATCGCCCGCCGGCCCGCAGGCGACGAGGCCGGGGATCTGGCCGAACGCCCAGGAGCAGACAAAGGCGACGATCCCCGCCGCCGCGCATCCCCTCCAGGTCGTCCGCATCCTCACCCCCCGGCACTCATGCTATTTCTTCGACTTCTTCACCTTCTTGGCGGCCTTGGCTGCCTTGGCCGCGGCAATCGCCTCGACCACGACGCGCTTGGCTTCCTCGGCATCGCCCCACTGGCCGATGCGCACCCACTTCTCGGATTCCAGATCCTTGTAGTGCTTGAAGAAGTGCTCGATCTGCTGGAGCACGATCGAGGGAAGGTCGCCGCGCTCGCCGACATCGGAATAATAAGGGAAGGTGGTGTCGACCGGCACGCAGACCAGCTTCTCGTCGCCGCCGGCCTCGTCTTCCAGCTTCAGCACGCCGATCGGCCGGGCGCGCACGACGCAGCCGGGAACGAAGGGCGAGCGCGCCACGACCAGCGCGTCGAGCGGGTCGCCGTCGGGCGACAGGGTGTGCGGCACGAAGCCGTAATTGGCCGGGTAGCGCATCGGCGTGTGCAGGATGCGATCGACGAACAGGGCGCCCGACTTCTTGTCGAACTCATATTTCACCGGTTCGCCGCCGACGGGCACTTCGATGATGACGTTCAGGCTGTTGGGGGGATCGTCGCCGACAGGAATCAAATCGATGTTCATGGGGTTCCTTGCAGTGGCTGCACGGCCCCGGCCCGCCCCTGGCCGGGGGCGCGCCGATGCCGCTTCCCCGCTCAGCGGGGCGTCAGAAGCTTATCCAGGCCACCCTCTCCGGTGCCGATCTTTTCGAGGTGCGGATAGCGCAGGCCGCCGTGATAGTCGATGCTCACCGGCTCGATCCGGTCATTTGCCTTCACCAGCAGGACGATCGGTTCCTTGCCGGCCTTGGCGGCGGTGACCGCCTCCTTGAGTACCTGCCCGGAAAAGGCCGTGCCGTTGACGGCGATGATCGTGTCGCTGACCGTCATCCCCACCTTGAACGCCGGGCCGTCCCACTGGACGGCGGTGACGGCGCCCTCGTTGTTGACGGCAAGCCCGATCGAATAGCTGAGATCGGTGCGCTTGGCGGTCGTCTCGGCCTGCTTGGTCGAAGGCGACGGCTCCTCGGTATAGACCAGCCTGTAGCCATTGGCGGCGAAGCCCGAGATCGGCGCCGGGGCCCCGACCTCGGTGATCCGCTTCTGCAGCAGCCCGGCCCAGTCATAGGGCACGATGCTGTTGAGCGTCGCGGCGACATCGTCGAACGTGTAGGTCACTTCGCCATAATCGCCGTCGGTCAGGCCGAAGAACTTGCTCGCGAAATCGTCGATCGAGCGGGTGCCGCCCGATTGCTTGCGCAGGATCGAATCGACCTCCATCCAGATCAGCAGGCCCTCATTGTAATAATCCTCGGAGCGCTGATAGCTCAGCCAGCCCTTGGGCCGGCGCAGCGAGATCGTCGGATCATTGGTCGTATCGATCATCGGGCGCCAGTTGCGCGCCGGGCGGTTGTCGAGCTGCGCCATGATGCTGGCATATTGATCGAGCGTATCCTGCTTCGACACGAGGCCCGACCGCGCCTGGAGCACATAGCCCCAGAACTGGGTCTGGCCCTCATAGACCCAGAGCAGCGAATCGCGCATCGGCGTGCGGAAGTCGGGCGTCCACAGATCCGCCCCGCGGCGGAACTTGCCGTCCCAGCTATGGGTATATTCGTGCGGCAGCAGGTTGCGTGATCCGGGGCCATCCTTCCATTTCAGGAAGTAGCCGGGCTTCACCCCGTCTTCGGAGCTGCGATGATGCTCCAGGCCGGCGCCGGCGATCTGGTCCGAAAAGGCGAGCAGGAAGACATATTTGTCGTAATGCTGCGCGCCGAACAGCTTCACCGCCTGATCGACCAGCTTCTTGTGCGCATCGATCTGCTCCGGCGTCGCGGCCAGTTCCTCGGCCTTGTCGGCATAGACGTCGAGATCGACCCGGGGGCTCAGTTCCCACCGCTTGAAATAGCGGCCGGCGAGCACGGGCGAATCGACCAGGATCTCGTAATTGGTCGGCGTATAGCTGTAGGTCGATCCGACCGCCTTTGACGGGAGGCCCGACGAGGCATGCCAGCCATCGGGGTATTTCACCGTCGCCTTGACCGGGATCTGCCGGGTGAAATAGCCGGCCGGATAGAGGCTCATCGAATTCCACTGCAGCCGCATGATATCCGGGCCGACCACGACGGTGCCCTGGTCCGGTGCAGTGGCCGAGGCGAATTGCAGATCGATATCGAGCGCCCTGGCGCCCGCCGGCACCTCGATATGGAAGGCGTAGACATCGACCGGATCGCGCGTCCAGGCGATCTCCTTGCCGCCCGCACGGATGTGCAGGCCGACGACCTTGTCAAGTTGCCCCGTCGGCGAATGATTGCCCGGCAGCCATTTCGGGAAGAGCAGCACCATGGGCCCGGCTTCCTTGACCGGGATGGTTTCCTTGGTGGTGAAGATGCCGCGTGCCGTGTCGGTCGCGTCGATGTCGAGCGTGATCGTGCCGGGATAGGGAATGTCGCGCGCCGCAGGGATGGTGTCGACCCATGGCACGGGCTGCGGCTTCGAATTCTCGGCCAGCGCAGGCATGGCGGCGGAGGCGAGCAGCGAGACGGTGAGGGACAGGCGCGCGACGGTACGGATCATGCGGGAATGGCCTTTCGGCGGGAGATGAGGATGGCGGTGGCTTAAGAGGGCAAACCACCCCGAGTCCAGCGTCGGGCCGGCCGCGGGGCCGGAAATCCGCAATAAACCCGGGGCGATTCGAACGGCCTGTAATTTTGTGCCCGAGGCCGCTTCTCCGGCGACATTTTCGGTGGCGACGGCGGTGGCTGCTGCCCCGCCTGCGCCTCGCCGCGCCGAAATCGCTGCCGCCCGCCCGCGCCCTGTCCTAGCGATCGTCGGCTGCCCCGATCCGGTCGAGCTCGCCAAGCGTCGCCTCGGGGAGGATGAGGTCGGCGGCCGCCAGATTTTCGCGCAGGTGCTGCGGCGAGGACGTGCCCGGGATCAGCAGGATGTTCGGCGCCCGCCGCAGCAGCCAGGCCAGTGCGACCTGCATCGGCGTCGCGCCGAGCCGCGTCGCCACCGCCGACAGGGTGGAGGATTGCAGCGGAGTGAAGCCGCCGAGCGGGAAGAAGGGCACATAGGCGATGCCCGAGGACTGCAGCTCGTCGATCAGCGGATCGTCGGCGCGGTGGACGAGGTTGTAATGATTCTGGACGCAGACGACCGTGCCGATCGCGCGTGCCGCGGCGACCTGGGCCGATGTCACGTTGCTCAGGCCGAGGTGGCGGATCAGGCCCTGGCGCTGGAGGTCGGCCAGCGCCCCGAACTGTTCCTCGATCGGGCCATCGGCCGGGGCTGCGAGCCCCCCGACGCGCAGGTTGACCACGTCGAGCGCGTCGACGCCGAGATGGCGCAGATTGTCGTGCACCGCGCTGACGAGGTCGGCGGGCGCCAGGGCCGGCAGCCACGACCCGTCCGCGCCGCGCACGGCGCCGACCTTGGTCACGATCACGAGATCCTCCGGATAGGGATGAAGCGCCGCGCGGATCAGCTGATTGGTGACGTGCGGGCCATAGAAATCGCTGGTGTCGATATGGTTGACGCCCTGGGCGATCGCCTCGCGGAGCACCGCGAGCGCCATCGCGCGGTCGCGCGGGGGGCCGAACACGCCCGGTCCGGCAAGCTGCATCGCGCCATAGCCCATGCGGTTCACGGTGCGGTCGGCGAGGGGAAAGGTGGAAGGGGGGGCTGAGTCGGTCATGCTGGGTCTCCGGGTTGCGGCACAGGCGATATGGCGTCCGGCGTGATGCGCGATAAGGCGTTGCAATCGGCACGGGTCGTGCGAGATATCGTACAATGGCGACTGAACTGGACGATCTTGCAACTTATGTGGCCGTCGTCCGGGCCGGCGGCTTCCGCGATGCGGCGCGCGTTAGCGGCGCATCGGCCTCCGGGCTGAGCGAGGCGGTCCGCCGGCTCGAGGCGCGGCTCGGCGTGCGGCTGCTCAACCGGACCACGCGCAGCGTGACCCCGACCGAGGCCGGCGCACGCCTGTTCGAGCGGCTCGGGCCGGCGCTGGGCGAGGTGGCGGCGGCGCTCGACGTGGTCAATGCCTTTCGGGACCGGCCGGCCGGGACGCTGCGGCTCAACGTGCCGGCGAACGTCGCCCGGATCGTGCTGCCCGGGATCGTCGCCCCCTTCCTGCAGGCCTATCCCGACATCCGGCTCGAAGTGACGGTGGAAGACGGATTCGTGGACGTGCTGGCGGCCGGGTTCGACGCGGGCATCCGCTATGACGAGCGCCTCGAGCAGGACATGATCGCGGTGCCGATCGGCCCGCGGATCCAGCGCTTCGCCACCGCGGCCTCCCCCGCCTATCTCGATGCGCGCGGCCGGCCCGAGCATCCGCGCGACCTGCTTGCCCATGCCTGCCTGCGCGGCCGCTTTGCCGGCGGCGCGACGCCGGCCTGGGAATTCGAGCGCGCGGGCGAGATCGTGCGGATCGACACCGCGGGACCGTTGCTGGTGCAACCCGGCGCGGCCTCGGACCTGATGGTCAGCGCAGCGGTGGCCGGGCTTGGCGTGGTGTCGCTGTTCGAGGACTGGCTGCAGCCGCATTTCGCGAGCGGGGCGCTGGAACCGGTGCTCGAACCCTGGTGGCAGAGTTTTTCGGGCCCGCTGCTCTATTATGCCGGCCACCGCTACCTGCCGGCGCCGCTCCGGGCCTTCATCGATTTCATCAGGAGCGATGCGGGGCGGGGCGTCCGGCAAGGGTGACGCCGTCCCGGTCCATCCCCAGCGCATGGCGCGGAATACGCAGCAGCGCCACCAGCCGCTGTGCCCCGCGCGCCAGCGCTTCGTCGATCCAGCCCGGGCCGAAATGGCGCGAGCCCTTGAACACCGCCACGGTGATCGCCGCCCAGAGCGCCTGGTGTGCCAGCGCGGAGAGAATCGGGACGGAGCTCAGGTTGCGCTCGACAAAGGCGGTCGAGCGGAGGTTGATGACGATCAGGATCACGCCGAGCAGGAGCGCCGCGCCGCCGGCCTGGCGCTTGGGCGGCACCCCGAAGGCGAAGCCGAACCAGGGCAGCATCAGGCAGAAGGCCGCGCTTTGCAGGCGCGCGAGCAGCGCGGCCGTGGCGGGCTCGGCAACGCCATGGGTCCCCGCCTCGGCCCTGACCAGCGGCAGCAGTTCGGCGAGCCGCAGGCGATCGTTGCGATCGGCGGCGCTGCGGCGGCGCGCCGCGGCCTGCGCCGCCGGCAGGTTCATGCTGTAGCGGGCGAAGGTGAGCGTCCGGAAATGGCCGTCGCTGCGGTGCTCCACCAGCGTGCCGTTCCACAGGGTGAAGCCGATCCCGCCGGCCACGTCGCGCGTGACGGTCGCCCGCTCGGCCGTCGCGACGTCCTTGCGGTGCCGGATGATGACATTGGCAAGCGTCCCCGGCGCGGCGTCGGCTGGCCGCTCGGCGAAGACAGTCGTCAGTGCATCGACCGCGACGATCTCGCCGGGCTTGAAGGTCATGCCGTGCAACCCCCGGCGCACCTCGGACAGGAGCCGGTCGAGCGTGCGCTCTCCGACCGGCTGGACGTCGAGCCGGATGGTCAACTGTGCCCCCGCGGACAGCAAGGCGAGGGTCATCGGCATCATCATCATGCGGGCGGGCGAAAGCCCGGTGGCCTCGAAGATCTGCCATTCCCCCGCCAGGCTGAGCCGCCGCACGGCCATCGCCGTCGCGAGATAGGTGGCGACGGGAATCGCGATGCCGAGATATTCCGGCACGAGCGTGCTCATCAGACGGACGAGCAGCAGCACCGGCGAATCGGTATCGATGATCGCCGCGGTCAGCCGCGAGACATTCTCGAGCGACATGATCGTGACCAGCGCCACCACGACCAGCAGATAGCCGCCGACCATCTGGCGAAACAGATAGCGGTCGACGATGCGCAGGGCGGGCATTGCCGCTCAGGCGGCCTTGCGACGCGGCACGGCGAAGCCCGCATAGAGCCCGAACAGCTGTTCGAAATGCTCGTCCATGGTGCGGACGCGAGGCAGGGCGCGCGGCACCGGATCGCGGCGTTCGGCCGCGACGGCGAGGATCGCGTCGCGCAGCGCGATCGGATCGGCGGCGCGATAGCGCCGGCCGGGCGCCGCACCGGCATGATCGGCCGCGCCGCCGCGATCCGGCGCGATGACCGGCAGGCCGCTGGCGCGGGCCTCGGCCGCCACCATGCAGAAGGTCTCCGCCTCGCAGCCATGCACCAACGCATCGCAGCTCGCCATGGTCGTGGCCAGCGCCCCCCGATCGCGGATCGGCGCGCCGACCACGATGTGCGGCGAGCCGCCGGCCCGGGCGACCAGCGCGCGGCGGATGCGTCCGTCACCGACGAGCAGCAGTCCGGTGGGCGTGCGCGCGCCGGCCGACAGCGCTGCGTCGATCACCATGGTCCAGCGCTTTTCGGAGGAATAGCGGCCGGCGCCGAGCAGCAGCGTCGCCTCCGGGCCGAGGCCACATAAGGCCAGCAGCCGTGCGCGCAGGGCGGGATCGCGATGCGCG
The DNA here is from genome assembly GCA_903884945.1 of uncultured bacterium. Lineage (GTDB taxonomy): Bacteria > Pseudomonadota > Alphaproteobacteria > Sphingomonadales > Sphingomonadaceae > Sphingomonas. The sequence goes on from CAISGR010000077.1 coordinate 12,546, forward strand.
GGGGAGAAGATGCCAGGCTCCACCCCCATCGCGACGGTGGTGGCGCCGCGCAGCCCCCCCGCAGCGAGCCGCGCCGTGAGGTTGGGGCTGGCGCTGACCACGCAATCAAAGGCCCGGTCGAGCCGGCGCAAATGCTGCCAGAAGCGATCGAACCCACGATCGATCGTGGCGATATCGGCGACCCCGCCGAACCAGCGATAGGCATAGGCGGAGAGCGGATCGGCATGCATCACGAGCGAGCGTGGCACCGAAGCGCTCCAGCGTGCAACCATCGAGGCGCTCGACCAGGGCGAGGAGGCCTCGACGAGATCGGGCCGCCAGGCGTCGAGCGTCCGGTGCAGCGCGATTTCGTCGGCGAAGTAGCGGTAGCGCCGGTCGAGCAGCAGCTGGGGCGACGCAAGCGTGACGAGGCGCGCGCCGGGGCCGCGAATCTCCACGCCGTCGCGTTCGCCCGGCGCGATCACGATCATCTCGTGCCCGGCAGCAGCCGCGGCGGCGAACTTGCGGTCGACATAGGTTTTCACGCCCCCGCCATGGGGCGTGTAGAAGGCGCAGACGTCGACGATCCTCATTGCGGACGGACCCCGGCGGAATCGGGACGCCCCGGGGGCGCGGCAGGGGAAATCGTCATCGCGGAGGCTCCTTTGTCGACAAGACGATGCCGGGTGCCGCGCACCGCAGTCCGTCGTGCCGGAACCGGCCGGGCCGCTCCATCCGGATAGTGCCTATCTTGCCCGGCCCGCCAAAGGGGAGCACAGGCGCGGTCGTCGTCGCCGAAGGATCCCAACCGTTCACGCCCAGGCATCCGGACTATCGCAACTCTACCAGCAATACCGGGCGGAGTTGCTGCGCTTCCTGGTCGCGCGCACCGGGGACCGGGCCGAGGCGGAAGACGTGCTGCAGGAACTGTGGATCCGGGTGCGCTCGGTCGATGCCGGGCCGCTCGGCAATGGCCGCGCCTATCTCTATCGCGCGGCGCAGAATCTGGTGCTGGACGGCGCCCGGGCGCGGCAGCGGCGCACGCAGCGCGAAGCGGACTGGGTCGCGTCCGGGCTGGACGCGCCGGGAGCTGCAGAGCCGGCCGATCCGCGCCCCGATGCCGAAGCCGAGATGCTTGCGCGCGAGGATGCGGCGGCGCTGGCGTCCGCCATCGCCGCGCTGCCCGAGGGGGCCGGGCGGGCGTTCCGGCTCCACAAGATCGAGGGACTGTCGCATGGCGAGGTGGCCGCGCGGCTGGGCATCAGCCGCAGCGGCGTGGAAAAGCATATGGCGGTGGCGATGGCGCATCTGCGTCGCGCGCTGCAGGACTGAGGTATGGCGAATCGGCGGCGTCTCAGGGGTGAACAGGGACGATGGGCCGGCGACGGCGCATCGATGAACGCAACATGAGCGACGAGATCTACGATATCGACCAGGCGGCGGCGCGGTGGCATCTGGGGCAGGCCGACGACGCCATGGACTGGGACGGCTTCACCGCGTGGCTGGAGGCGGATCCGCGCCATCGCCGGGCCTATGACTCAATCGCGCGGCTCGATGCGCGGATCGCGGCGGCGCAGCCGATCCTGCGGCAGATCGTGCCGGCGGAGCTCGCCGAGCCGGTCCGGCGTACCGCGCGGTGGGGCTGGAGTGTCGCCGCTGCTGCCGCGGCGGTCGCGGCGATCGGGCTGGGCATCACGCAATTCCCGGCGAAACGGCAGGATCAGGCAGAGATCGCCTATCGCGCGCCCGCGGGGCAGGGCCGCACCGTCCGGCTGGCGGACGGATCGACCGCCGCGCTGGCGCCGGGCAGCGTGCTGCGCGCCGGATCGTCGCGCGGCACGCCGCTGGCGCTGGAGGGCAGCGCCTTTTTCGACGTGCGCCACGATCCAGCGCATCCGCTGGTCGTCCAGGCAGGCGGATATGAGATCCGCGATGTCGGCACGCGCTTCGAGGTCATGTCGGGCGGCGGCATGCTGCGCGTGGCGGTGGCCGAGGGCCGCGTGGCGATCCGCTCGCCGCATGTCGCCGGCGAGGTCGCGCTGGCGGCCGGCAAGGTGCTGACCGCCTATGGCGATGATGGCACGGTGGAGGTGCGCGCTGCCCGCGCGACGGCGACCGGCACCTGGCGTGGCGGCCGGCTGGTCTATGACGATGTACCGCTCGGCTTGGTCGTGGCGGATATCGCGCGCTATGGCGGTGTGCCTGTCGAGATCGATCCCGGGGTCGCGCGCCGCCGCTTCTCCGGCGTGATCGCGCCGGGCAAGCCGGAGGCGATGGTCGCGGCGCTGGCGCAACTGACGGGGCTGGATGTTCGAACGGACGGGAATGCGACACGCCTTGGCGACCGCGCTGGTCGCTAGTGCCGCGCTATGGTCGCCCGCCGCGCAGGCGCGGGACACGAAATACCGGATCGACATCGGTGCCGGCGACCTGACCGACGCGCTGGCGTCGCTGTCGGCGCAGACCGGGATTTCTCTGGCCATGACGGGCCCCTTGCCGCGCGTCGCGTCGCGCGCGGTGCGCGGCGAGATGACGGCGCGCGAGGCGCTCGAACGCCTGCTGCACGCGACGAAGCTGCGCGCGGTACGCGCCGGGCCGCTTACCTATCGGCTGGTGCCGCGCCGGCCGGCGACGGAGGTCCCGTCCGCCGAACCCGAGGACGCGCAGCCGGCGAGCGACATCGTGGTCACGGCGCGCAAGCAGTCCGAGGCGCTGTCGGCGGTCGCGGCGCCGATTGCCGTCTATGCCCCCGAAGCGGGCGGGCGCCCGGGCGGTCGCAGCGACGCGCACGATGCCGCCGCCGGCGTCGAGGGACTGGTGCTGACGCATCTCGGCGCGGGCCGTGACCGGCTGTTCATCCGGGGCATCGCCGACAGCCCGTTCAACGGATTCAGCCAGTCGACCGTCAGCGTGCAGGTGGACGATGCCCGTGTGACCTATGATGCGGCCGAGCCCGGGCTGCGGCTGGCCGACATCGCGCGAGTCGAGATATTGAAGGGGCCGCAGGGCCCGCTCTACGGCACCGGCGCGCTGGGCGGGGTCTATCGCATCGTCACCAACCGGCCGGTGCTGGGATCGGTCGACGGCTATGCCGCCGGCGGAACCAGCGTGCTGCCGGGCGGCGGGATCGGCGCGCAGGCGGAAGCGATGGCCAATATCCCGCTGGTCGACGATCGCGTGGCGATCCGCGCGGTCGGCTATGTCGCGCTCGATCCCGGCTGGATCAACGATGTGTCGGGCGCGCGCGCCGTCAATCGCGGGGTGACGCGCGGCGGACGCCTCTCGCTGCGGATCGCGCCGGCCGCCGGCTGGACGATCGACCTGGCGGGCACCGCGCAATCGATCGGGCTGCGCGACAGCCAGTATGTCGACCGCGCCGGCGAGGACCTGACCCGGGACGTTTCCATCCGCGAGCCGCGCGATTCGAGCCTGCGCCTGGCCCAGGCGACCGTGGCGGGGCCGGTCGGCGCACTGCAATTGACGATCGCGACGAGCAACACATGGCAGAACCAGACCGATCTCTATGACGCGTCGGCATCGGCCGCGGCACTCGGCGTGTCGGGCGCCGCGACCTATCGCGACCGCCGCCGCTACGGCGTGTTCGACCAGGAGGTCCGGCTGGGTTCGGCCCCGGGCAGCCGCTTCACCTGGACTGCCGGCGCCTCCTATCTGTCCGCCACGACTCATGCGCTGGGCGAACTGAGCAGCGCCGACACCGGCTGGAGCCCGCTGTTCGTGCTCAACCGGCGCGCGACCGAGACGGCGCTGTTCGCCGACGGTGCCGCCCCGCTGGCCGACCGCCTGCGCCTCGCGATCGGCGTGCGCGTGTTCCGCGCGACGACCGAGGACGAGCGACAGGAGGACCAGAGCCAGGCCTTCACCGCGCGCGCCTCGCTGGGCGTGACGCCGAGTGCGTCGCTGTCCTACGAGATCGCGCCGGATCGCCTGATCTATATCCGCTTCGGCACAGCTTTCCGGTCGGGCGGCATCGATCCGGCCAACACCACCACCGGGCGCTACGACGCCGATGAGGTGCGCAGCTTCGATCTTGGCGGGCGGCTCCGCCTCGACGGGGGACGGCTGTCGATCAATGGCGGCCTGTTCCTGACCAGCTGGGCGCATGTGCAATCGGACTATCTCGAAGCGAACGGGCTGATCGCGACCCGCAATGTCGGCAGCGCGATAATCCCGGGGGGCGAGGTCGCGGCCGACTGGCGCCCGGGCGGCGGCTGGCGGCTGAAGGCCGGCGCGACCCTGCAGCACCCGCGCCTGATTCGTGCCGAGGACGGCACCAAGCTTCCCGCCGACCTGCGCCTGCCGCTGCAACCCGATGTCACCGCGCGGCTCGAACTGGCGCGGGACATCCCCTTCCACGCCTGGCGGCTCGCGCCCTATCTCTCGGGCAACCTCGTCGGCGCGGCGCGGCTCAGTTTCGACGACGGGCTCGACCGCTCGATGCCGGGCTATGTGGTGGCGCGCGCCGGGATCGCCGCGACCTCGGGCGCGTTGAGCGCCCGCCTCGACATCGACAATCTGCTCGACGCGCGGGCCGATACCTTCGCCTTCGGCAATCCCTTTTCAGTGCGCAGCATCCGGCAATATACCCCGGCACGGCCGCGCACGATCAGCATCTCGGTGTCGCACCGATTCTGAGCCGCAAATAATTTGCGGGAAGCGACTGCGGTTGGCGGCGTTTGGCGGCGTCTAGCCGCCAATGACGTTTTCCGTTGCCGAGCCGCGCCCGCCGCGGCGCCTTGTCCTGTCGATCCATGACGTCTCGCCGCGCCACGAAGGCGCGGTCGACCGGTTGCGCGACCTGCTCGTCGCCAACGGAGGCGAGCGCATGGCGATGCTGGTGGTGCCCAATTTCTGGGGCGAGGCGCCGATCCTGCGCGGATCGCCCTTTGCCGCCCGGCTGCGGTGCTGGGCGGAGGCGGGGGTGGAGATTTTCCTGCACGGATCGCTGCACCGCGACGACAGCACGCACGGATCGGCGGTCGACCGCTTCAAGGCGCGCCGGATGACGGCGGGCGAGGGCGAGTTTCTCGGGCTCGACCGGGCCGAAGCCGCGCGGCGGATCGCGGCGGGCCGCAGCCTGATCGAGGATGTGACGGGCCGGCCGGTTGCCGGCTTCGTGGCGCCGGCCTGGCTCTATGGCCCGGGCGCGCTGGCGGCGATGACCGAAGCCCGGATCGGGCTGGCCGAGGATCACTGGAAGATATGGGATGCGGCGAGCGGCGCGATCGTGGCGCGCTCGCCGGTCATCACCTGGGCGAGCCGGACGCCGGCGCGGATGGCGTCGTCGCTGGCGGTGGCGGCGGCCGCCCGCGCGGCCGCCCGGCTCGTGCCGGGGCCGCGCGTGCTGCGCGTGGCGGTTCATCCGGGCGATGTGACGGCGCCGCCGCTCGTGCGCAGCATCACCGCGACCGTCGCCGCGCTCGGCCGTGGCCGCACGGTCAGCCGCTATGAAGATCTTGTCGGAGATGCCGGATGCAGGCGCTGAATACTGCCCCTTGCCCGAGCGGCAGCATGCGGCTGATCGATCCGCCGCATGGCGGCGATCCGATGGGACGTGCCGCTTCGGGCACGGCGGCCTCGGCCGCGACGGCGGCGACCGCCATCGACCCGCTGCTGGTCGCGGTCGACCGCCATCCGCTGCGGGAGCGGGTGATCGGCTGGCTCGGCATCGCGCTGTCGATCGCGATCCTCGCCGCGGTGGTGAGCCAGTTGCGGGGCTTCGACCTGGCCAGGATGGTGGCGCTGGCACCGCGCTCGCCGCTCTTCTGGCTGGTGTTTCTCGCCTGGTACCCGGTCTCGCCGCTGTTCGAATGGCTGATCTATCGCCGGATCTGGTCGTTGCCGCGGGCCGGCATCGTCCCGCTGCTGCGCAAGCTGGTGTCGAACGAGATCGTGCTCGGCTATTCGGGCGACGCGCATTTCTATCTGTGGGCGCGCCGCCATGCCGGCATCACCGGATCGCCGTTCGGCGCGGTGAAGGATGTCGCGATGCTGTCGGCCGTGGCGGGCAACCTCTCCACGCTGGCGATGATGCTGGCGATGGCGCCGGTGCTGGCGGTGTTCATGACCGGGGCGCTGGCGCGGACCTTCGCCGTGTCGATCGCGGTCGTCGTCGTCACCTCGCTGACCCTGTTCCTGTTCCGGCGCACGCTGTTCTCGCTGCCGCGGCGCGATCTCCAGATGATCTTCGCGGTGCACATGGCGCGGATCGGCACGAACCTCGTGCTCACCGCGGCGCTCTGGCACCTGTTGCTGCCCGACGTTTCGCTTGGCTGGTGGATGGCGCTGGCGACGCTGCGGATGATGCTTTCGCGCCTGCCGCTGCTGCCCAACAAGGACGTGCTGTTCGCCGGGCTGGCGATCCTGCTGCTCGGCCGCGACGCGCAGATCACCGCGGTGATGGCGTTCATGGCAAGCCTGACCCTCGCCACGCACCTGCTCGTCGGTGCGATCACCGGCGCGGCGGCGCTGGCCGAAGGCCGCGGCCGGCCCCGGCGACGCGCATCCTATCCGGCGCCCCAGAGCGCGGCCGGGACCATGATTTCGCCGTCGCGGTAGAGCGCGGCCGCGAGCGGATCGTCCGCGAGGAACCAGGGGCCGTCGAGGTCGACGATGTCGCACAACTGGGCGAGGACGAAGGCGGGGGCGGCCGACAGGGTCGCGCCGGCCATGTTGCCGACCATGACCTTGAGCCCGAGCCGGCGGGCGTGATCGGCCATCATCAGCGCCTCGGTGAGCCCGCCGCACTTGTCGAGCTTGATGTTGATCACCTGGAAGCGGTGGCGATGGAGGTCGATCTCGGCGAGATCGAGCACGCTTTCGTCGGCGGCGACCGGGATCGGTGAATGCCAGCCGTCGAGCAGCGCCTCGTCCCCACGGCGGATCGGCTGTTCGAGCAGCGCCACGCGCTGGTCCACCAGCATCGCCACGAGGCCGTCGAGATCGTCGCCGCCATAGCCCTGGTTGGCGTCGACCCCGAGCCAGACATGCGGGAGGGCGTCGCGCACGGCCCTGACGCGTTCGGCGTCCGCGGCGAGATCGCCCTCCAGCTTGAGCTTGATCGCCTTGACTGCCGGCAGGCCGGCGAGGCGCCGGAGAATCTCGGCCGGCTCGTCGGCCGGAAGCGTGAAGGTCGTGACCAGCGGCTTCGGTCGGCCGACTCCGGCGAGCTGCCACACCGGCACGCCCGCGCGCAGCGATTCGAGCTCCCAGAGCGCACAGTCGAGTGCGTTGCGGGCGCCGCCGGGCGGTAGCAGCGCGCGCAGCGCCTCGCGATCGATTCCCGCCTCGATCGCCGTGCGGCAGCGCTCGATCTCTGCTTCCATATGCGCTGAATCGTCGTCGAGATAATAGACGCCGGCGGCCTCGCCACGGCCCGTGAGCGCGCCGTCAGAAAGGGTCGCGATCACCGCCGGCATCGACTCGAAGAGATAGCCCGAGATGCGGAAGGGCTCCCGAAAGACCATCGCATCGCGAAAATGGGTGAGCGTGAGCGGGTGAACGAGCGTTTGGGCGGTCTTCATGACCGCTCACATCACATGGATGAGATCGCGTTTCAATATGAGAAACATCGTTTCCGGATCATGATCGCGAATCTTCGGAGTCGGCCGAATTCGAACTGCGATGCGCGAATTCAGCGAACCGTTGCATTCCCGGGCCCGCGCAGACCGACAAAACCTGGCACGGTGCCTCGCCGACCAGGACATAGCAGTGCGCCATGCCGCTATCGAAATAGACCGAGTCGCCCTGGGCGAGCGGGAGCGGGGCGTAGAGATCGGAATGGAGTTCCATCGCGCCCGACAGGACGTAGAGATATTCCTCGCCCGAGTGCCGGACCAGGCCGCCAATCTCGTCGACGCTGCGCGCCGTCACGTCGATGATGATCGGGATCATCATCTTGTCCAGCAGGTCACCCGCCGGATAGAGGTGACGGTAGCGTTCCGTCGTGGCGCCCTGCCATTTTCCGGCGCGCTCCACGCTGCGGCGGCCGAGCGCGGCGGGCGGCTTCTCGGCCGGCGGCGCGCCGGAAACGAGGCTGCCGATGTCCATGCCGAGCCCCTGGGCGAGCCGGACGAGCTTGTCGTAGGTCATCGCCATCTTGCCGTTCTCGAGCTTCGAGAGCGTCGAGAACGGCATGTCGAGGCGCGCCGCGAGTGCCCGGAGCGTCAGTCCCTGCTCGAGCCGCGCCGCGCGCAACGCAATGCCGGGATGCGACGTTGTGGTCTTGGTAGTTTTCTTGGCCATGGTCCCTCTCGCCCAAGGCTAGCGCAAAGCAGGCCCCGAGGAAACCGTCGTGCCCGTTCGAGAAAACAGTTGCCATAAATGAAACATGCGTCATGATGGCGTCGCATTTCAGGGGATATGGCGATGGCGATCGTGTTTCGATCAAGGGCGTTGTGGCTGGTTTCCACGGCAATGGCGGCCTGGATCCCGGCGGCGCAGGCGCAGCAGGCGGCGGGGCCGGCTGCGGCCGACACCGTGCAAGCCGATGGCCGGTATGACGACGATATCGTGGTGACCGCGCAGAAACGCAGCCAGAATCTGATCGACGTGCCGCAATCCATTTCGGTCGTGTCGAGCAAGGTGCTCGAGCAACGCCATGCCACCAGCCTGGTCGATTATGCCGCGCTCGTTCCCGGCCTCAGCCTCCAGCAGCAGAATGCCGGCGAGGCCCGCGTGATCCTGCGCGGCATCAATACCGGCGGGTCCAGCCCGACGGTCGCCATCTATATTGACGACACGCCGTTCGGATCGAGCACGGGCCAGACCAACGCCGCGCACCTGGCGGGCGACATCGATCCCTTCGACGTCGAGCGGATCGAGGTGCTGCGCGGGCCGCAGGGCACGCTCTACGGCGCGAACTCGCTGGGCGGGCTGCTCAAATATGTGACGGTGGCGCCGAAGTTCGATCGGTTCTCGATCCGCGGCCAGGCCGGTGTCGAGACCGTCGACGGCGGGGGCACGGGCTGGTCGGGCAACGGCGTGGTCAATGTGCCGTTGAGCGACACGCTGGCGATCCGCGCCAGCGGCTTCTACCGCAACACGCCCGGCTATATCGATGCCGTCGGCATCGCCGGCCGCGACGTCAATCATTCGGACAATTATGGCGGACGGGCGTCCCTCCTGTTCAAGCCGAGCGATCGCTTCTCGATCCGGCTCACCGCGATCGCGCAGAATATCCGCGCCTATGGCCGCGACACGGTCGACGTCGACCCGCAGACGCTCAAGCCGATTACCGCCGACCCCTTCACCGGCGCGCCGGGCACCGGCCTGCTGCGCTACCAGACCCTGTCGGAGCGGAACCGGGTGGACTACCGGCTCTATTCCGGCACGGTGGATTATGATTTCGGCCCGGTCAGCCTGACCTCGGTCACCAGCTATGCCACACTGCGCCAGCACGAGGATATCGACGCGACGCCGCTGCTGGGCGATATCAGCCCCTTCTACGGCGCGTCGACGCCCTATGGCACGGACGAACCCTCGAACATCAGCCAGAAGAAGTTCGCGCAGGAAGTGCGCCTGACCTCGGCCAAATCGGACCGGTTCGAATGGCTGATCGGCGGCTATTACACGCGCGAGCCGGGCCAGATCTATCAGCTCTACCGGCCGTTCGACCCCGCGACCGGCGCCTTCCTGCCCGAGGCCGGCACCATCCCGCAGGACCTGCTCGGCCCGGGGACGCCCGCCGCGCCCTTTCCCTTCAGCCATTTCCTGACGGCCCAGCTGGATTCGGTGTACAAGGAATATGCGGGGTTCGGCAGCGCGACATGGCATCTGACGCCGGCCTTCGATATCACCGGCGGCGTCCGCTACAGCCATAACGAGCAGCGCACGACGCAGAGCCTGGGCGGCGGGTTCGTCGTGGTCCAGGGCGCCGGCGGGACGCTGCTGGGGCACTCGTCGGAAGGCGTGTGGACCTGGTCGGTTTCGCCGCGCTACGAGATCAACAATCGGATCGCGGTCTATGCCCGCGTGGCCAAGGGCTACCGTCCCGGCGGCCCCAATGTCGTCCCGCCCGGCGCGCCCGCCGATTATCCCGCGCAGTTCCGGGCCGATACGCTGATCAGCTACGAAGCCGGCGTGCGCGCCGAGACGGCCGACCGGACCTTCGGCATCGATGCCTCGGTCTATTATCTCGACTGGAAGGACACCCAGATCACCACGACCTTCCAGACCGCGGTCGGCCCGGTGACCGCGGACGGCAACGGCGAAGGCGCAAAGAGCTATGGCGCCGAAGTGACGGCCACGCTCCGCCCGGTCCATGGCTTCGTCGTGCTGGCCTCGGCCGCCTATAATCACACCGCGCTCAAGGGTAATATCCTGGTCGGCGGGTCGGACGGGGACCAGCTGCCCTATGCGCCGCGCTGGACCGCCAGCATCTCGGCGGATTACGACTGGGCGCTCAGCGCACGGATGAACGCCTTTGTGGGCGGATCGATCATGGCGGTCAGCGACCGCCCGGCCGATTTCGATTCCGGCTATCAGGGCAGTTTCGGGCACCGGCTCATGCTCGATGGCTATCAGAGCGTCGATCTGCGCGCCGGCATCGAGATGAAGCCGGTAACGCTGAGCATCTATGCCAGGAACCTCACCAATTCACGCGGGCAGACCTATGCGGGCGTCTATGGCGGCCGCTATGCGGGGCTGATCGACGTCGCGATGATCCGCCCCCGCACGATTGGCCTCACAGCAGGATTCGAATTCTGATGCGCACCGGATTGATCGACACCGCCACGCGCCTGCTCCGGCTCGTCCTGCCCTCGCTGTTGCTGGTGGCCGTGCCGATCACGGCGCAGGCCCCGACGAAGCTCGCTCCGGCCGGGCCGCCCGCATCGTCCACCGCATCGCAACCGGCGCCCGCGACCGGCTCCCCCCCATTGACCAAGGCGGATGTCGACAGCTGGCTCGACGGGCTGATTCCCTATGGCCTCGATACCGGCAACATCGCCGGTGCGGTCGTGGTGGTGGTGAAGGACG